>NZ_JAMYOA010000005.1:0-403625 GCF_040319515.1 Mesorhizobium sp. M0909
GCCGAAGACGGAGCGCGCTCAGGCCAAGGCCAAGCGTATCGCCATCAACGGCGGCAACGGCAAGTCCTGATGGCTCGCAGCAGGACGATGCCCGCTTCTGCCCTGCCGGTTCCGGCGGGCAGAAGCGGGCAATGTCGATGACCCGTTCTCCTGACGCTCCGGTTCCGCCTGACCAGGCGCAGCAAGTCTTGCGGTGCCTGACGACCGAGCATGTCGTGCTGCAAAACGCTCGCGCCGCGACCATTCAGGAAGCGAACCAGCGAGCCAATCTGTTCCTGACCTCGGTCTCGAGCGCAACGATTGCCTTGTCCTTCGTCGCCCAGGTCACGGAGATGGGCAGGCCGTTCGTGTTGTTCAGCCTTATCTTGCTACCTTGCCTTTTCTTCATCGGCCTGGTCACCTTCGTGCGCGCTGTGCAGGTTGCCATCGAGGACATGGTGCATGCCCGCGGCATGGCCAGGATCCGCCACTATTTCGTCGAGCTGGCGCCGGTCCTGCAAAGATACCTTGTCAACTCCACGCATGACGACCTCTCGGCGGTGCTGGTCGACAAGGGCCTCCGCCCCTCGCCGCTGCAATATTTCATGACCACCGCTGGGATGGTGGGCACGATCAACGGCGCCATCGCCGGCGCCTTCACCGGCATCGTTGTTAAGTCCGCTTTCGGCGGAGGCATGTCGCCCGGCGTGATTTGCGGGCTGGCGGTCTTCGCGACATGCATTCTCGTCCTGCGGCGTTATCATAGTCGCGCCTGGGCCACGGCCGAAGAAAGCTTGCCAGCACGGTTCCCGGTCGACAATGACAGGAAAAGCTAGCGCCGACATATCCGGATGTCGAAAAGTGGCAGGGCGCCGCCCTTGCGTCTTGCGCGCCAATTGACCATCCTCGCCAACATCATTTGCACCGCGGCCGGGGGGTTCGCACATGCCGACGCTTTATGCGCTGAAACCGGCCTTCCAGGCCAGGCTGCGGCCGCTTGCCGACGGCCTGGCCAAGGCCGGCGTCACCGCCAACCAGATCACACTGCTGGCCGCTGCCCTCTCGCTCGCCGCCGGCCTTGCGGTGGCAGCCCTTGCAGGCCGCCGCGCGGTCTTTCTGCTGATGCCGCTCGTGCTGTTTACGCGAATGGCGCTAAACGCCATTGACGGCATGCTCGCAAGGGAACATGGCCAGGCCTCGACGCTCGGCATGTATCTCAACGAGCTTTGTGATGTCGTCTCCGATCTCGCTTTGATCCTGGCCTTTACCGTCATTTTTCCTGCCTGGGGCGTCGTTGCATTCGCTATCGCGGC
Organism: Mesorhizobium sp. M0909; assembly: GCF_040319515.1. NCBI lineage: Bacteria > Pseudomonadati > Pseudomonadota > Alphaproteobacteria > Hyphomicrobiales > Phyllobacteriaceae > Mesorhizobium > Mesorhizobium sp. M0909. The sequence continues at coordinate 1,293 of NZ_JAMYOA010000005.1, forward strand.
TATGATCGCGGAATTCGCCGGCGTGCTCGGCATCGCGGCCGGAGCTGGGCGCAACTATGCCGGCCCGTTCGGCAAAAGCGACCGGGCGCTGGCGCTTGGCATCCTCGCCGTGCTTATCGCGTCCGGCCTGTGGGTCCCGGCGCTCACGCCGCTCGTGTTTCCGGCCATGGCTACACTCTCGCTGGCGACCGCCATCAACCGGATACGCAGCGGCCTTAACGGGAGCGGTAGCTGAATTCCGGTCTCGCCAGGGAGAACAATATGCTTCACCAACAGACGGTTGCCGCCGTGGCTTCAGTCAATATCGAGCGGGTGGCGCAGGAGCGCAGCTTCAAGAGCCACGATGGCACAGAGATCTTCTATCGCTATTGGCCGGCGCTGTCGGAAAACCCCAAGGGCGCCATCCTGCTGTTCCACCGCGGCCACGAGCATGGCGGCCGTATGGCGCATCTGGTCGACGAGTTCCAGATGCCCGACCACGCCTTCTATGCGTGGGACGCGCGCGGCAATGGCCGCTCCGCCGGCGAACGCGGCTATGCGCCGTCGTTTGCCGCGCTGGTGCGCGACATCGATTGTTTTGTGCGCGAGATCGACAGCGACGGTTTTGCCCGGCGCGACATCGCGCTGATCGCGCAATCCTTCGGCGCCGTACTTGCCGCCGCCTGGGTGCACGATTACGCGCCCGACATTCGCGCCCTGGTGCTGGCCTCGCCAGCCTTCTCGGTCAAGCTCTACGTGCCCTTCGCCAAGCATGGCATTGCGTTGTGGCAGAAGCTGAAGGGCCGCTTCTTCGTGAATTCCTACGTCAAGGCGAAATTCCTGACGCATGACCCCGAGCGTATCGCCTCCTTCGACGCCGACCCGCTGATCACCCGGCCGATCGCCTCCAACATCCTGGTCGAGCTCTACGACCATGCCGCGCGCATCGTCGCCGACGCCCGCGCCATCACTGTGCCGACACAGCTTCTGATCTCCGGCAGTGACTGGGTGGTGCGGCATGAACCGCAGCACGAGTTTTTCGTCAATCTGGCGAGCCCGGCCAAGGAGCGGCATGTGCTGCCCGGCTTCTTCCACGACACGCTGGGCGAGCGCGACCGCCACAAGGCACTCGACCTGATCAGGCCTTTCCTTGAAAAGCAATTCGCGGCGTCGGAAAAGCCAATCGACCTGACCGAGGCCGACCGCGCCAGCTACACGCGCGACGAGGCCGACCGGCTGGCCTCGCCGCTGCCGCTGCTGTCGCTAAGGGGCCTCTACTGGGCAATGAGCCGCGCTTCGATCCGCATGGGCGCCTGGCTGTCGTCCGGTATGAAGACGGGGATTGCCACCGGCTTCGATTCGGGCTCGACGCTCGACTATGTCTACGAGAACGAGGCGCGGGGCATCAGCCCCATCGGCCGCATGATCGACCGCACCTTTCTCGATGCCATCGGCTGGCGCGGCATCCGCCAGCGCAAGCTGCATCTGGAAGAACTGATCGGCAGCGCCGCCGCCTCGTTCAAGGCCGCCGGCCGGCCGGTCCATATCGTCGATATCGCCGCCGGCCATGGCCGCTACGTGCTCGATGCCGTGCAGAAATGCGCCGAGCCGCCGGCAACCGTACGGCTGCAGGATTTCTCCGAGCTCAACGTCTCGCTCGGCCGCAAGCTGATCGCCGAGCGCCAGCTGCCGGCGAGCGTCACTTTCCATCAAGGTGACGCCTTCGACGCCACGATGCTGGCCGGGCTCGACCCGGCGCCGGATCTCGCCATCGTCTCGGGACTCTATGAGTTGTTTTCCGACAATACCGTGATCGCCCGCTCGCTCGGTGGACTGGCCACCGCCATGCAGCCGGGAAGCCTGCTCGTCTATACCAACCAGCCCTGGCATCCGCAGCTCGAGATGATCGCGCGCAGCCTGACCTCGCATCGCGGCGGCCAGGCCTGGGTGATGCGCCGCCGCACACAGGCCGAGATGGACCAGCTGGTGGCGGCCGCCGGGTTTGAGAAGCTCGACCAGCGCATCGACCAGTGGGGCATCTTCACCGTTTCGGTCGCGCGGCGCGTCTGAACATGGACTTGCCTGCCTCTGCCTTACCTCGCGATGCCCCTGCCCTTCCGGCCTTGCCGCGCGAGCCGTATCCCGGGATAGTCCTGCGCGCCGCATTGTGGCTGGCATTTCTGGCGCCGTTCTTCTACGCCACCTACGGCTTCGCCAATTGGCTGGCGTCGCGGCGCGACGATGTGGGCAGCATCGTCTTCGGCTGGGAGCATGGCATCCCGTTCCTTGCCTGGACGATCGCGCCCTACTGGTCGATCAACCTGTTCTATGGTTTGTCGTTGCTGTTGAACAATTCGAAGAGCGGCGTCGACCGCCTTGCCGGCCGCTATCTGACGGCGCAGCTCGTCGCCGTCGCCTGCTTCATCCTGTTCCCGCTGACGGCAACCTTCGTGCGCCCGCAGACGAGCGGCCTGCCCGGCTTCCTGTTCGCCGTGCTCGGCGGCTTCGACAAACCCTTCAACCAGGCGCCGTCGCTGCATATCGCGCTGCTGGTCATCATCTGGGACCATTGGCGTTACAGATTGACCGGCATCGCCGGCTTCGCCTGGCATGTCTGGTGTTTCCTGATCGGCGCCTCGGTGCTGACGACGTGGCAGCACCATTTCATCGACATTCCGACCGGCGCGCTGCTCGGCCTTTTCGCCCTGTGGCTGTTTCCGCGCAACAGCGAGCTGCCGTTCACCGGCTTCCGCCTGAGCGCTGACCCGAAGGCGCGGCGGTTGGCGCTGTTCTATGCGCTCGGCGCAAGCCTTGCTCTGACCGGCGCCGCTGCCGGCGCGTTGGTCTCGGCGCTGTGGCTCATCCTGTTGTGGCCGGCACTGGCGCTGGCCATAGTCGCTTTCGCCTATGCCGGCGCCGGCGCCAAAGTGTTCCAGAAAACAGCCGATGGCCGCGTGTCGCTGGCCAGCCGTCTACTGCTTTGGCCCTACCGCCTTGGCGCCAAGGCCAATGTGTGGGCATGGACGCGAAAGCTTCCGGCGCATATCGTCATTGCCGACGGTGTTTCCCTTGGCCGTTTTCCGACCACCGCCGAAGCCGACCCTTTCGGCACGGTGATCGACCTTGCCGGCGAACTGGAAAGGCCGCGTGGCGCCTCGATCCGCTGGGTGAGCCTGCCCATGGTCGACCTTTTGCCGCCGTCTCGCGAGGCGCGTGCGCAAGCGGTGGCGGCGATCGAGGCGGCGCAGAAGCAGGGCGCGGTGCTGGTCTGCTGTGCGCTCGGCTTCCAACGCAGCGCCGCCGTGGTCGCCGAATGGCTGGTCGCCAGCGGCCGGGCCGCCACGCCCGATCAGGCGCGAGGCAAGCTCGCCGCCGCGGGCCGGCCGGTGCATCTTTGCACGGACGCACCGGCATGACCCTCTATCGTGACAGGGCCGAAGCGTTCGCTGCCGGGCTGATGGTGCAGGTGGCATGGCCGCTGCTGCTGATTGCTGCTGCCTTCCTGGCGGCGCCGGTCATCGGCCTGGCGGCTGCGCCGCAAACATCGTCGCTGTCCGCGGTAGCCTGGCAGATCGCCGCCGCAAGTGCCATAGCCACAATCATTCTCTCGGCCCTGCTTTTGTTCGACGCGCTGCTGTTTCGGTTGATGGCCAGCCACGCCAGCGAGGCAGGCGGCGGCGCGGCGATCGACGACGTGCTGGCGCGCATGCGGCTGAAGTCCACGGCGGCCGGCGGCCGCTCGCTCGAGCAGCGGATGGCCGGCACGCGCCGCCTGCTCGCCAAGCAGCGCATCGCGTTCGGCCTGTTCGCGGCGGCCTCGCTCGTCGCGGCATTCTTTTGAGCCCGTCCATGACAAAGCTTCGCGTCAGCACCTATACCCTGCTGCAGACGGTGACCTCGGTCGGCCTGTCGGCGCTGGCCTGGGCGGTCACCGGCGTGCGGCCGATCTGGAACGGCAGCCAGCCATCGGACCGGCAGCGCATCTACTTCGCCAACCATGCCAGCCACGGCGATTTCATCCTGCTGTCGGCCTGCCTCAGCGAGAAGGAACGCGCCCGTACCCATGCGGTGGCGGCCGCCGATTATTGGGGCAAGACGCGGCTGCGCCGGTTCATTGCTGAGGACATGCTGTCTTCCGTGCTGATCCACCGGCAGTGGACGGATGAAACGCAGCACCCGATCTCGATCATGCTGTCGGTGCTCGACCAGGGCCATTCGCTGATCCTGTTTCCCGAAGGCACGCGCAACATGACCGACGAACCGCTCCTGCCGTTCCGCTCCGGCCTCTACAATCTGTCGATGGCGCGGCCCGATGTCGAGCTCATCCCCTGCTGGATCGAGAACATGTCGCGGGTGCTGCCCAAGGGGCAATTCGTGCCGGTGCCGCTGCTCTGCCGCGTCGTCTTCGGCGCGCCGATCGCCATTCAACCTGGTGAGGAACGCCGCGCCTTTCTCGACCGCGCCCGCGAAACGCTGCTGGCGCTGAACCCCCGGCCGGAGCGAGACGATTGAGGACCAAGGCAAAATGCTGCCGATGATGCACGAAACCCTCATTCTGATTGTCGGCCTGCTGGCGGTGCTGATCAGCGCCAGCGTCGTCGCCGGCGTCTTGTCATGGCGCGCGCCAAAGCCGTTGTCGCCGACGCTGGTCAACCTCACCCAGCGCATCAATGCCTGGTGGGTGATGGTGGTGGCGATCACCGTTGCCTTCTTCTTCGGCCGCCCCGGCATGACCATCCTGTTCGCGCTGATTTCCTTCGCCGCGTTGCGCGAATTCGTGACGCTGACGCACAGCCGCCGCAGCGACCACTGGGTGCTGCTCGGCATGTTCGGCATCGTCATCCCGTTCCAGTACTGGCTGGTGTGGACCGCCTGGTATGGCCTGTTCACCATCTTCATCCCGGTGTACTGCTTCCTGCTAATGCCGGCGATCACCGCGCTGCACGGCGACACCGAGCGCTTTCTCGAGCGCGTCTCGGCGCAGCAATGGGCGGTCATGATTTCGGTCTATTGCGTCAGCCACGTGCCGGCGCTGCTGACGCTCGAGGTGCCTGGCTTCGAAGGCCGCAACCTGTTGCTGATCGCTTTCCTGATCATCACCGTGCAAGGCAGCGACGTGCTGCAATATATCTTCGGCAAGCTGTTCGGCCGGCATCTCCTGGCGCCGACGGTCTCGCCGTCGAAGACCTGGGAGGGGCTGGTCGGCGGGCTAGCGGCATCGAGCCTGCTCGGCGCGCTGCTGTCGTTTCTGACGCCGTTTTCGCCGCTGCAGGCAGCCGGCGTCGCCTTCATCGCCTGCCTGATGGGCTTCCTCGGCGGGCTGGTCGCCTCCGCCATCAAACGCGATCAGGGCGTCAAGGACTGGGGCCATCTGATCGAAGGCCATGGCGGCATGATGGACCGTGCCGACAGCCTGGTCTTCGCCGCCCCGGTGTTTTTTCATACCGTGCGGTATTTCTGGACGTGAGGGGCGATTCAGCTGCAAGCGGGGTGCCCGACACGGCTGATCGCATTCGGCACTTAAAGGCCCCCCTCCGTCATTAAGAATCGAGCTAATGCAGCAATCTGGCTGGCCGTTTCGTTCTAAGGTCTGTTAAGCCTCCTCCAGCCAGAGAGTTCTGGCACGTTCTTTGGCGGTGGGATGATGACCTATAGGGCGCTCCAGATATGGTTATACGCGTCGCTGTCAGTGATGCTATTGAGCAGTCGAGCTTGGCCGACTGAAAAAGAAGTTGTTCGTGCGCAGGCCACTAAAGACGCAGCCGTTAACTATTTGCGATCGCTGCCGTATGATAGGAAAATCTATGTTTGGCCAATATGGCGTCGGCCCTACGAAGTTGTAGCCGATCGCCTGAACGTAAGCAGCTCGATCGAGCGATATAAAGTTCTCAGAGGCGATCTGAATGGTCTTTTCCCGGCCTTTGCCGCGTCGGCCTTAACCAGTTCCCGCCTGCTGCCATCATACAAAGATTTCGTTGCAAAGGCGGAGGTCAGTTTAAACGGATGTACGGCTTATAAGTTTATAAGCAGAGACACTTGGGCGTCCGTAGGTGTCGTTTTGGTAAACGAGCTCAACTTTCGCGACAAGGACACGGGAACGCTTGACGGATGCGTCCATGCCGCACTTGATTACTTGCAAGGATTTCCAACGAAGGATGGATACTTCGACTACTTGACGCTTCCCGACGCGACAATCCGGGGCTTGGTGATTCAAGCGACCTATGAATGTGCTGCTGAAGGGGACGGAAACGCCGAGCCAAGAGAAGGAACTAGGGACGGTTTGACGCCACTTCCTTCGCTGGATTGCATCGTGGCGAAGGTGGCTGAATAAGGTCAGGCCACCGAGGAGGGGCAACTCTCTGGGCGGGCTGGTCGCCTCCGCCATCAAGCGCGACCAGGGGTGAAGGAACTGGGCCCATCTGATCGAGGGCCATGGCGGCATGATGGATCGTGCCGACAGCCTGGTCTTCGCCGCCCCGGTGTTTTTTCATACCGTGCGGTATTTCTGGATTTGAGAGCGAGCTGCGGTCTCATTTTGCCGCGGCGAGCGGCTCTTTCTTGCGCGCCGGCGTCAGGCGGCGCATGCGGCGTTTGGCGGTGGCCTTCAGCGCCACCGGCGGAGCGCTGGACAACGCGCCGATCACCGCGCCGACCATGCCGTGTGAGACGAAATCGGCGTTGATCTCATTGGCCAATCTGGCGTCTGCCTCCTGGTTGTCGCTGTCGGGCTCCGACCACAATACGACGCCCACCCGCAACCTTGGTTTGGCGCGTTTCAGCCGACGGACCAGGAACCGGCCGTGCTTGACGGAATCGCGGTTCAAAAATCCGACGACGACGGTATCGACGGCGTCGAGTTCAAGGCGGCGAATGCTTCCCGGTTCCAGATCGGCGAAGCTCGCCCTCAACACCGTAGCGCCCTGGACTTCGAGCACCTGCGCCAGCATGGCGGCAGCGGCGTCGTCGAGTTCGCCGCGCCCTCCGGCGCACAGCACCGACATGCCCGTGCCATCCGGCAGTTCGGTGTCGTCCTCGTCCTCCCCCTGAATCTGCTTGTCCTCGCGTACGCCGTTGTCCTCGGCCGCGGCCGTATCGTCCGCTTCCGCCTCCTCCTGCGCGCTGTCGTCGAGGTTCGCCACCATCGTCAGCGCGCTGCCGGCGACCTGCTGTCTTTGCTCATCGCTCAACACACCACGCACACGGTCCTGCTCGCCGAGCAGAAGTGCGGGAATCGCGACCTTGTCGTAGAACTCGACCAGATAGTTTTCCTCCAGCATCTCCTCGGCATGGTCTGTCGCTTCCTCGGGATCGCCGGCCAGCAGCCGCTGGTAAAGCCGGGCGTGCGGTTCGAGCACGGGTTCGTTGCCGAACAGAACGTCGAGGAATTCGAACTGCGGCACATGGCGGCCGAGCACGACGAGGCAGACCGTGAGCGGCGTCGACAGAACCAGGCCCAATGGCCCCCAAAGCCAGGTCCAGAAGATCGCCGCCACGATGATGGCCAATGGCGACAGCCCGGTGCGCGAGCCGTAGAGCCAAGGTTCGATCACGTTGCCGGTGATCAGTTCCACCACGACGAAAAGCCCGGCGGTCCATAGCACGAGCGACCAGCCGGGCGCCACGGCCAGCGCCAGGAACAGAGGCAGCAGCGTCGCGATGACCGGGCCGATATAGGGAACGAAGCGCAGCGCCAGCGCCAGCAAGCCCCACAACAATGGATTGGGTATGCCCAGAACCCAAAGCCCGAACGTAATCGGTACGGCATAGACGATGTTCACGACCAATTGCATGAGCAGATATCGGCCGACCCGCTTGCCGGCATCCTGCAGCGCCTCGGTGGTTCGATGCAGATCGCCGTAGCCGACGAGACGTATGAAACGATCGCGCAGGTCTTCCCGCTCGAGCAGCATGAATATGACGACCACGACGATCAGCCCGGCCGATGCCAGCGGGCTCAGCAGCGGGCCGATCAGATTCTGGAGAACCTCGAGCGGTCGTTCGCGCGCGACGATTTCGACCGGGATCGGCTCCCGCGGAGGCTGATCGGCGGCGGGTTGCACAGGTCCGGGTCTGTCGAGTTCCTGGCCGACGCGTTCGATCACCCGGCTCAATCTGGAAACGATACCGCCGCCGACGCCGGTGTCCTTGAGGGACCGGACCTTGGTCAGGATATTAGCCTGGTAAAGCGGGATGTTCTGCGCCAGTTCACTAACCTGCGTGGCGACGATGAAGGAGAACAGCGCCAGCACCGTGAATGCGCCGAGCACGCTCGCGATCACGGCAGGAAGACGCGGAATGCCGGCGCGCTTGAGTGCCGACACCATCGGTACAAGCGCAAAGGTAAGCAGCAGGGCGATTGCGATCGGCAGAAAGACCTCGCGCCCGAAATAGAGCGCCGCGACGGCCGTCACGACCGACGCTACGCTGGGCAACGATGTGTGCGGAAGCGCCCTGGCAGCGGCAACAATACCCGCCCGCCGGGGCTCCGCCAGGTGCGCGCCGTTTCGACGATTTGCCGCCACTTTATACCTCCGCCCCGCCGTCGTCATGATCGGGCATATTGAGCCGGCGTGCAACGTCGCAGCGCCTCCCCCAACTGGACACCGATTGCCTGGACCTTCGTTGGCTTTGTCGGGCTTCAGATCGGCAGCGCGGCTATTCAGTCACGGTAGAATTTTTTGCATAAATGGCGTCACGGGCAATCCTGTTCCATGTCTGCGCCAGAACGCGGAACTTTTGGGTCAAAACACCGTTCCTTCGTAGATCGCTGATGGACAACCTCAAAGCAGCAGCTCAGGAGGAATGATCATGAACATCAAGATGCTTTGCATGGGCGCGATGGCGCTTTCGATGATGACCGGCGCAGCGCTCGCCGCCGGTGCCACTGGCACTTCGGCGCTCGACGATCCGCAGAAAATGTCACCCTTCTTCACCGACGCCGGCATGAAGAGCATGAAGTCGGAAGCCGAATTCAAGACCGCATGGATGGCCATGTCCACGAGCGACCGGGCCATGGTGTTGAAGGAATGCAGCGACGCCGGCATTGCCAAGACGCATGCCGACTTCTGCAAGATGGCCAACCAGCTCGGTAACAAGTGACCGCCGGCTTCTTGCCGATTGCAATAACGGACCAAGCGAAAGGCGGGCAGGTCCGCCATTGTGCGACCTTCCAGTCTGCACCGGCGGGCGTTCAGCCATTTGATGTCGCTACGCCGGAATGTCCGCGCAATGAAGGCCACGGCTTTTGTTCGATTGCCGTGGCGCCATCGGCATGGCCTGGTCGGAACGCATGTCGCGGAGTGGCAATGCCACCCCGAGCGGTCCCGTCTGCTCGCAGCCCGCCGGTTAGCCTCCGCATGGCATTGCCGGCACCGGCAATCCAGGCGAGATCGCATGCAGCACCAGGCAGGTGAAGGGCCTGGTGCTGAAGACCGAGTTTTTGAAAAAGGCCTGATCGCCTCGGCACCCTTCGCTTCCATATCAATCGCCTCATGACTGAACCGCCAATGTGAGCGAATCGCCCATGCGACGAGTGGGAGGAGCCTGTCCCCTCGCCCTATGTTGCACTGCGTTAGATTTGTTGCATTGCAATATCGGCGCATCGGGTCGAGCCTCTGCGAGGTGGGCATTCCTTGCACGAGGTGATTGTGTCGGCATCATTTCGGCCTGACATCGAAGGGCTGCGCGCACTGGCGGTGGCGGGTGTCATCGCCTTCCATTTTGGTCTCTCCGGCCTGCCCGGCGGCTTTGCTGGCGTCGACATCTTCTTCGTCATCTCCGGCTACCTGATTACAAAACACCTGGTTACGGAAATAACCGAAACCGGGCGGCTGAACCTCTGGCGCTTCTACGCCCGGCGCGCCCGGCGCCTGCTGCCGGCGGCACTGTTCGTCATTCTCGCCACGCTGTTTGCTGGTTACTTCATCCTGTCGCCGGAGGAACAGGCGCTCTATTCGAAAGGCGCTATGTTCGCCTCCGCCTACATGATCAACCTCTGGCTGATCCGCTGGTCGTTCGACTATTTCGCCGCCGACGCCACCAACAACCCCTTCATCCACTTCTGGTCGCTGTCGGTCGAAGAACAATTCTATTTGGCATGGCCGGCGCTGCTTTTGATGGCCGCATGGCTGCGCCCGGGCAAGCGCACCGCTATAATCGTCATTGGCCTCGCCGGCCTAGCCTCCTTCGCCGCCTGCGCCTGGCTGACGGAAGTGTCGCAGCCCTGGGCCTTCTACTTCTCGCCGCTCAGGGCCTGGGAATTCGCCGCCGGCGGGCTCGCGACCATGGCGCCGGCAAAGATCTGGCGCGACCGGCCGCTGCTCGCCACGCTCCAGGCATGCCTCGGTCTGGTGCTGATTGCCTGGGCCTATCTGATGCTGGACGAAGACTCACCGTTTCCCGGGGTGAATGCGCTGGCGCCTGTCGCCGGCACCGTGCTGCTGCTGCTCAGCGGCAGCGGCGGCCGCAATCTGCCGAGCGCAGTGCTGGCGCTGCCGCCCATGCAATGGCTGGGCCGGCTGTCGTATTCGCTCTATCTCTGGCACTGGCCAGTCATCGTCTACGCGGCAATGGTGGTTCCCAACCTGTCCATCCTGGACCGCTTTGCCTGCGCGGCGCTGACGCTGCTTCTGTCGATGTTCACCTATCATTTCGTCGAGAACCCGATCCGCCGCAATGGCTGGCTGATGGCCGGAGCAGCGCGGGCGCTGGTGCCCGCCGTCGCGCTGACCGGCGCCGGCGTGGTGGCGGCCTATGGCAATGCGCGCTTTGCCGAGCACAATCTCAGCCCCGAACAGCACGTCATCGCCGACAGCGCCGCCCAACTCTCCACCGTGCGCGCGACCAATGGCGGCTGCGTGCTCGATTTCGAGACCGTCAAGCCGAAGCCCTGCATGTTCGGCCGCAAGGATGCCCAACGCTCGGTCGTGCTGTTCGGCGACTCGCATGCCGACCATTGGTCGACGCCGCTGATCAAGGCGGCCGAGAAGAACAATTTTCGCGTCGTCACCTTTCTCAAATCCTCCTGCCGAGCTTCGCGGGTGACGACCTGGAACTGGCGGCTGAAGCGCGACTACACCGAATGCGACCAGTGGCGCGAGCAGTCGGTCAAGGACATCATCGCGCTGCACCCGCAAGTGGTGGTGATTTCGGAATTCTCGATCGGCAATGTGATGAAGGAATCGCCCGAGGAGTTGAAGCACGCCGATTGGCAAGCGCAGTGGCGGACGGGCCTCACCTGGACGCTTCAGGCCTTCAGCCAGGCCGGCATCAAGGTCGCGGTCATCAGGGACGTTCCCTACAATGCAAGCTACGCCGACAAATGCGTGGCGCGCGCGCTGTGGCGGGGCCAGACGCCCGCGACATGCGACACGCCGAGGATCATGGCGGCAAACGACGACATCGCCACAGTCGAGCGCGACATCGTGCGCTCGACGCCGAACGCCACTTACATCGACATGACCGACCGGTTTTGCGACCAGACCACCTGCCACGTCTTCATCGACGGCAAACTAGCCTTCCGCGACCGCCACCACCTGGCAACGCCCTTCGCCGAAACGCTGGAGCCGGCGGTGGAACGGGCGCTGTTTTCGAATGTGATGGCGGCGGCTGTGAAGTAACAGTGCGGGATCTTGTCGGATCACGACCGACCAGCCCTTGGCGAGCAACCCACGCCAGGTCAGCTAAGGATGAGACCAGCCAGTAAAACGGTAAGGATAAGCGACAGCGGAACTGCAAGAAGGCAGCACAGCTCGAAAGTATTGGCTCGCCAAGAAGTCATTGGTCGCTTTTCCATGTTGGCCTCCTCCCTCAACGGCCAGACCGGGACGGCGGTTCCTAGATGGTGCTCATCCCCACCACTCATCATGCAATTGGCGCAGTTCGTTCCGCTTCCTGGTCATCCATCGTGCACGCGCCAAATGTGTCGCCCACGCCCGGAAAGCCCTCTCCGGCTCCCGCTCCGGATCAATATGCAGAACGATGCGGGCGACCTCACGCCAATCGGTCCCTTCCGCCGAAGCGTCGAGCAGCCGGATATAAGTAAGCATGCGATCTTCGTCATAACCGGTCAGAACCGAAGACGTCGGCGCTGCGTTCGCGATATGAAGGTTTGGCGGCTTTAGCATTGCGACCTACCAGCACTGGCGCATCGTAGCAGCCTATGAAGAAGCCCGCGCCCTTTGATCGGAGGATGCGGATAGAGATTTCGCCTCGACGGTCGACAAATGCGGACCCCGGGCGGGGGTTCCCCGCCCAGTTGGGCTCACGCCTCACCCATCGCGATCGGGTGGACGCAATCTATGTATTTTACTATGTATTTCAGTGGAACCTAATTTAGTCGGCACAATTATGCGTGCGTGAGAAAGCGTGAAATCCAGACCGTCACTGAAAGCCGGCTATCGCGGGATCAGTTGGCCGATGACCCAGTGATTGCAGTCGATTTGACCGAACGGATATTGCAGGCGGCCGACAACGACAGGATAGTCTGCCTCGTCGTGGCAACGGAGCAGCTGGAAGCCGACCGCATCGAGAAAGCGGAGCCTCAGGAGACCAGGATTGCCGCTAGTTTCGTCCGGGACTTTGAGGTGATGCTGCTTGTTCTTTATGCGGCCTACGCCCTTGCTGTGCTGGGTGCGACCGCTTTCGTTTTGCTGGAACTGGGGCATGTCCTATAGATCGGCAAGGTGACGGGACTGGCACCGCCTGATTGTCGCTGTTTGACGGGACACCGGGATACATACGGCGCGGACCACAACAGCTCGAGGCTTGCGTCGACGGCCACCCTGCCGCACAGCCAGAGGCGTTTTCGCCCACGCGGCGCTAATTGGGGCTCTCGGTTCGGGGCATCTTGCTAATTTGTGGAACGAGCCTGCCCCTCGCGGGTTTTTCTATTAGAGGGACGTTAATGAAGGAGGTAGCTATGAAGAAGCTCCTGCTTGCCTCGGTGATCGCCATCGCGTCGGCGGCTTCCGTGATTGGCCCGGCCAATGCCGGCGGCAGCGTCACGATCGGCATCGGCAACGGCTATGACGACGACTATTATTATCGCCACCATCGGTATTCCGATTACGACGATGAGTACGTCCCCCGTTACCGCTATGATGTCTATAACGAGGACTACGCGCCGCGCTACCGGTACCGGTACCACCGGCGGTGCCATACCGAAGTCATCAGGCACTGGCGTCATCACCACCGGATCATCGAAAGAATCCGTGTCTGCCGTCGTTGACGGATCGATCCGGCCGGTAGTGCCGGCCGGATCGGCGGGGCTCCTCATCTCGGCTTGCGCATCAGCATCATGCCGTAATGCACGGCCAATATGTCGAGCCCGATCTTGAGTAGTTTCACCACCACGTCGCGCGGTTCGCCCGCCTGTTCGGCCAGGCTCTTGACCGTTGCGTCGGCACAGCAGACCTTTTGCACGATGCCGGCGATCTCCCAATGAACAAGCGCCCTGGTGGCCTCGGCATGGTCGCGGCCGGCGGCCAGGATGTGTTCTGCGACGCCGCTGCCAGTGCGGCCGCCGTCGACACGCTCGGCCCAAGCCATCGGCTTGGCGGTTGCCTCCGACGAACTGCGGAAATCCTGGCGGTAGCGCATCCCCGCCTCGCGCTGCTGGCGCGACAGCGAGGTGAGGCCGCTCAGCGGGTCGACATTGCGCACCCGCACGATGCCGCCGGTCGCAGTGTGGCCGTCATTGGAGACCTCATAGAGGCGCGCCGCCTCCTGTGTTCCTTTGGCCAGCCGCTTGCGGCCGAACCTGTCGTCTTTCAGCGCGAAATCATGGCCGATCTCCTTGCGGATGCGCACCTGCTCGGCCTCGCCCTTCGGCAATCGCGGCGGCCTGGCTTTGGTCTTCTGGGCGGTTTTGCTGCTCATCGGCTCGGTCCTCCTGGTTTTTTGTCGTCGGGCTCTGGCGAATTTCCGTCATCCACTGGGCTCAAATCGTTTCGGCCGGCAGCGTGCGCAGGAAGCGCGCCGCGTGATAGGCGCAGTAACTTTTCGAAGGCTTTGTGCGCAGCCCGCAGCACAGCATGTCCAAACCGGGGCGACTGCCGGTGGCATCGTTTTCGGCATCCTCCTGCAGCGTCGTGTCGAGCGGCGCGCGGCAACGGTCGAAAAGGCAATCGATGAAGCGCATGGCGGCGAAATGTGGCTGGCGGCCGCCGGCGGCGATCGGGCGCGGCGCCGGCATTTCGAGCGGCCCGCCATCGGACCCGGTGATCCGAGCCGGACCCGGCTGCCAGGCCGGCGGCGCCAGCCTGGCCGACAGCCTGGCGGGGCGGCAGCGTGGCTCGGCCTTCGGATCGGCCTCCGCTTGGCTTGCGGCATTTGATGGCTCAGGCGCCGAATCTCCGAGCCGGCCGCCCGAGCGTCCGCCACACCGGCCCTTGGATCTGGCAAGGCCGATGGCGCGCAGACGGGCGGTGCGGTGGACGATACCGATGATGGCTGCGCGCGAGGCCGGGCGGCCGCCCAGCGCGGTCAACCGGGTGGCGATCTTCGCGGCCGACAGCCCGCTCATCAATAAGTTCTCGATTTGTTCCAATTCAGAGGCGGAATAGCGGGCGGCCATGATGTTTTGTTCCCTGCAAAGATGGTTGTGTGTGCGGCGCCGGCTTCGCCCGCCTCAGGCTTGAAAGGCGGTCAGCCTTCTCGTGGTCTGCTGCGGTCGAGCTTCATCTCGGCCGCCTGCCTTGTTGCGCCGGACACTGCCTTGCCCGTCCGCTTGTCGAACGCGATGCCCGTGCCGTCTTCGGTGCGGATGCAGGAAACCGCAGCATCCGCATTGCCGACCGGCAGGTAATTCGTGGCCGGAGCCGTGAGGGGAACGGCTCCGGCCGTTCCGGCCGCTTGCGCTGCCGGATCCGAGGCGCGAGCCTCGGGCATCGTCCCGGCCGGGGAGGAGGACAGCCGCGACGAAGGGGAAAGGGTTGGCACATGCATGGCCTCGGCGATCGGTTGGGGTACCGCCTCCAGGCGAACGCTGCCGGCACGCTGAACGGCGGATTCGATGACCGAGAGCTGGTGAAGCGACTTGTGCATGCCAACATAAGAGCATAACTCAAATCACAATGCAAGCGATTCTTGCATAGACGAAACCGAATCTTACGTCTCAGATGGAGCCATGGCGAAAACTGCACTGTCGATCAAGGTCGGAGCGGCGATCCGCCGGGCGCGCAAGCAGCGCGGCCTGGTGATGCGCCACATTGCCGAGCACAACGACACCGACGTCGCTGCCGTCGGCAATTGGGAGACCGGGCGCAACCTGCCCAAGACCGAGAACCTTTTGAAGACCGCCGCTTTCCTGCGCGTCGACCCGGTGGCGCTCGGCAAGGGCGAGGTCGTCTTCCTCGATGACGCCGGACCGGTCGCCGATGCCGAGATCGTCACCGATCCCGGCCCCCTGCCCGCCGGGCCGATGGACATCCAGCTTCTCGGCACCGCCGTCGGCGGCGACGATGGCGACTTCACCTTCAACGGCCAGCCGGCCGGCTATGTCCAGCGGCCGCCGGGGATCCGGCATCTGCGCAATGTGTTTGCGCTGCACGTGCTGAGCGATTCGATGGTGCCGCGCTACGAGCCCGGCGAGATGATCTATTGCGGCGGCCGCGACGCCGTGCCCGGCGACCATGTGGTGATCGAGACGCTGCCCGAAGAGAACGAGCAAAACGGCAAGGCCTTCATCAAGAAGCTGGTCAAGCGCACCGCCGCCGAGCTGATCGTCGAACAGTACAATCCGCCCAAGACGCTGACCTTCAACCGCTACGCCATCAAGAACGTCTTCCGCGTCATCCCGCTCAAGGAACTGCTGGGGTATTGAGGAGGGTTTTCCCTTCTCCCCTTGTGGGAGAAGGTGGATCGGCGCACAGCGCCGAGCCGGATGAGGGGTGCTGGAAGAAACTCGGCGTCAAAAATACGGAACGATTTTTAGAGCCTTACATCTTCCTAGTAGCGATCCTTCCAGCACCCCTCATCCGACCGAGCTTCGCTCGGCCACCTTCTCCCACAAGGGGAGAAGGGAAGAGCAGCACGCCCTCCCCTCAAGCCCGCCTCGACTGCTCCGGCTCTCGACCGTTGAGCAGGCGCGCCTCGGCGCGCACCCGTTGCCGGTCGTCGATGAAGGCGGCCTGGATCGAAACGGCGGCGCCCGGCAGGCCATCGGCACGGCAAGCCTTGCAGATGAGGCGCCCCGAAAGCGCTGATAGCGGCGTCTCCGGCCTCACCCCATGCCGCTTGAGCTCGGCCGGCTTCCACCACCTGTTACGGCCGCAATCGATGCACTCGACGGCAATCGAGACGACATCGGCGATCGTCGCTTCCTTGCCCGCCAATGCCATAGCCCATCCCCATTGTTCCTGCTTTGTTCCACATCATTATCGGTTTTCGGGGCGGAGTCGAGTCGGTTCCGCTTACATCAGAGTTAAAGTTTCGCTTGTTCAACTATTTGAGTTATGCTTATATATCATGCGGGCTGGAATCGGCGCCAGCCACAGAACCGCAGCCGGCCGGCAGCAAGGAAACGACGATGAACCCAGCCCAGTTCGCCCATGCCTGCGGCTATAGCGGCGACAGCCCGGCCCTGCTTGCCGCTTTCGCGGCCATCCGCCAGGACGGCATCCGCAAGGCACGCCAGGGCCATCGCCAGCGCAAGGCGGCGATTGACCAGATGAAGCCGAGCCGCGTTCTGTTCCTGGCGGCGTTCCGCCCGGCGCAGACAGCCGAGGAGGCACTCGAGGACGCCGCCCGCTTCCTGTCGATGTTCCGCAACATGCCGCGCTGGCGGCAGGAAAGGCGCGCCGCCGACCTCGCCCGTGCCAGACAGCAGCGCCTCTTCGCCCGCTTCTTCCGCCGCTACGGCCATCGCCTCTGGGCGCTCGAGAGCACCTGAAGGCGCTGGCCTCCCTTGCAAGTCAAAACGGATATTGCGATCGCCGACGTCGCACCGTATGTCTTCGCGCGATGAGCGAGATCGAATTCCGTCGCGCGCAGGCGCCCGACCTGCCGGCGATCGTTGCAATGCTTGCCGACGATGTGCTCGGCGCAGACCGGGAAGACCCATCCACGCCGCTTGCGCCATCCTATCTCGATGCCTTCAGCGCAATCGATGCCGATCCCAACCAGTTGCTGGCCGTGGCTGTCGAGGCCGGGCAAGTGGTCGGGACCCTGCAACTCACCTTCCTTCCGGGTATCTCCAGGAAGGGTGCCTGGCGCGGCCAGATCGAAGGCGTTCGCGTCGCCCGGCAATGGCGCTCGCGCGGCGTCGGCAAGCTGATGGTCGAATGGGCGATTGAAACGTGCCGTTCGCGTAATTGCAGCTTCGTCCAACTCACCACGGACAAAGGTCGACGGGAGGCGCACGCTTTTTACGAGCGCCTCGGTTTCACCGCCAGTCATCTGGGCTACAAGATGGCGCTGTAGATCAGCATTTCATCGCATTCAGCGCCGACTGCTCATCTTCGCTACCCCACCCTGGATGGAGCATTGACAAGCCGGCCTATCGCCTTGCTCCATTCGCCCATGATTTACGACCGACCGTGGCTTGAAAAAGCCTTTCGCGCAAAGCCCCGGCAGAAGTTTCTGTTCTTCTGGGGCCATCAGCCGTCCAAGGACGGCCGCATAACCGCGTCGTGCTTCAGCCAGTGGTGGCATGCGCCCTTTACCATCGATGGCCTGAGCTATCCGACTGCCGAACACTGGATGATGGCCGAGAAGGCTCGCCTGTTCGGTGATGCTCAGACGGCAACGCAAATCCTCAGGGCGACGAGCCCCAAGCAGGCAAAGCAGCTTGGCCGTCAGGTGAGCGGCTTCGATGGCACCAAATGGGATGCCGACAAATATCGCATCGTCTGCGAAGGGAGCTTTCAGAAGTTCCGACAGAATGCGGTGCTGCGCGATTATCTGCTGTCGACGCATGACAAGGTGCTGGCCGAGGCCAGCCCTGTCGACCGGGTGTGGGGCATTGGTCTTGCGGCGGATGACGAGAGGGCAGTGAACCCGCTGCTGTGGCGCGGCGAGAACCTGTTGGGATTCGCGCTGATGCAGGCCCGGGACCGGCTGCGCGGCTGAACATTGGCACCCGCTCGTCATCAGCGGCAGCTTCCGCTGCTTGACAATCCGCCGGCAATGTTCTCTTTATGTTCCTATCACACTTGAGACAATGCGGCGTTCGAGCCGCCGCGAGCGAACGGGCCGGATGGAAGCCAACATCCTCCACGCGGATCTGGATGCCTTCTATGCCTCGGTCGAACAATTGCTCGACCCGGCCTTGCGCGGCAAGCCGATTGCCGTCGGCGGCGGGGTAGTGCTTGCCGCATCCTATGAGGCCAAGGCGTTCGGCGTGCGCGGCGGCATGCCGGGACGGCGGGCGCGGGAACTCTGCCCGCAACTCATTTTCGTCGGCGGCCATTTCAAGGACTATCAGCGGCTGGGCGATGCGGCAATCAAGGTGCTCGGCGATTTCACGCCGGTGGTCGAGCGGATTTCGATCGACGAGGCCTTTGCCGACGTCGCCGGCTGCACCCATTTGTTCGGCTCGCCGGCCGAGATCGCCGGCAAGATACGCCGCCGCGTGCGGGCCGAGCTCGGCCTGCCGATCTCGGTCGGAGTGGCCCGCACCAAGCATCTGGCCAAGATCGCCTCACAAGTGGCCAAGCCCGACGGGCTCGTGGTGGTCGATCCGCGCCACGAGCTGGAATTCCTCCATGAGCTGCCGGTCGAGCTGATGTGGGGCGTCGGCCCGGTCACCAGGGAGCGGCTGGCCGGTATCGGCGTCAACACCATCGGCGAGTTGGCGAAGACCAACAGTGGCGCGCTGGAGCGCCTGCTCGGGCCGGCGGCGGGAGAGAAACTGAATGCGCTGGCGTGGAACCGCGATCCGCGCAAGCTTGAGACGCAGCGCCGGGCGCGCTCGGCCGGCGCGCAATCGGCGCTCGGCCGAAAACCGGCCGACGAGCAGGTCTTCGTCCCCGCTTTGCTGCATCTGGCCGACAGGGTCGCCACCAGGTTGCGTGCGAAATCCCGGCCCGGCCGCACGGTGACGGTTCGTGTCCGCTTTGCCGATTTGCGCTCGGTGACGCGCTCGGTCACGCTCGACCAGCCGATTTCGGCAACCGCCATGCTGGCCGAAATCGCCGAGGCGCTGGTGCGCAAGGTGCTCATCGACCATCCGCACGAAAAGACCATCTCGCTGCTGGCGATCGCCGTATCGCATCTGGAGCAGCATGCCGGGCTGCAACTGGAGCTGCCGCTCGGGCTCGACGACGACCGCCGCCGCCCCGGCACCCGGAAGGGCGCGGCGCGCTGGATCGCGGATCGCGCCATCGACAAGATCCGCGACCGCTTCGGCTGGGAGGCGGTCGGCTACGCCTCGGTCGCGCTCGGACTACAGCGGTCGGTTCCCGACGCATTTCGGGAGCTGGCCGAGAAGGAATTGTGAGTTGCGCGGCGGGGGCGAAAAGAAAATTATCCGACAGGAGCCAGGGGCGATACGGCCGGCCCGTTCAAAGCCGTGCCGTCGACGGCAAAATGCGAGCCGTGGCAGGGGCAGTCCCAGCAGCGTTCCAATGAGTTCCAATGGACGTGGCAGCCGACATGGGTGCATGCGGCCGAGCGCTTGTGGAGCGTGCCGTCCTCATCGCGAAAAGCCGCGACTTTGGTAAGCCCTTCGCGCACGATGGCGCCCTCTCCCGGCCGCAGCTTATCGGCGGAATCGATTTCGCCAGGCGCGACATACTCGGCAAAACTCCTGATCGCTGTCGCATTCTCCGCCAAATAGTCGCCGATCGCCCGTACCGTCTTGCGGGAGGGTTCGTAAAGTTCCCGCCAGGGGCTTTCCCCCTTCAGGATCAGGTCGGAAACCAATTGGCCGGCAACAACCCCATGGGTGATGCCCTGACCGGAATCGCCGGTGACCACGAAGACATGCCGGTTGCCGGGATTGCGGCCGATGAACCCGGCATAGTCGACGGTCTCCATCACCTGCCCGGACCATCGATTGGTTTCCGCGCCGATATCGGGCATCAATTTTTTGATCCAGTCCGCCAGGGCCGCGAAGCGGTTGTCGGCATCGTCGGCCTGCCCTGTCTTGTGGTCCTCACCACCGACGATCAGAAAGTCGGTTTTGCCTTCACCAGGCTGCAGGCGAACGTAGTGATAGGGATCCAGCGTGTCCCAATAGAGTGCATCCGGCAAAACGTCGCGCGCGATCTCGAACGACATCGCGTAGGTCCGATACGGCGCTTGCTTGGTGTGGAGCGCGACCCGATCGTTGATCGGCGAATTAGTGGCGACAACGGCCGATCTGGCAGACACGGTAAAGCCCGAGACCGTGCTTACGCGGACGCCGCCGTCGGTCTCCGCGACCTTGTCGACGATGGTCTCCGCATAAAGCATGCCGCCGCGCGCGCGAATGCCCGCAGCCAGCCCGCGGAGATATTCGAGGGGGTGAAATGTCGCCTGATTGGCGTAGCGAAGGACGGGCGTATCCGAAAAGCCTGCAAACGACACGCCTGCGGTTTTCTCGACGTCGACACCGATCTTCAGAGCGGCGCCCAGTTCGCGCTCGATGACGGATTCCCTTCTGCCTGACGCCGGAAACAGAAAGCCGTCGAGGCGGCGGAAATCACACGCGATACCCTCTGCTTCCTGGATCGATTGGACACGGTCGATAGCCGCCGACTGGCTTTGGTAGTAAATCCGCGCCAGTTCCTCGCCGCGCAATTTGATCAGTTCCGAAAAATAGTCGTCGCAGATCGACGACAGATGCGCGGTGGTGCGTGCCGTCATGCCGCTTCCGATCCGGCCGCGATCGAGCACCGCCACCTTTTGCCCGGCGAGGGCCAGTTCGTAGGCGACCGACAGTCCGGCAATGCCAGATCCGACGACCACGACATCGACCTGTTCACTCCGCTCGAGCGGAACCGCCTCAGGCGCGACTTCGGTTGCCGCCCAAAGCGATACAGTCCTTTCATCGCTGACATTCATGGCGGAACTTCCAGACGTGATAGCCGGTAAACGGACGCGAGGGTTCAAAGTTCCTCGACGCCTGAATGCCTGCGTAAGCTTGACGTCACCGCCGGTCCGCCCCGACGCGTTGTGAGCCGGCCTGGCTGGGGCGGTGCGATGCACTTTGCGTCAGGAGGTATCGTTTCCTGCAAATGCGAGATTCGAAGCAGCCCTGGTCGTCAGACCACAAGCGTTGCACCGCCCCAAGCGATCAGGGCGGTGCCGGCCGCACGGCCAACCCACCGGCCGGCAGGAAACACCGGTTCGACGAGAACCAGGAAACACCGGTTCGACGAGAACCCACGAAGGTCCCGAAATGACCCAGAAGCGGGCGTTCGGCAGCGATCCGAGCAGCAACGATTTGGCAGGACCGAAAATCGGCATGGAATGTCTCAATCATCATCATGTCCCGTCCAAGTTGTGGACACTTCCTTCTCAAAGGCGCACTCTTGGCATGCGAAACGCGAGCCAGAGTTTCGTCCAACGCTTCACATGCCTGACTTGCGTCGGTGATCGTCTGAGCTATCCGGATATTTCCGGGTTGGCAGACCTCACATTGTGTCGCCTATCCGTGATCAGGCTACGGCCGAAGGCACGTTGCAGCCCGTTCCGGATCAACTGGGAGGTAAACAACATGCCTGATTTTCAGCGCAGAGAACTTCTTGTTCAAGGAAGCGCGGCTCTTGCCGCAATTGCTGCTCTCTATACCTCGCGTCGGGCTTACGCTTTTCCAACACGGCCGAGCGAGGAGGTTATTCCATGGCTGGATCAGCCGACCGAAAATCCCGATCCGGTAGGTATCCAGAAGCAGCTTGTCTGGGAGGATTTGGATAGCTGGATAACGCCAAACGACAAGTTCTTCAGCATCTCGCATTTCAACCGACCAACGATCGACGAGAAGACATGGTCGATGGAGATCGGAGGCCTGGTCAAGAAGCCCTTAAAATTGACGCTCGCCGACATCAGGGCACGACCGCGGCAGGAGGTCGTTTTCACAGTGGAATGCTCGGGCAACCACGGGTTTCCCTTTTTCACCGGCGGCATCGGCAATGCCCGCTGGGCTGGGACGCCGCTCGCCCCGATCCTCGAGGAAGCCGGCGTTCTGGAGAAGGGCATCGAGGTCGTCTTTTTCGGTACTGACATAGGCGAGGTCGCAATACGCGACGTCAAGATGCAGCAGAACTTCGCCCGCAGCATGTCGCTCGCCGACGCGATGAACCCCGATAATCTCCTCTGCTATGAAATGAATGGAGCCGTCTTGCCGGCGCCCAATGGCTTCCCGGTACGGCTCATTGCGCCAGGCTGGTACGGGATCGCCAACGTCAAGTGGCTAAAGCGCATCGAGGTTCGCGATACGCGGTTCATGAGCCTTCTGATGGCCCGTGACTATGTCACCATCCGGGAGGAGGACCACAACGGCGAGACCGTATGGGCCGAGACGTCAGTCGGGCGAGCGCTGATAAAGTCCGCGCCTGCGAAGGTTACCCGGAAAGACTCAGATTACCGCATCGTTGGCGCAGCCTGGGGGGCGCCGATCGACCGGGTCGAAGTGCAAATCGACCAGGGGCCTTGGGCACCAGCGACCATTGACCACAGTGAGGAGGCAGAACACGCCTGGAAAATTTGGTCCCTGGCTTGGGCAAATCCCTCTCCTGGAGAACACACGGTGACCTCGCGCGCGGTCAGCACCACGGGACAAATTCAACCGGCGATGGACGATCCCTTGATTGCCAAGAAACACACATACTGGGAGAGCAATGGCCAGGTGACGCGCCGCGTGCGTATCGGCTAGAGCATTTTGCAGCCAAATGGAATCATTTTGCGTCCGCATAAATGCGGCAAAACAAATAGTTAGAGCGGGCTACCGGTTCCAGGAGAGCCGGAACCGCTCTAAGAACTTGCTGCCATGTGGCAATTGCGTTTGGGTCAACCAGGAAGAGGCTGCCTGATCCGAAAGCTGGCGCCGCTCTATATCGAGCATGACGGCTGTGGGCCGTAGATCCTCTTCGCGACGATACCGCTCCCCGAAATCGGACGCGGACCCCTTCAGCTTGGTGGCCGAGGCGATGGCAGACTTGTTCGGTGGCGCAACCTTGGCCACGTCGCCTCCGCGCGCCATCTCGGCAAGCCCCTCACCGCTCTATCGTACTGATCTCCGCATCGGGCAAGCACCAGGGTGCGTAGCGGAAATCGCGGATCTGGACGACCTGCTCGTCTCGCCATTCGACCAGCATGAAGCCGCGCACGGCGCCGTCCGGGTCCCCAGGGTTGCGGATGAGAATCGCCGGCCGGCCGTCGACAAAGCCCAGCGACAGCGCCCAATCGGTCGCGCGGTCGTAATTGCCGAAATAAGTCGACACTTCGGCCTTGCCGCGCAGGCGGACGCGGTTGACGACATCGAGCCGGACGTCCTCGGCGATCAGAGCCCTGACCGCGTCGAAGTCGCGCGCGTTGAACAGGTCGACATAGCGCCGCAGCCGGCGCTCGTCATCGGCGTCGAGCCTCGGCGCGAGCGCCTGCTCGGGCTGCAGGGCCAGCAGCTTGAGCTGCGCCCGCCCGCGATGCAGCGCGGCCTTGGTGGCGGCGAGCGTCGCGCCGGTGACTTCGCAGGTCTCGTGCAGGCTGAGGCCGAGCACATCGACCAGGATCACGGCGCTGCGCTGCGGCACCGAAAGCTGCATGAAGGAGCGCAGGCCGGTCTGGGCGGCGAGCCGGCTGTCGGCGCTGCCGGAGGGATCCTCGATGACGCTCATGTCGGCCTCGGTCATGCGCGACCTTTCCCGATTGCGCCGCCGCAGATGATCCTGCGCGGCATTGTGGGCGATGCGAAACAGCCATTGCTCCGGCCGTTCGACCATGGCGCCGCCGTCGATCGCCTGCAGCGCCTTGATCAGCACCTCCTGGACGATATCCTCGCCGTCGATCACCGAGCCGGCCATGCGCGCGCAGTAACGATGCAGCCTTGGCCGCAACCCGACGAGCATCGCCTCCAAAGTCGCCCTGTTCATTTTCGGCGTAGCGTCCCATTTCTGCGCGAGCGGCATGGCAGGCGCTACCCGGCTTTTTGATCCGCCAGCATACGGTAGTTGCCGATGACTTTGACAGGCGATCGCATTGCCGGGGTGGAGCGGCGCTGGGCGTGGTTTTCCGTAAACGCCTTGAAGGCCGCAAGCCCGGTCAGCGCCGACGAATCGCCGTCCTGACCGACGATGTGGACGAACGAACCATCGTCCAGCTCGAGCACGAGATAGCGCACCGTCGGCGGTGCCGCCTCGCCCAGCGCTTCGAACACTTTTTCGACCAGCGCGCGGTTATTGTCCAGGTCGGCTTGGTTCACACCATATCGAATGAGCGCATAGTTCATCGTCGTCTCCTGACTGGTTGGTATGAACGAAGGACGACCGGCCGCGCCGAAAAGATTCTCACTACCGAAGAATCTTTTCGGTTGCCCGCATCGTCTTTTCCGCGTGGGCGGCTGCGCGGCAGCCATCAAGCAGGAGAGACGATCATGCATATCCAGTTTGCCGAGCTTCCAGTGTTCGACCAGGACCGTGCCAAGGCGTTCTACACCAGGCATCTCGCCTGTCAGGTGCTGGCCGACCAGAAGATGGGCGATGGCGGCTGGCGCTGGATCGAGCTGGCGTTTCCGCATGCCGTGACGAACCTGCATTTCATCAGGCGCGCCGACGACACCCCCGCCGCGGAGCCGGTATTGGTGCTGGTCGACGAAAATGTCGGAGCAATGAGCGCGGCGTTGAAAGCGGGCGGCGTCGAGATCGTCACCGAACCGCATGAGGCGCCGTGGCAGCCGGGCCGCACGGTGGCGGAGTTTCGCGACAGCGAAGGCAACCGCATGGTCCTCGCCAGCCGATAAGCCTCCGGAACCCTCTGTCTGGCGGGGCGTCGTACCTAAGTCCTACCTCCGGCCGGACCATCGGCCGTGCTTCCTTCGCATTATTATTTCGTGACCTCTGCGCGCCGGAACCTTCCCTTGCATCGGGCGTTCGGGCGCTGTATTCGCGATGCCTCATATTTAGGCAGGCGGAGGAAATGCGAATAAGGGCGGGTGGCAAAACAAACATGGGCCGGGGAGGAGCATCTTACCATGTCGAACCGTAAAATCGGAATGTCCCACAGTTTGGGGCTGCGCGTTGCTGACCTCAAAGCCAGAATGCGAAGCGCCCAGATCACCGAGCACGAGATGAAGACGTTTCAGAAAGTTGCCGCCATCATGGGAGGCGCCGAAGGCTCCCTGCGGCTGGATGCCGACGATCTGATCGCCGCATCCTTCCTTGCCGACCCCTTAGAAGATCTCCCGCTACCCAGGTGAAGGGGGTGAACGCTGGTCAAATCCTATCGGGATTGAACCTGCGATTCCCGCCGGCGGAGCATCCGCCAGCCCAAGCCGCATGCCAGGAGGACGTTGGCCAGCGCCAGACCGGAAAGCGCGGCCAACGTCCCATGCGGGCCGAAGCGCTCCAGCAGCAATGCGCCGGCCGAGGGTGCCGCCGCCTGGGCGATCAGGCTCGGCATGGCGAGGCGACCCATTAGTCTCGCATAGCCGTTCGAGCCGAACAGCGCGAGCGGCAGCGTTCCCCGTGCGATGGATTCGAGGCCGATGCCCGCGCCATAGAAACCGAGCGCCACCGGGATGATTGGCATGCCGGCCCAGAGCGCCGAAACGCCGATCGCCACAAAGGCAACCGAGGCGAACTTGGTCAGGATCGGATGGTGGTAGCGCGCAATCATCATCTCGATCGCGCGCGCCGCCACCTGGGACGGGCCGACCAGAGCGCCGAGCTCGACGGCTGCGGCCAGCGCCATGCCGCTGCCCTGCAGGATGGTGAGCAGATGCACCGACAGCGTCGAGGAGATTACCGCCGCAAGCGTGAGGGTCGCGGCCAAAACGATCATGATCGACGGATCCATATTGTTTTCCAGGACCGGTGCCGCCTCCTGCAATTCTGGTTTGACTGCCGGTTGCGGCGCCGCGCGGGGCAGGATCACCAGATAGAGCGGAAGCGCAATTGCCAGCTGAAAGGCGGCGTAAACCAGGCAGGTGCCGCGCCAGCCGACCTCCCCCAGCAGCAAGGCTGAGATCGGCCAGCAGATCGTGCTCGCAAGACCGCCGAACAGCGTCAGCGCGGTGATGGCGGAGCGCGCGCCGTGGCCGTAGTGGCGGCCAAGCGTGGCGAAAGCGGCATCGTAGAGCCCCGCACCCATGCCCAGTCCGATGATCAGCCAGGCAGCGATATAGGCCGCAAGGTTGGGAGCAAGGGCTAGCCCGATCTGGCCGACCCCGATGCATCCGGCGCTGAATGCCAGGACGTTGCGGCCGCCATGCCGCTCGATCGATGAACCGACGCGCGGAGAAATCAATCCCGCCATGAGCAAGCCGAGAGACAGCCCGCCGACAACCCATGCCAGCGGCCAGCCGGTATCGGAGGAGACCGCCGGTGCAATGACCGCGGGAAGATAGTAGGACGATCCCCACGCCATGATCTGCGTCAGGCCAAGCGTGGTTATGATCATGCCGCGGCTGCGCAGGACGGCCGTCGAAGGCGGCGAAAGGCTCATGCCGCGACGCTGCAGCCGCAACCGCTTTTGCCGATCGTCTTCGCCTCGACATCGGCGACACAGCAGGCATCCGAAGCGGCGGGCGCCGGGCCGCCGCAGCACCCCTTGTCGGCAGTACCGATCGTCGGCACGGTGCAGACGCCGGTCTCCGGCAGCACGAGCTGGACATTGTCGGCCGCCACCATGTCGCCGGCGATCGCTGCGGCGACGGAGCGGACCTGCTCATAGCCGGTCAGCAGCAGGAAGGTCGGCGCGCGGCCATAGCTCTTGATACCGACCGTATAGAACCCTTGCTCTGGATGGCTGAGCTCGCGGTGACCGTGCGGCGGCACGTCGCCGCAGGAGTGCTCGTTGGGATCGATCAGCGGCCCCAGTGCCTTGACGCTTTCCAGCCACGGATCGAGCTCGAGCCGAAGCTCGCGTGTCAGCGACAGATCCGGGCGTTGTCCGGTCGCGGCGATGATACGGTCGACCGGGCCAAGCGCCTGCAAGCCGTCCTTGGTCTGGCCTTCGACGACCAGCCGTCCGTCGGCATCGCGGATCGAAACAGCCGCAAAGCCCGTCACCAGCCTGACGCCGCCGCTCTCGGCGAGTTCGCGCACTTCGGCGCCGAGTTCGCCGCGTGCCGGCAATTGGTCGGCATCGCCGCCGCCATAGATGCGCACCAGATCGGTGCCGCGCGTTGTCCAGATGAAAGCCGTGCCGGCCTCCACATTTGCCAGGCTGGCGAGATCCAGCACCGCATTGGCGGCGGAATGGCCGGAGCCGGCGACCAGCGTCGTCTTCCCCGCATAAAGGCTGCGGTCGCGGCCGAGAATATCGGGTATGCCGTAGGCGATGCGGTCGGCAAATTCGGCTTCGCCTTCTGCAGGAATTCCGCCGGCGCCGAGCGGGTTCGGCATCTGCCAGGTTCCCGACGCATCGATGACGGCGCGGGCGCTGTCGCGCCTGGTGCCGGTGGCGGTTTCGACTACCAGCATGAATGGCCGGTTCCCGCGTCCCTTGCTCAGCACCTTGTCGGCGCCCCAGCGCGAAATGCCGAAGACGCGGACGCCGGTTTCGATCGACGGCGACAATTGCGGAAGCTTTGCAAGCGGCTCGAGATAGTCCGCGACGAGGTCGTCCGCGGTCGGGAATGCCCCGGGCTCGGGCATCCGCCAGCCATGCGCCTCGAGCAGGTCTCTGGCCGCCCGATCGACGCAATAGCGCCAGGGCGTGAAAACCCGGACATGGCCCCAATCCCTGAGATTGGATGCAACCGCATTGCCGGCTTCGTAGACTTTGACAGGAATGCCCTGCGCGATGAAGTGGACCGCTGCCGCCAGACCGACCGGCCCGGCGCCGATCACCGCCACAGGGAGTTTTTCGATCGTATCCATATCTTCCGTCCTTCCGGTAATTTCGAATTATAATGCCAAAAAAATCACGCCGCCGTTTTGGCGACCGCTTCCGCCGATGCCGGCGCACAGGTGCCGTCGGCGCAGCATTCGTCCGCGAGGTATCCGATGAGCCCGTTCATGGCGGGATAGTTGGCCCGGCAGATCAGCGTGGTCGCCTGGCGCTCCTGCGTTACCAGGCCGGTGTCGACCAGCCGCTTGAGGTGATGCGACAGCGTCGAGGCGGCGATGCCGAGCCTGTCCTGGATGCGCCCGACCGGCAGCCCCTCATCGCCCGCTCGCACCAGCGTCCGATAGAGCTGCAACCGCGTCGGGTTGCCGAGGGCTTCAAGTTGCGCGGCTGCTTTTTCGAGTTTCATGGAAATAAGCTATTTCCAGAATCGCTGCACGTCAAGAGAATTTCGACAAAGATCGAAATAAGACGATATCTAGCCGACGCGCTTACCGCTGGCGTCGATGACGGCCTCGCCGTCCTCCTTGGTGAACGGGCCGATATCCGGATTGGGCAGGATATCGAGCACCGCTTCGGAGGGTCGGGCGAGCATGGTGCCGAGCGGCGTCACCACGATAGGCCGGTTGATCAGGATCGGATGCGCCAGCATGAAATCGAGGATCTCGTCGTCGCTCCACTTGGGGTCGCCCAGGCCGAGTTCGCCATAGGGCGTGCCCTTCTCTCGTAGCAATTGGCGCGGCGTCATGCCCATCGCCGTGATCAGCTCGACGAGTTTTTGCCGCGATGGCGGGTTCTTCAGATATTCGATCACCTCCGGCTCCTCGCCGGACTGCCTGATCATGGCCAGCGTGTTGCGCGAGGTGCCGCAATCGGGGTTGTGGTAGATGGTGATGGTCATTGCGCAGCTTTCATCTGTCCGACTGGCTTCGGTTGGGCGAGCAGCCACCCTGCCAGTGCCATGGCCAGCAACGCGCCCAAAAGCTCGGCGGCGATGAAGCCCGCCAGATCGGCGGGGCGGATCCCGGCAAACGTGTTGGAGAACGCACGGGCGATTGCGACGGCCGGATTGGCGAAGGATGTCGACGCGGTGAACCAATAGGCGGCGGTGATATAGAGCCCGACCAGCCAGGGGATCGAATCCGGACGTGAGCGCAGGCCGGCGAGGATGGTGAAGACCAGCCCGAAGGCGGCAACCAGCTCCGCAATCCATTGCCCGCTTCCGGTCCGCACCGTCGCCGACACTTGCAGGATCGGCAGTTCGAACATCGCATGCGCGAGCAACGTTCCGGCGATGCCGCCGGCAATCTGGGCGGCGACATAAGCAAGCGCTGCGTTCGTTTCGATTTCGCGTCGAAGCGCAAATACCAGCGTCACCGCCGGGTTGAAGTGCGCTCCGGATATCGGCCCGAATATGGTGATGAGCACGACCAGGATCGCCCCGGTCGGCAAGGTATTGCCGAGCAGGGAGACGGCGACATCATTGCTCAGCCTGTCAGCCATGATGCCGGAACCGACCACGGTGGCGACCAGCAGAGCTGTGCCGAGGGCTTCGGCGGCAAGGCGGCGGGAAAGATTGGCCAAGACGAACCTCCCCCTAGCAGTTGCAGGTCACGGCCTGGATGACCGGCTGGCAAAGTTCCGGCGCGCCATTGCAGCAATCCTCCATGAGGTAGGCCAGCAGATCGCGAAAGCCGGTCATATCGGCGAAGTAGCGCACGCTGCGGCCCTCTCGTTCGGTCCGCACCAGGCCGGCATGCGACAGGATCTTGAGATGGGCCGACATCGTATTCGGCAACGCGGCGAGCCGTGAGGCGATCTCGCCCGCAGCCACGCCCTCGGCGCCGGCCCGCACCAAAAGGCGAAAAACGTCCAGCCGGGTCTCCTGGCCGAGCGCGGCAAGTGCGGAAAGGGCGAGCGTCTTGTCCATATTTCCAGATTTCCAGAAATGGGGAATAGAGTCAACGCGCCTATGCCGGTGACGGCCCGCCTAGCTTATCAGCCAGGCACTGTGGCGGCGACCGCATCAGCGCGACCAAGGCTTGCAACCGTTTTCCTGACCCGCTGCAGATGCGCCTGGCGTCCGGCGGCCGAGACGCTGTCCATCCGGTAGAGCGCCAGGAATTTGGTCCGGCACAGCGGATGGCAGACGGAGCGGAAGCCGCGCAGCAGGGTTCGCCGGCCGGGCTGTCCCATGATCCACGACATCAGCGGCGTGGCACCGCATGTGGTCATCGCCATCACCCGGCGTATGTGCCGCAATTTGGGCCGTGGACCGCGGCGTGCGGTCGGCATCTCGAAAGCGAAGCCCGGCACCAGCACGCGCTCCAGCCAGCCTTTCAGCATCGCCGGCAGGCCATACCACCAGGTCGGGTAAATGAAGACGACCGCCTCCGCCCAGAGCAGCTCCTGCGCATGTTCGTGCACGGGTTGCAGGTTCGCCGCCTTGTCGTGGTAGCCGCGCCACTCCTGCGTGCGCATGACTGGATCGAAGCCGGTCGCATAGAGGTCGAGCAGGTGGACCTGATGGCCGCGTTCGGCAAGCGTCTCCAGCACCATATCGCGGACGGCGCCATTGAAGCTGTCCGTGCAGGGATGGCAATAGACGACGAGGACCTTCATCTTGCGCTCAGCCCGGTCGGTCACGAGGGGATCGCGGTGGTGCCTGCAGGCGCGTCGCATGCAAACAAGCCACCCGCAGACATAGTCCATCAGCTGTTTTCATGCGAAGCCCCGCAGCCCGTATCAAGACGCAACAGCTCCAGTCACGTCAAGGCCCGCTCGTTCGCTCAAAGAAAATTGCGCAGACATGGGCTTGCCGGAGGGCGCTGTCCCGGCCCTTCTGTCCCGCAAGCCGTCCGGTCCTTCAGTCGCCCATAAGCATTGCTTTCAGAGCATCCGCACCTAGCTTCAGGGCGTATCCAAACCTCGGGAGAAAAAGATGCAGACAGGAAAACTGAGCGGCAAGATCGCCTTGGTGACTGGTGCCTCCTCAGGCATCGGCGAGGCCACCGCCTTGGCGCTGGCGGCCGAGGGCGCCACGCTGGTGATTGCTGCGCGGCGCACCGAGCGCCTGGACAAGCTGGCGAGGCGGATCCGTGAGACCGGCAGTGCGGCGCTGCCGATTGTCGTCGACGTCACCGACGAGACGCAAGCCACGGCGATGGTCGAACGGGTCCAGCAGGAGTACGGCCGGCTCGACATTCTGCTTGCGGTTGCAGGCGTCGGCGTCGCCGCGCCGTTCCGCAACACGACGCCGGAAGAGTACCGCCGGATGGTCGACGTCAACATTCTCGGGCTGCTTTATCCGATCCATGCGGCACTGCCCTCGATGCAGCGGCAAGGCGCCGGCCACATCGTCGTCGTCTCGTCCGGCACCGGCCGTTATATCCACCCTTCGGTGGTCTATTCCGGCACCAAGCACGCGGTGAGCGCGATGGCGGAATCGCTGCGCCGCGAGATCGGCAAGGACGGTATCCGCGTCACCTGCATCGAGCCCGGCGCCGTCAAGACCGAGTTCACCCGGAATATGCGCGCCGATGTGCGCCAAGCGGTCGAGCAAAGGCTGGGCGACATGGAGCAGCTGGAAAGCGAGGACATCGCCGCCGCCATCTTGTACGCGGTGACCCAGCCGCCACGGGTCAACGTCAACATCCTGACCCTCTATCCGACCGAGCAGGCGTGAGGGCCGCAAAGGTGGTACCCTGCCGCCCCCGCAGCCCTGCAGCATCATCCGCCGGTCATCAGCGCGAACAC
Source organism: Mesorhizobium sp. M0909 (assembly GCF_040319515.1). Lineage (NCBI taxonomy): Bacteria > Pseudomonadati > Pseudomonadota > Alphaproteobacteria > Hyphomicrobiales > Phyllobacteriaceae > Mesorhizobium > Mesorhizobium sp. M0909. The sequence continues at coordinate 32,958 of NZ_JAMYOA010000005.1, forward strand.
AAGCTGCCGCAGCTTGCCGCCCGGGCCGAATTCGACCCGGTCGAAATCGCGGCTCGCCTGCCGCTGTGCCTGCGAAATTCCGGCGAGACGTCTCGTAACTTCGCTCCTGATCTTGCTGCAGCCACGGTCATCGGCGACGGTCAGGCCGATGGTGGCCGCCTCGATCTTATGCACCATGTCGATGATGCTGGCGCCATGCACCTTCTCGTGGGCGGCAAGGCCGGCTGAGAAGATCTCCCAGTTCTTCTGGATTGCGCCCGGCAGCCGCGCAGCCGGCTTCGGCAAGGTGTAGGTGATGATCAGCTTCGGTCGCGCCGACACCAGTACGCAGGCGTCGCCTTGCGGCTGGTAGTCCCTCACCCAGGTCAGCTTGAAATTGGTATGCGCGATGACCCGGCGCTCGCCGAGCAGCGGCCCGCGCCCGCCGATCGAGGCATAGAGCTCCGGGCCGGACTGCCCCGAGATGGCATAGGTCTCGACCTTCTCGACCGCCTGCCAGCCGGCATGCGCCAGCGATGTCGGCAGAAAGGCGAGCAGCAGGCAAAGGCGAACGGCTGTTTTCATGCAAGTCCTCGCAGCCGCCGTGATCGATGCAAGTGGCGAGCAGTTCCCTTCCGTGGACACAGCCGGCAGCCGGCTATGCTGGGATGCTCGTATACAAGAATCCACAGGTAACGCCATGTCGCCGCGACCGAACATTGCCGGGCAACGCCCTGCCCCCCGAAACCCAGCCTCCCGGTGTCAGCCTGTGCCGCGCGCTGTCCAAGCTTGGCCTGTGCTCGCGCAAGTCGGAGTGCGTTATCGCTTCTAGCGACGCCTGAATGCTTCGAGTCGGGGTTGACATTCTGTGAAGGAGCGCCGGTTGCCGCCGCCCGCGAACGCTGCCATCACCTCTCCGATCAACTTGCCGCCAACTTCCCATGCGCATGCGTTCGGTCGGCGAGCGTTTCGATCACGCGACACTCGCCGACCCGCCCGCAGGCGCATTCCTCGACCATCTTCCGCAATTCCCTGCGCAGAGCCTTGAGACTGGCGATGCGCTTCTCCACCTCGACCAGCCGCGCCTTCGCGATCTCGTCGGCGCGGGCGCATGATTGATCCGGATCATCCTGCAGCGAAAGCAGCGTACGGATCGCATCAACCTCGAAGCCGAGTTCTCGCGCGTGCCGGATGAAGGCAAGCCGCGCTACTGCCCTCCTTCCATAGCGTCGCTGCTTTCCTTCGGTTCGACCCGTTTCGGGCAACAGGCCAATTTGCTCGTAGTAGCGGATCGTCGGTATTTTCACCTCCGCGCGACGAGACAATTCACCGATCGACAAATCCATAAAAAGCCTCTTGAACCTCTAGCCACTAGAGATCCTACAGTGTCTTCATTGAGGAGTCACCCATGTCTGAAGCTTGCTGCGATCATAAAACCAAAAGCTGTGCGGGACCGCCGCCGCTGGTTCTGCCGGCGAAGCTGCACGGTCATTCGCATGATCGTGCAGCGGAAGCCTCATGCTGTTCGGGCGGCGTGCCGGTCTTTGACGGCATGAACCCGCGCTACAAGCGTGTGCTGTGGACGGTCATCGCTATTAATGCGGCCATGTTCCTGACCGAAATGACTGCCGGCTCACTTGCCGGTTCTCAGGCGCTGAAGGCCGACGCGCTGGATTTCCTCGCCGACACCCTCACCTATGGGCTGAGCCTCGCGGTCATCGGCGCGAGCTTGAGGACGCGCGCAACGGCTGCGCTGCTCAAGGGTCTGTCGCTCAGCCTGATGGCGCTTTGGGTTTTCGGCTCGACCGTCTATCAGACGCTGATCCTCGGCGTACCCAGCGCGGAAGTCATGGGCATCTTCGGCTTTCTGGCCCTTGCCGCCAATCTTGCTTCCGTTGGTTTTCTGATGCCCTACAAGGATGGTGACGCGAATGTCCGATCGGTTTGGCTGTGCTCGCGCAACGACGCGATCGGCAACATGGTGGTGATCGCCGCAGCTCTTGGCGTCTGGAGTACGTCAAGCGCATGGCCGGATCTGGCCGTCGCCGCGCTTATGGCCGGTATCTTTCTAACCTCATCGGTGCGAATCCTGCGGCAGGCCTGGAGCGAATACCGCGAAGGCGCACCGGACCGAACGACTGTGCCTGCCGAATGATCTGTCGGTTATGTGGGCAAGAGCGGATGTCCAGGATACCCGTCTGGTTGTCTGTAATCGGGTCACGGAGCGACGCTTTGTGAAAGCGCCGCTCCCTGTCTTCTGCACGATCACCGCCTGATCACGCACGCTGCCCGAAAGGGCGACGTCTCCGACGGTGATCGTGACCAGGTCGCAACCCCGCAGCTTGCTGTCGATGGCAAGATTGAACAGCGCAAGATCGCGTTCCGCACCTGATACTGCAGTCGCGTTCGGATGCTCCAGACCTCTCGTGCCTTGGGCGGAGACTTCTGGCCGACGATGTGGCCCGTGTTCCAACTGCGCATGGTTCTTCTCCTATGCCGCCCTCCACAGCCGCAGCGCCCGATGCGGGCCTGCGAAATTGCAACGTCTAACCTGGAGCCGCCTCCCAGGATTCTGTTCGGAAGGTTACCGACTTGCGCCGCGTCCGATGAAGTGGACCACGCAATGCGCGCAGTCGCGCCATTCGCTGCGCCTCTAAAAAGCGTAAGGGCTCAAGTCGACCAAGGACGCCCATCTGGAGCATAAATCGACTTCGCCGCTGGGTCGCCCCCACGGATGAGGCGACCCACTGTTCCGCGGCGCTCGAGACGGCTCGCGAAACGGGCGACCCGCAGATGAATTTTTCGTGTTATGATGAGCTTGCAACACGCGTAATCTCGACCTCGGCAATATGGCAGAGGTCGAAAGCTATTGCCTTGGCACAGGAAGCTTTCGCCCCCGGCAACTTGATCGCCTCCGAAACGCTGGGTGTGCTGCTTTCCCTGACTGACCCGGGCGAGGAGGTTGTCCATGTCCACGAGTAGTGTTGACCGCCCGCTGCAGCCGGGCGATCGGGCACCGAATGTTGTGCTCAATGCGATCTCACGCGAAGGCAAGATCGCGCTCGATGATTTTCGAGGCCGTAGCCCGTTGTTGATCGGTTTGTTCCGAGGCCTGCACTGTCCGTTCTGCCGGCGCCATGTCGCGGCGATGGCGCAACTTAAGCCGGCCCTGCGTGAGCAAGGCGTCGAATGCCTGGCGGTGGTCAATACGCCAGTCGAGCGGGCGCGGCTCTATTTCCGTTACCACCCGGCACCCGATCTTCTCGCTGCATCCGACCCGGAGCGGGCCTCGCACCGTGCCTTCGGCTTGCGCGAGGTCGGGATGGAAACGGTCATGGCGATACCGTTCCATCTCCCGGGCGAGTTGCCCGAGCCTATGGACGTCATGGCAATGAATGAATTTCTTAACAAGAAGGAAGGTTATGAGATTACGGAAGTCGATCAGCAGGCGATGGCTTCCAGCCAGGCGCAGCTTGTCGGTCAGTTCCTAATCGACCGGGCGGGCATCGTACGCTGGAACTTCACTGAAGTTCTGGAGGATGGCCTCAACACCTTCAGAGCGCCGAATCCCGAGGAATTGATGTCGGCAGCTTCCGAAGTTGCACATACTTAGGCTGCGGAACCAGGCTGCTGAAAGCTCGCTCGACGAGCACCGAACTGTGGTGATTTTGGATTCAACCATCATCGAGATGCTCAGGCGTGGAGGGCTAACGGCCGGCTGGCGTGCCGTCCAAGTGGTACAGCGCGTGGTCCAGGCGGAGTGGCGCGTGGTCGTCTTCGAGCCCCATAAAATCCCCCGCATGAGTTAGGACGTCCGGTGGGCACTGGGATGGTCTGCTGCCCGGGTGTGTACCCGGCGCGTTTACCTGAGGTGTCGCCCGGTGTCGGGCGGCAGCATCGGGAAGAGTCCTGGCCGCGTTGACAGCCCACGGTGCTGAGCGGATCAAGATGGATCCGGCGCGGACTTCTGCTCAACATTGCCGAAAGCTTGCGCCGCAAAGGGGCGGATCGCTGGTTGCTAGCGGGCGGCGAGCTTGTCGGACCGTTTGCAATACAGGCGGACGCCGACGGGCACGATCTCATAGCCGGCATTGTTCAACTGGAGCTTCATCTCCTCGAAATGCCTCTTTGAGCCGCTGACGATCGATTCAGGCGTGTAGTCCCAGCCGTTACGAGCGGCATTGGCCAGAATGTCGGCGTAGAGTCGCATGCTCGTGATTTTCACATCCGATTCCAGCACCTGCCTGCATCCTCTTGCGAACGACGGCGACAGACCCGCCGAAAAACTCAAAATCGTGCATGCAATAACGACCGAAACGACACGCATTGAAGCCCTCCCCTGACTACAGCTGTTGCTGCGGGCGATCTTGCAGTTTGTGCGTCAGCGGCGGCATCGGGCAGATGCAGTATTCGACCTCCTGCATTTGTAGTATTCTTCCGCTGGGGACCGGGTTCCAGCATGATGCTCAGCGACGCTTCGAAAGCGCAGGCGCTCGACGCCTTGTCGGGTCGCGAGCGCGCGGTTGCGGAAAAATTCGCGTCCGGTATGACTTACCGTGAAATCGGCAAGGCGCTTTTCATTGCCCCGACCACAGTTCGCACTCACCTTGCGAGTATCTACGAAAAGCTCGGCGTACGGACGAAGATCGGGCTCGCGACCTACTTTAGCGGTATCCCGCGCGCGTCGCAGGAAGCGCTTTTGCCTTTGTCCGAAGCCCCGCCAACGCTTGCCATATTCCCGATTGAATGCCTCAATTCCGAAGAGCGATGGCGCCGCTTTGCCGATGGCCTGTCGTCGGACATCACCATCGACCTGGCGCGCTACGCAGGCCTGCCTGTCATAGCCTTTCACACGATGAAATCACTGGGCAGCAAGCCGGCCGATTTTGCCGCGGACGGTAAGACGCTCGGCGTCACCTATATAGTTTCGGGCCGGTTGCGCGCCGACGACCAGAGGGTTCGCTTGACGATAGAGCTTGCCGATGCTCGTAACGGCGTCAACCTGTGGAGGGAGCGCTACGACCGGCCTGTCGAGGACATTTTCGAGCTGCAGGACAGCCTGACCGAAAGCATCATCAATGTGTTGGCCGGCAGTTATGGAACCCTCGCCACCGTCGGCCGCAACGCGGTTCGCCGCAAGCCGCCGGCCAGCCTGCGCGCCTATGATTGCTATCTGCTCGGCGTGGAACAGCACACGACGTTCAGCCGCGCCGGCAATGCGGCGGCGATCCGTCTGTTTTTACGAGCGCTGGAGCTTGACCCCACTTTCGCCAACTGCTGGGCCGAACTCGCCTATGCCTATTCGATCGAGGCCTGCAACGGCTTTGGCGACGACGTGCTGACCTCGATCGAGAACTGGCGGACGGCGGCCGAAAACGCACTGCGCCTCGACCCGACGGACAGTTGCGCCCACGCGTGCCTTGGCAACCTCAGAGCATGCCTTGGCGATCTCGAAGGAGCGGAGCGCGCCCACCGGCGCGCTCTCGAATACGGCTTCAATCATGCCGGCATATTGCCGCTACTTGCCGGCAGCAAGGCGCTTGTCGTTGGCGATCCGGCCGAGGCAATTCCGCTCATCGAGCGTGCCATGCGGCTTAACCCACTGGCCCCGCCCTGGTATTTCGGCATGCAGGGCCGCATTCTGTTCGCCGCCGGCAGACACCGGCAAGCCATTGCAGCGCTCCGCCGGAGTTCGCCGGAGTCGCCGGACGTGCTGATGTTTCTGGCGCTCGCGCATGCGGCCACGGGTGAGGCCGGCGAAGCGGCCAGGTTTGCCGCCCGTTTGAAAGCCGAATTCCCCGAATTTTCGGTCGAACGCTTCATCACTGCCTATCCCGTGACCAATCCGGATGCCGTGCTGGCTATACGCGACGCCGCAAGGCTGGCAAGGCTCATCTAACAGGGCCGCATGCATCCGAGGCGACATTCCAGTCCTTGCGTGGACACAGTCGGCAGCCGGTTATACTGGAAACGCGTAACGAGAACCAACGCCATGTCGCCGCGACCGATCATTGCCCGGCAGCGCCCTGCCCCCGGGACCCAACCTCCCGGCGTCAGCCTCTGTCGCGCGTTGTCGAAGCTTGGCCTTTGCTCGCGCAAGCAGGCCGAGCTTCTGGTTGCCGAGGGCCGCGTGCGGGTCGCCGGCAAGATCGTGCGCAACGGCTCGATGCGCGTCGATCCAGGCCGCGACCGCATCGAGGTCGACGGCCGCCGCGTCGCCGCCGAGCGCAAGGTCTATCTGATGCTCAACAAGCCGCGTGGGCTGGTCACCACCCGTGTCGACCCGCAGGACCGCGGCACCGTCTATGATTGCCTGGCCGGGCTCGACCTGCCTTTCGTCTCGCCCGTCGGCCGCCTCGACAAGGCCAGCGAAGGCCTGCTGTTGATGACCAACGACACGCGCCTCGCGCAGCGCCTGCTCGACCCCGCCTCGCATGTCGCCAAGACCTATCACGTGCAGATCGGCGCCCTGCCCGACGAGGCCATCCTGGCGCGGTTGCGCGCCGGCGCGACAGTCGACGGCGAATTGCTGACGGCCCGCTCGATCGAGCTGCTGCGCGGCGGCACCAGCACCGCCTGGCTGGAAATCGTGCTCGACGAGGGCCGCAACCGCCATATCCGCCGGCTGCTCGCCGCCCACAACGTCGAGGTGCTGCGCCTGGTCCGGATCGCGATCGGATCTCTGCAACTCGGCGACTTTGCCAAGGGCAAGGTACGCCATCTGACCGCCGAAGAGCTGGCGCTGCTTCGGGCCTGAGCGACCAGGCACTGGAGACCCGTCGAACCGAAGCGGCAATTGACATTTGCATCTCCGTTTCATATTTTCCATTTGTGAAACCGAAATGCGCCGATGCAGTCAAAGTGTCAGGCTGACACGCATGGGCGAAGCTGGCTTGGAAGCCGGAGAGAAAATATGGCTACGGCGTTGCGGACGGTTCCCAGATTCCTGGACGAATTGGGCACGTTTGGCGGTCTCAAGGGAACCGATATTGCAAACATCACCGACGTGTCCAAGGCCACGGTTTCGAGGTGGAAGGCCGGCGACATCAAGCCCCAGCCACGCAGCGAGCTCATTTTATCGGATCTGCACTATATCGTCGGCCGACTGCAGGAATTCTACGAGCCAAGCGATATCCGCACCTGGCTTTACGCTCGCCACCCGCAATTGAACGGTGAAAGGGCGATAGATCTCATTCACGACGACCGTGCTCTCGACGTGCTCAAAGTCATCGATCGGCTTGAGAACGAGGTCTTTCTCTAGTTGGCGATCGCCGGGCGGAAACGACGCGATAGCCGGCTCATCGACGCTATCGAGGCAATAGTTCCGGTCGAATACTCCGGAACGGTTTGGCGTGTTGTGCGCCAGGGCCGCAGCCCGATCCAGTGCTCGAGCTCCGGTGGCCGGTGGGACGATGGAACATTCGACGTGCTCTACACCTCGCAAGAGCGCGAAGGTGCCTTGAGCGAGATGAGATTCCACCTGACGCGGGGTCAGCCAGTGGTCCCTTCACGTGTCAGATACAATCTCTTCGAGATCGATCTTTCTTTGGACCGGACGCTCAGACTGCTCGACCTGGCCGCCTTGCAGACCCTTGGCCTCGACACCTCGCGCTACGGCCAGCTTTCGTATCAGGAAAAGCACGCCGAATATCCGAGGTCGCAAGACATCGGCGAGGCCGCATATTTCCTCGATTATGACGGTCTGATCGTGCCCAGCGCGCGATATGACTGCCTGAACGTCGTCGCGTTTTGTGATCGGCTGCCGGCCGGAGCGATAACGACAAGGACCGATCACGGGGAAATCGACTGGACTTAGCGGCGGCCCCGCCACCGTCAGGTGCGGCCGCCGACCTCGTCTATATGGCGCAACATGCCGTTGGGTCTGCACAGCCGCGGAACGTGCCCGATTGGCGGAGCTTCTCGGTGCCGTAGCCGCCGCTGAGCAGGCCGACGCCCAGCCGGACCGTGCGATGCGTCACCCGCCGCGAAGCGTCATGGATTTCGGCAAAATCCAGCCCATATCCTAGGTGTGGAGCTTTGAGCGTGAAACTCGCGCGTGCGGTCTTGCTTGCCGCGGCTTTCGTGGCTGTTGCGGCCGTTTGTCCCTCTTCCGCAACCGGAGAGGCGAATGGCCGGGAGAAAATTGCGTTGCGCGTCGAGATCGACGGCGCCATCGGTCCGGCGAGTGCCAGGCAGCTCGAGGAAGCGCTGGTGGTGGCCGCGGACCGAAACGTCGAGGCTCTCATCCTGCAGATGGACACGCCCGGCGGGCTGGTCACCAGCATGCGCGAGATGATCGCCGGCATTCTCGCCTCGCCGGTTCCAGTCATTGGCTATGTCGCGCCCGCCGGCGGGCATGCGGCGAGCGCCGGAACCTATATCCTCTACGCCACCCATGTAGCGGCGATGGCGCCCGGCACCAATCTGGGCGCGGCAACGCCGATCGAGATGGGCGGGCCGCTGCCATCGTTCCCGGACGGCGGCAAGAACGATGGCCCCGAGGCGGACAAGGACAAGAAGAACGCACCCGCGGGCGATGCGATGATCGCCAAGGCGACGAACGATGCCGTTGCCCTGATCCGCAGCCTGGCTGAATTGCGCGGGCGCAATGCCGAATGGGGTGAAAAGGCCGTGCGCGAGGCGGCCAGCCTGTCGGCCGGCGCGGCGCTGCAGCAGCATGTCATCGACTTCGTCGCCCGCGACACCACCGAGCTGCTTCAACTGGCCGACGGCCGGACCGTCGAGATCGCCGGCAAGAAAGAGGCATTGGCGACGAAAGGGCTGCCGGTTGAAACGCTTGAGCCAGGCTGGCTCATCCGGCTTCTCGCCGTCATCACGGACCCGAACATCGCCGTCATCCTGATGCTGGTCGGCGTCTATGGCCTCGTCTTCGAGTTCACGAGCCCGGGCGCGGTCGCCCCCGGCGTGATCGGCACGATTTGCCTGCTGCTCGGGCTCTATGCGCTCAATCTCCTGCCGATCAGCTATGCCGGCCTGGCCTTGATGCTGCTTGGCATCATCTTCCTGGTCGTCGAAGCCTTGAACCCGACTGTGGTCCTTGGGCTGGGAGGCGTGGCTGCGTTTCTGCTGGGTGCAGCCATGCTGCTCAGGATCGAGGGGCCCGGCTTCGAGATGTCGTGGGCCGTTATCGGCACCGCCGCCGTCCTGACACTCGGCCTGGCACTGTTGACCGGCAGCTATCTGTGGGCGGCCCGCAAGAACGTTCCGCGTGTTGGCGCACAGGCCATGCAGGGTCTGCCGGCGGAGGTCCTCGACTGGCAGGGCAGCGAGGGCCACGTGCTCGCCCGGGGCGAACGCTGGCGGGCAAAAGCCGACGAACCGCTTGCAGTGGGCGACAGCGTCGAGGTGGCCGATGTCAGGGATCTTGTGCTGACGATACGGCGCCGCAATGCGAGAAGCGATGGAGCAAGGCAATGATCATCGGTTATGTGGCCTATCTGGCAGCAGCGCTCGTCGTGGTCATGTTCCTATCCGCGGCCATTCGCATCCTGCGGGAATATGAGCGCGGCGTGGTCTTCACGCTCGGCCGCTTCACCGGGGTCAAGGGCCCCGGCCTTATCATCCTCATCCCCTTCGTGCAGCAGATGGTGAAGGTCGACCTGCGAGTGGTGGTCCAGGACGTGCCGCCGCAGGACGTGATCTCGCGCGACAACGTCTCCGTGAAGGTGAACGCGGTGCTGTATTTTCGTATCGTCGACGCTGAGCGGGCGGTGATCCAGGTCGAAGACTTTATGACCGCCACCAACCAGCTGGCACAGACCACGTTGCGCTCGGTGCTCGGCAAGCATGAGCTCGATGAAATGCTGGCCGAACGTGACAAGCTCAACAGCGACATCCAGGAGATCCTCGATCAGCGAACCGATGCCTGGGGCATCAAGGTCTCCGATGTCGAGATCAAGCATGTCGACCTCAACGAGAATATGGTCCGCGCCATCGCCAAGCAGGCCGAGGCCGAACGGCTGCGGCGTGCCAAAGTGATCAATGCCGACGGCGAACAGCAGGCGGCGGCAAAACTCGTCGAGGCCGGCAAGATGCTGGCCGAGACACCGCAGGCCATGCAGCTGCGCTATTTCGAGGCTCTTCATGACATCGCCGGTGAGCGCTCGTCGACGGTCGTGTTTCCGGTGCCGATGGACCTGCTCGGTCATTTCATCAAGCAGGGTGGTGGAGGCGGCTGAGCGCGTAATCTCCCCCTCGAGGGGTCCTCAAGGGGGGAGATCAGCACCCTCACCTCCGCCACGGCGGGACCGGTGCAAAGCGTTTGCCGATCCAGTCGGCGAAGGCACGTGTCTTGGCGGCTTGCCCTTTGGCCGAAGGCATGACGACGTAGACGGCGCCCTCATCGGCAAGCGTCCAGTCCTCCAGCACTGGCACCAGCCGGCCGTCAGCGAGCTCGCGTCCGACCAGCCAATCCGTGCTCATCATCAGCCCGACGCCTTGCACGGCGGCTTCGACCAGCACCTCGGCATCATCGGTGACCAGGGGGCCGGAGGCCTCGATACTGACGCGCCGGCCAGAACTGTCGGTCATCTCCCAGGCTGGAAAGGTCTGGAAGCCTGAGAAACCGAGACAGCTGTGTTCCAGCAGCGCTTCGGGTTCGGTCGGCGTGCCCTGGCGGGCGAGGTAGGACGGCGCCGCGCACAGCAGCCGCCGCCGTGTCGCGACCTTGCGCGCCACCAGCCGCGAATCCTCCAGTGCGCCGAGACGCACGGCGACATCGAAATTCTCGGCGACGAGATCGGCGAAGCGGTTGGAGAACTCGGCCTCGATACGAACGTCGGGAAATTCGGCGAGAAACTGCGGCAGCAGCGGGGCGATCCACATGCGCCCGAACGAGCCGGGCAGCGCCAGCCGCAGCACGCCGCGCGGCCCGCCGCCGGCATGCGCCGACGCGGCAGCCTCGGCTTCGTCGACCGCGGCCAGGATGGCGCGGACGCGGACGAGAAATTCCGAACCCGCCTCGGTCAGCGACACGCTTCGCGTCGTCCGGTGCAGCAGGCGCACGCCCAACCGCTCTTCCAGCGAGGCAAGGCGCCGCGACAGGATCGTCGCGTCGCGGCCGATGCGAGCCGCCGCCTTGGTAAACGAGCGTGCTTCGGCGATTGCCGCGAAGGCGGCCATTTCGGCCAATGCTGCCGGTTCGTACGATTGCTGCATCAGGCGCAGGGCTCAAATGTAAAAGCCAAGGATTATATACCAATAGCGCAGCAGCTAGTTTCACTCAATCCCGGCCCGTCAATCGGCCATCAACCCGGAGTGAGACATGAAAGTGATCGAACTGACTGCCCCGAGACTGGACGCGTTTCGCGCGACCACCGTTCCCACGCCTGAACCGCAGCGCGGCGAAGTGCTGATCCGCCTGCGCGCCGCAAGCCTCAATTTTGTCGATGTCGCGGTAGCGAGCGGCAACTATCCAGGTCCGAGCTTTCCGCTCATTCCCGTCGTCGACGGCGCCGGCGAGATCGTCGGCACCGGCGAGGGCGTGTCGAGGGTCGCCATCAACGACCGCGTCATCGCCCACGCAAAACCGCGCTGGATCGGCGGCCGTCCTCGGCCTTACGAGACCAGAGAGATGCGCGGCCTGACGCTGCCCGGCTCGCTCGCCGAGTATGTCGCGCTGCCGGCCAATGCCGTCGTGCCGATGCCGGCGCATCTTTCCTTCGAAGCGGCAGCGACGCTGCCGATCGCCGGCACCACCGCGTGGAATGCGCTTCGCGTCGCCGATGCCGGGCCGGGGTCGGTCGTCGTCCTGCTCGGTACCGGCGGTGTCTCGATCCTGACCCTGCAGTTGGCCAAGGCAGCCGGCGCGACGGTCATCATCACCTCGTCGTCGGACGAAAAGCTGGCCCGCGCCAAGGCTTTGGGTGCTGATCACCTCATCAATTATCGTGAGACGCCGGACTGGGACGCCAAGGTGCTCGAGTTGACCGACGGCCTCGGCGCCGATCTGATCGTCGAAACCGGCGGCTCTGCCACCTTCGCCCGCTCCATCAATGCCGCGGCGCCGGGCGGCACGGTGTTCGCCATCGGCTTCGTCACCGGCGCCGAGGCCACCACGAACCTGCTGCCTATCATCATCAAGGCACTCAAGGTGGTGGGCAACAACACCGGTTCGGTATCCGACCTGCGCGACGCGGCGCGCGCCATCGGCGCCGCCCATATCGATCCGGTCATCGACACGGTCTACAGCCAGCACCAGGCGACCGAGGCCTACGCCCATATGGCAGCTGGCGGCCGCCATTTCGGCAAGCTTGCGTTCAGCCTGTCGTGGTGAGCCTGGAGAAGGCGCCGTCGCTGAAGCTGCCGATCTCCCCCCTCGTGGGGGAGATGTCCGGCAGGACAGAGGGGGGCGCGAAGGATCGCCGGCATTCCGGTCGACCTATGATGAGCTGAGAAATTTGGGCAGTTATGTGAACTGCGATGGAAGAGGTCGGCGGGACAGCGCCCCCCTCTGCCTCTGCCGGCCATCTCCCCCACGAGGGGGGAGATCGGCACCTTCGCCGTCTGCCCCTAAATCAGCTTCTCCAGCGTGATCGGCAGGTCCCGCACCCTTTTCCCGGTGGCGTGGAACACCGCGTTGGCGATCGCCGGCGCCACGCCGACAATGCCCAGTTCGCCGACCCCCTTGCCGCCAAGCACCGAGGAATGCGGATCGGGAATGCCGACCGAGATCACCTCGATATCGGGAATGTCGGCATTCGTGGCGATGAGATAGTCGGCGAGATTGTTGTTGACGATGCGCCCATGCCGGCGGTCGACGATGCCTTCCTCCAGCAGGGCCTGGCCGATGCCCATGATGATGCCGCCCTTCCACTGGCTTTCGGCGAGCTTGGGATTGTAGAGCCGGCCCGAATCCAGCGCCGACACCACGCGCGACACCCTGACCGTGCCGAAATCCTCGTCGACGCGCACCTCGATGAAATGCGCGCACCAGCTATACCTGGAGTAGTCGCCCTCGGTGTGTGGCAGCGCCATGGCGATGGTGGTGTAGTTCTTGTAGCGCTCCTCGGCCGTCGAATTGGCCGGCATGGTGTCGCCCTTCGCCTCGATATGCTCGCGCCCGACGCTCCTGAGCAGTTCGGCGATGGAAACTTCAGGGCCGTTGCCGCGCGGCGAAACGATGCGGCCATTGGCGACGACGAGCGTGTTGGCCTGCAGTGCATGGAACGGCGAAGCCGGATCGCTGATGGCGAGCCCGATCAGTTGGTCGAGCGCGGCACTCGCCGCCTTGTGGACGGCGCCGGTCATCACCCCAGCCAGCCGCGAACCGCCGGTGACGCCGGCACGGGCATAGCGGGAATCGCCAAGCTTGACGACGACGTTTTTCGCCGGCACGCCCACCACCTCGGCGGCGGTCTGCGCCAGGATCGTGTAGGTGCCCTGCCCCATGTCGATCGATGAGCTTTCGACCTCGACCGAACCGTCGGCGAGAATGCGCACGACCGCTTCGCCATAGGCGCGCCGCACCGGGTAGGTGCCTGCCGCGACACCCCAGCCGATCAGCTGGTTGCCGTCGCGCATCGAACGCGGCTCGGGGCTACGCTTCGACCAGCCAAAGGCTTCGGCGCCGGCGGCGAAGGCCTCACGCAGCTGCCGTGTCGACCACGGCTTCTTGGCATGCGGGTCCTGCTCGGCATAGTTCCTAAGCCGGATTTCCAGCGGATCGATACCGACCTCATAGGCGAGCTCGTCGATGGCGCTTTCGATGCCGAAAGCGCTCGGGTTCTCGCCCGGCGCGCGCAATGCCCCCGGCACCACCGTGTTGACCCGCACGACGTTCTGCCGCGACGAGAAATTCGGCGTCGCGTACATGACCGAGGTGACCGAGCCGAGCGGCTCGACCCACATGCCGTCGACAGAGGTCTCGTTGACGCCGCGATGCACGATCGACTGGATTTTGCCGTCGCGATCGGCGCCGAGCGCTACCGTCTGGCGCGTCGCCGCCCGTCCGCCATAGGCGGTGAAGGTCTGCGGCCTGGTGACCGCCAGCTTCACCGGCCGTCCCAGCATTTTCGCGGCCGCTGCCGCCACCGCGCCGTAGCCATAGGCGAACGCCTTGGACCCGAAGCCGCCGCCAATATAGGGCGAGACAAGGCGCACATTCTCGAACGGCACGCCAAACCATTCGGCATAGGTCCGCGCCATGCCGTCGACCCATTGACTCGGCTCCCAGACCGTCAGCTGGTCGCCCTGCCACTTTGCGATCAGGCCATGCGGCTCCATCGGCGCCTGGTATTCGCGCGGCGTGTTGTAAGCGTTGCAGATCCTGACCGGAGCCGAGGCGAACGCTGTCTCCGCCTCGCCCCATTCCTTGGTCATGGCGTCGACCGGGATGCCGTCGCCGGCCTTCGGATCGCTGAGGTCGACGATCGCCGGCGCCTCGTCATAGGCGATCTTGACCAGCGCCGCGGCCGCGACCGCCTGTTCAAAGCTCTCAGCGATGACTGCCCCGACATGCTGGCCGCTGAAGGTGATGTCGCGCGCCAGCGGGCAATAGGCGACATCCGGCGGCGGCGTGCCCAGCCAATCCGTTGCGGTTCTCAGCGGCAGGATATTGTCAGGCGTCAGCACCAGCAGCACGCCGGGCGACGCTTCGGCAGCGGCCGTGTCGATCGAATGCACCCGGCCGGCGGCAATGGTGCTCTCGACCAGCACCGCATGGGTAAGCCCGTCGAGCCGCTGCTCGACGGCATATTTGGCGGCACCGGTGATCTTGGCCGGGCCGTCGACGCGAGACAGCCGGCCGCCGACCTGATCGGCGAGGACGGCACCGTCCGAAGCGTCGCCGTGTTTGGCATCGCCGGGTCTTGCTCTCAACTCGTGAACGGTCATGCCGTTTCTCCCATTTTTAGGATGGCGCGGGCGACGACGCGCGGCGCCAGTTGGATCTTGTAGTGGTTGGCGCCATGGTCGACGGCGCCCTCGACGGCGAGCAGGCTGGCTTGCCTGACGACCTCCGGCTCGAGCACTTTGCCTTTCAGCGCCTCTTCCACGGCACGCGCCCGCCACGGTTTTGTGGCGACGCCGCCAAGCGCCACGCGCAGGTCGCGGATCGTGCGGCCGTCCGCCTCGAATTCAACACCGACGGCGGCACTTGCGGCGGCAAATTCATAGGATTGCCGGTCGCGGACTTTCAGATAGGTCGAGCGGCGGGCGGCGGCCGAAGCGGGAATGCCGATCGCGGTGATCACCTCGCCCGGCTCGATCGCATGTTCGTTGTCGGGCGTGCTGCCCGGCAGCAGAAAAAGATTATCGACGGCGATTTGGCGGTCACCGAGATGGACGATTGCGTCGAAAGCGACGAGTGCAACCGCCAGGTCGCCGGGATAGGTGGCGATGCAGGCCTCGCTGGTGCCGAGCACGGCATGGCCGCGGGTGACGCCGCCGATCGCCGAGCAGCCGCTGCCGGGCGAGCGCTTGTTGCAGGCGGGGAAATTCGACGGATCGCGGAAATAGGGGCAGCGTGTACGCTGCATCAAATTGCCGCCGATCGTCGCCATGTTGCGCAGCTGCGCCGATGCCGCCTGCCACAGCGCTTCCGAAACGGCAGGAAACCGGCTCTTGATACCGGCATGGTCGGCCACGGTGCTCATCCTGGCCAGCGCCCCGACCACGGCGCCCCGGTCATCGATCACGATCGTGTCCAGTCCGGTGAGATGAGTGATGTCGACCACGGTCTCGGGTTCGGCAACGCCGCATTTGGCGAGATCGACAAGCGTCGTGCCGCCAGCAAGCAGCATGGCGCCCGGCTGTGCCGAGGCTTGGCGCGCAGCATCGACCGAATTGGCGCGCAGATAGGAAAAATCCCTCATGATGCGGCCTCCACGGCTGCCTGGCGCACGGCGGCGACGATATGCGGATATGCGCCGCAGCGGCAGAGATTGCCGGCCATGTATTCGCGGATCTCCTCATCGGAGCCGGCATGGCCTTCGCGAATGCAGGCGACCGCCGACATGATTTGGCCTGGCGTGCAATAGCCGCACTGGAAGGCATCCTGTTCGAGGAAGGCGGCCTGCACCGCATGTAGCGCGCCATCCTCCCCGGCAAGCCCTTCGATGGTGGTGATGGCACGTCCTTCGGCCTGCGCGGCAAGAGTCAGGCAGGCCAGCACACGCTGGCCGTCGATATGGACCGTGCAGGCGCCGCACTGGCCCTGGTCGCAGCCCTTCTTGGTGCCGGTCAGGCCGAGATGATCGCGCAAGGCGTCGAGCAGGGTAACGCGCGGCTCGGCCTCGAGCTCATGTCGATGTCCGTTGATTTGAAGTTGGATTGGAGTTCGGGTTTTGCTTGTCATGGGGCGTCTGGCTCCAATTGCTTGACGCGGGAGGGGATGATCTGGCGCCCGGCCAGCGTGCGGCAAGGTCAGCTTATGGCTAGGTGAAGGCTAATCTCCCCTTGCGGGGGGATGCCCGGCAGGGCAGCGGGGGGCCGCTTGACTTGATGCGACCTCCGGGAGGGTCGCGGCTTGCGAGGTCGAAAGACGTGACATACCCGATCCCGTGATTACATGATAAAGGCGCTCCACAAATCGGAGGCGCCTCCGTTTATTACCTAGGAGCGTGCTCCGCCCTGTTCAAGCCCCGGATCGAAATTGATCGAAATTGGAGAAAATTGGGGGTGGGCAGCAGCCGCCATGCCAGAAGACAAAAAAGCACCACCGGCCCAAGCCGGTGGTGCTCTCTGGACTGTCTGTAGGGGCAGGACAGTCCAATGATCCTGAGGGGATCGCGCTCAACCTGGGCTCATTTTTGCCCCACGGCATCGGCCGAACAGATGAGGAGTGCGGGCCGTGAGGAAATATCCTCCGTCGTCATCCACCGGCCGTGCACCGGAGGCGGGCAAGATGCCTCGCCTGCCGGAACGCCGGCCCAAACTCGATCCTGTGATTATAGTTACTTGCGATTATATTTGTCGGAGACGTAACGAAGGTGGAACAGTCTGCGTTCTTGAAACGGGGCCTGCCTATCCGATTATGCTTCGGATCAGCACTGGAGAAGAAATTGGCCGCGGAGCCGCCCGTCATACCTGGAGACAAAACCGAAGCCGCCGTTGCAAAACCGCTGCGCGCCGACGCGCAGCGCAACCGCGACGCGCTGGTCGAGGTCGCGGCAAAGGCCTTTGCCGCGCATGGCGTCGACGCCTCGCTGGAGGAGATTGCGCGCCAGGCCGGCGTCGGCATCGGCACGCTCTACCGGCATTTCCCAACCCGCGAGCATCTGGTCGAGGTGGTTTATCGGCGCGAAGTGGAAGGGCTGTGCCAGGCGGCTGACGAACTCGCCCACGATCATGCGCCCGACGTGGCGCTTGAACAATGGATGCAGCGCTTCGTCGACTACATCGCCACCAAGCGCGGGCTGTCGACAAGCCTGCGCATCCTGCTCACGACCAACTCCACCCTGTTCTCCGACGTTTCGGGCAGGGTGACGCTCGCCTTGCGGCGGCTGATCGATGCCGCGGTCGCCGACGGCTCGATCCGCAGCGACGTCGATGCCTCCGATGTGCTGCATGCGCTGGGCGGCATCTATTCGGCCCCGGACACCAAGGACTGGCGCGACCGCTCGCGCCGATTGGTGTCGCTGCTGATGGATGGGCTGCGGTTTGGAACGGCCAAATCCGGCCCATCCAAGGAATAGCGAATGCAGTGACTGTCCTTATTTCAGCGAGATGCTCATACCGCTGAGATCGGCATTGACTTGCAGGCCTACCTGCCTGCCTGTGAGTTCGAGTTGGGCACCCTTGTCATTGGTCATGACGATCACCTGAGCTCCTTTGCCGAGCGCGCCGCCACCGCCCGCTGCGCCGTAAACCCCCGTCACATCCCGGGCGCGCCGTATGTGGCGCACGGTACCTTTGAAATAGGTCTTGGAGGCACCGAAGGCGAGGCCGCCCGAGATGCCGCCGACCGAGATGGGATACCGGCGACCATGGAAGGTCAGTGTGCCCTCGCCTCCGGCGCCGCCGATGAAGAAGGCCGCCTTGTAGATGGCGAAGCGGATCGTACCGCTGTCGGCATGTGCGACACTGGTAAAGCTAACTGCCGCCGCAGTTATGACGGCAACCGCGACTGAACGAAATCTGGACGAAATCTTCATGATGAGAACTCCTCAAGATCGCCGCATGCCCAGCCGGCCGGGCACGTCGGCGCCGTATCAAAGTCATAGCTGAACAGTCTCGCCCGTCATTGGTTCCAAGCACGCGGCCTGAATCCGGCTGCGAGAAGACCGCTACGAAACGAGGCGGATGGCGAGCGCAGTCCTGGCTGTAAGAACAGTGGCCGAATGGTGGGGATGATCGTAGGTGTTGAGGCGGAATGGTATTAGTCTGCGCTGTCTGGGGCTTCGGGAGCGCGGCAAGGGAATGGACTTCAACTCACGGCACGGCTACCTCCTGATCGGCGGCCTGATCCTGGTAGGTGCCGGGCTCCTGGTCCTTTCGCTGATCGTCAATCTTCGCGTTGCGCACAGCGTGCGCGACGACGTACGCCATCGTGAAAAGCTGCTGGAATATTATCGCAATATCTTTTCACAGCTGGGCGTGATCATGATCGGGATTGGCGTGTCCCTGTTCATCTTCTTTTTCCAGCAGAATTATCAGGACCAGCGCAAACGCGAAGCGGAGCTTCAGCAGGTTCTCGCCAAACTGGCGGCGCGTGTTGCCCGCGGCAGCGCTGTCGTGGAGGCCCTCGGCGAATTCGACGCGCTGCTGGATGATGGCGGTGCCTATGTCAGTCCGGAACACGGCGGTGACAACGCCGCTGTCAGCGCCCACGGAACGGCGCTCGCCAAGCAGGTTTCCCAGATCCTTCTGGTCGAGCGCGACGTCGATGTTCAAGGGTTCGATATCCTGAATCTGTCGCGCGATTTCGAAGCATCGTTCGTCGTCAACGAGCTCAACCCAACGCTGTGGTTCAACATCGTCCGGGACGAGAGCGACGTCAAATATGCCACCACCCAGATCGCCCTTGATTACAAGGACCTGCAGGATGCGATCGGCGGCGAGCCTATCGAGGTTGCGATCGCCAATCCCGAAAAGGAGCGGAAGATCAAG
This sequence comes from Mesorhizobium sp. M0909, assembly GCF_040319515.1. Taxonomy (NCBI): domain Bacteria; kingdom Pseudomonadati; phylum Pseudomonadota; class Alphaproteobacteria; order Hyphomicrobiales; family Phyllobacteriaceae; genus Mesorhizobium; species Mesorhizobium sp. M0909. Next base: position 52,005 of record NZ_JAMYOA010000005.1, read on the forward strand.
CAGGAGGTGCTCGACGTGTTTTATGATGCCGACCTCCTGCGCCAGCGCAGCAGGCGGTTTCTCGGCCGTGCGTGCTGGCTTTTCAGCAATGGCAAAAGCTTCGTCAAGCTTGCACCGGCCAATGAGATCGAAGCCGATGCCAAGTCGCACCAGGAATGGATCGATCGGTCGAAAGGCTTCCTGACGCAGTTGAAGTCGGGAAGCGGCGATTGCTTCAAATTGCTCCAGTTCGGCCCGGCATCCTGAACCGGCAAGCATCGCCCGCCCCGCGGCGGCTAATCCCCCACGCGTTGCAGCGTGCCGAGACGATTGTCGTCGAGAAATTCGACGGTCATGGCCGACGCGTTGCCGTCGGGGCCGAGGGCAAAGCTGACGGCCGAAGGCCTGTCCGGCATCTCGGCATCGGGGAAGGTCACGAAGAGGTCGCGGTTGAAATGCTTCAGTGGATAGGACCGCGCACCGGCAGGCCCGACCTTGAGGACAAGAGCGTCTCCTTCGCCTGACACAATAGCATCGCCGATGAAGTCGTTGAAGTAACGGCCCGCATAGGCGCTGGCCGGCGCCGCCGGACTTGCTGGAGAGGGCGGCGCGGCATAGGTAGCCTTGGCCGCCGCAATCACCGGGCCGAACATGCCTGCATAGATATCATTCCAAGCCTTTACCTTATCCTTTCCCAGCGTTCCGTCGAAGACGAGATCGGCGAAGCTGTCGGACAGTCCCTCCGGCACGCCTGTCGGAAAGGCGTTGGCGATGACGACGATGCCAAGCTTCTCCTCGGGAAAGAGCATCACCAGACTGCGGGCGCCGGCGCTGAAGGCGCCCGCATGACCCCAGATCGGTCCGTGCCGGCCGAATTCGACATTCCAGCCGAGGCCGTAGAAGGCCTCGCCTCCGGAGACGGGGTTCTTGCCGCGAACCATCAAGGGAATATGTGTCTGGTCCAGTGCATCGGCGGCAATGAGTCTCTTGCCGGCGTAGGCCCCGTTGCCGAGCACAAGGCGCATCCATTGCGAGAGGTCGCGTGCGGTGGAACTGACGCCGCCTGCTGGCGCCTGCGCATCCGGATAGCGCTGGACCTTCGCGGTCCACGCGCCATCGATTTTGGCGTGGAGCTCGGCGCGGTTGGCGTGTTTGATGAAGTCCGAATGGCGGGAACTGGTCGAGGCCATTCCAAGCGGACGGTAGAGCTTCTCTTCGGCGACCTCTTCCCATGATTTGCCTGTCGGCTTCGCGGCCGCGACGGCACCCTCGGTCAGTCCGAAATTGCTGTAGGAATAGCCCGCACGAAAGCTCGATGACGGCGACACGAACCGCAGGCGGCGCAGGATCTCCGCGCGGTCATAGCCGATGTCCTCGAGGTCATCGCCGGCGGTGCCGGGAAGCCCGCTGCGGTGCGCAAACAGGTCGCGGACCGTGAGTTCGCTGGTCGGATAGGGCTGAGCGAGCCGGAAAGCCGGATCGAGGTCGGCGATCTTGGAATCCCACGAAGCGATCCCGTCGCTGACCAGCGCCGCCACGATGGTGGCGGAGACCGGCTTGGAGAGCGAGGCAATCTGGAAGACCGTGTCAGCATCGACGATCTCGGGTTTTCCGGCTTCGCGATGCCCGAACCCCTTGAGGAAGATCACCTCGTCGCCGTGCACGACGCCGATGGCCAGACCGGGCACGCTACCATCCGCGACGACGCCTTCGGCAAGCAATTCGAGCTTCGACAGAGCTGCGGCGATCCTGTCGGGTGGGATGGTCTCGGCCGACGCCGCCTTCGGCAAAAGCGTCATGATTGCGATGAAGGCCAACCTCCTCCACCGGAGGTGATTCCGGTTTGTGAACAGCCGCATGCTCAGCCCCTCCGCTTCACCGGCGTGCACTATTGCAGGCCGACGCAGGGAAGGCCAGCCTCACGCTCGACCCGCCATCCTTTGACGGACGTCAGCATCACACCAGTCGAAATTCAGACAGCCGCGCCTGAGCTAGGATGCAGCGCGCAGGCGGAGGCGCCGCCTGCCGGCGCGGGCCTTCTCCGCCACCGCGGCGGTGATCTCGACCACGCCGTCTTCACGCGGTCTGGCGTTGGTGACCTTGTGGAGCCGCTCATAGGGCAACAGTTCCTTGACCCGGGCTTGAAGCGACGCGACTTCGGCTCGCAGATCCTCGCATTCCTGCCTCTGGACGTCGAACTGTATCTGTTCGGATGCCTGTTGCAGAGAAAGCTGCGAAAAATTTGCGCTGATTGCGGAAAGGTTCATCTTGTCGTTTTCGCTCTCTTTCATGAGAGCAGACAATTTTTGCTCGACAATTTGCTTTTCGGCCACCGCGTCGCTCGCCTGGGCCTTGAGCATGGCGATCTCGCTGGCGGCTTCGCTGTTCTGGTTGGAGGCGGCCTCCAGCCGCGATCGAAGGTCCTCGATTTCAGAACGCAGGCCGGTCATCTCCGCGACACTGCGTGCAAGCTCGGCTTCCCTGTCACCGTCCCTGAGGCGGGCTGCTTCCGTTATTTCCGATAGCTTCGCCTGCGCCATATCGAGCGATTTCTGCAGCCGCATCTCCTCTTTCTCGCTCTTGCCAAGCGCGGCCAGCAGTTCCGAAAGCTGCGCGGCATCATTGGCATGGACAGTCGAGAGTTCGTCCAGCCTGTGCCGGGCCTCGGCCTCCCGTTTCAGCGCCTTGTCGAGGTCGATCGACAGGCTGACATGTTTCTCCCGCAGCATTTCGTTCTCGCGCGAGCGTCTGTTGGCCTCGACGGCTCTGGCTGAGAGTGTTTTGACAAGCTCGCCGAACTCGGCCTCGCGTTTTGCGCTCGCATTGCCTGCCACGACAAGTTCCAGCCTTGCCGCAGCCAGCGCGCCGCGAAGTGCTTCCTTGTCCTCGACCAGGCTCGCCTCGTGCTGCTGCAGGGCCTCGATAGCGCTGTCGCGCTCGCGCTGCTTTCTGGTTGCATCGTGGAGCTGTTCGGACAGCACCCTTTGCTGCGCGGTCAGGCCGGTATTTGCCAGCTCCAATTCGTTGGCGCGAAGAATGTCGCCGTGGAGCAGTTTTAGAAATTCGCCCGTCAGATGATGCGAGGTCGCGATCTCCGACAGTTTCGCATTGATCTCCCCCAGATACTCCTGCGCGTCGTGAAAGAGCCCATCGACCGCGCTTAAGGCAGCCAGCCGGGTTTGCGTATGGGGGGACAGCCGTCGTGCGGTCTCGAAGGCGTCCGCATTGGCCTCGATCTGCGAGCTGTCATCCGTTGCCGCGAGATTCTCATCCGATACCGTCTCATCCGGCACAGTGACGTCGTTCAACGGCGGCTGATCGTCCACGTTGAGACATTCGCTAAACGCATCCGCCAAATCGGTTTCGAGCTCCTTGAAGGCTCTCTCCACAGTCTCGGCACGCTTGATCAAACCTTTGAAATTCATGACCGAATATCCCTCTCGTGCAGCGCCGTTAAGGAGCGGACTTTCAACACTTGACCTCGCCTCCCCGAATACGGGGTTCATCTCCTGACGTGCGCTCTGGCCGACGCAGGCTAGGGACAGGCTTGGCCACTGTCCTCGTGTGTTTGAATGACGCAAAGCCGTGTTCTGCGGCGCTCCATACCCGAGGCGTTGGCACCGCTCGCAAAATGCCACTCATTTCACCCGAGACGGATATGAAGCGGCGCAAGCCTGAGAATCGCCTGGTGATTGTCTTAAGGACCGGCCGAGCGCCTCGGTGTTCTGCAGCAGCTACAAGGTCACGGCCTAAGACGACGCGTGTCACTGCCGAGAGGCCTGACCTAATAAATGATTGTGTTGAATACGTTTCGCTGATTAGCTGTTGTGAATAGACCGGGGACAAGACCGACAAAATGTTGTCCCGGAGGACCGCGATGCCGGTGCTTGAGGTTCGCCACGTCTCCAAGAATTTCGGGGCTATCCAGGCCCTGACCGACGTCAGCTTCCAGGTGGAGCGAGGCGAAGTCGTTGGTCTCATGGGGGATAACGGCGCCGGCAAGTCGACGATAGTCAAGACGGTGGCCGGGAATTTTCCTCCGAGCGACGGCGAAATTGTAGTCGAGGGCGAGGTGTGCCACTTTCACCAGCCTGTGCAGGCCCGCGCCAAAGGGATCGAAGTTGTTTATCAGGACCTGGCGCTCGCCGATAACTTGACGGCCGCGCAGAACGTCTTTCTGGGGCGCGAGATCAAGAAAGGCTTCTGGCCGATCAGGATTCTTGACAAGCAGGCGATGATCGATCGCTCGGCTGCGCTGTTCAAGGAACTCAAATCGGAAACCCGGCCGCGCGACCTCGTCAGAAAGATGTCGGGTGGGCAGCGCCAGGCGGTCGCCATCGCGCGGACCCGGCTTTCAAATGCCAAGCTGGTGCTGATGGACGAACCAACGGCCGCCATCTCAGTGCGCCAGGTGGCGGAAGTACTCGAACTGATCCGACGCCTCAAAGCACAAGGAGTCGGCGTCATGCTGATCAGTCACCGAATGCCTGATGTGTTCGCCGTGGCAGATCGTATTATCGTCCTCAGGCGGGGCTCGAAAGTTGCCGACAAGCCAGCCGACAAAACATCGCCCGAGGAAATCACTGGACTGATAACGGGGGCCATCCGTGGCGAATAGTGTTCAGGAGTCAGTTGGCGTTCAGGGCTCAGTCGAAGAACATGGCCGGCCGGTCATGTCGGATTTCGTTCCGACCAAGGAAAAAACAGTTCTCCAACGTGTGATTTCAAGTCAGCCCTTCTGGGTGACGATCGCGCTCATCGCGCTCGTCATGTTGATGACTGCGATGGAGCCGAGCTTCGGCACCTCTGAAAACGTCGCCAACGTGACGCGCAATTTCGCACCTTTCGGCATCATGGCACTTGGCATGACGATCGTCATCATCACCGGCGGTATAGATCTGTCGGTCGGCTCCGTTATGGGTCTCGTGGTCATCGTCGCCGGCCTGTTCCTCACCTGGCACTATCCCTGGTACGTCGCCTTCGCCATGGGCCTTTTCTCCGGTCTGGCCTGTGGCGCGGTCAATGGATTCTTTGTCGCCTATCTCGGGATGCCGTCCTTTGTGGTCACCCTCGGCATGCTGTCCGTCGCGCGCTCGCTGGCGGTCGTATTCTCGGCCAACCAGATGCTCTACCAGTTCGGGCCCGATGCCCCGATCGTAAAGGCAATCGGTCAGTGGAAATGGCCGCGGCATGGTCTGGACGACTGGGCACCGCATTGGATACCAGAACTGTCGTCACAATTCTGGACCATGGTGATCCTGGCCCTGATTGTCGGCTTCGTGTTTAACTTCACTGCCTGGGCCCGGCATCTCTTCGCCATCGGCGGCAATGAGGAGGCGGCACGGCTCACCGGCGTTCCGGTCAACTGGATCAAATTCCAGGCCTATGTCTTCTCGGCTTTCACCGCCGCGCTCGCCTCGCTCCTGCTCCTCGGCTATAACGGCTCGGCTATCAATGCCATGGGCCAAGGCTATGAGCTGCGCGTTATCGCCGCGACAGTCATTGGCGGCGCCAGCCTCATGGGCGGCGCCGGCACGGCCTTCGGTGCGATCATCGGTTCCGCCTTCCTCGAGGTGATCAGGAACGCGCTGCTGATGGCCGGCATCGATTCAAACTGGCAGGGTGCCTTCGTCGGCGCCTTCATCGTTCTTGCGGTTCTCTTGGGCATGCAAACCGGCGGCAAATCGATTCTCGCCGCGTCGCTGGCAGTCTTGATGCCCAAAAAACGCCGCTAGAAACCCGCCGGCGGGAGGCTTGCGGGACATCACACCAAGGAGGAGAACGTCACATGAAAAAACATCTGCTCACGGCCGCCGTCGCGCTTGGCGCAATGGTGCTCGCCGTTTCCGGCGCCCAGGCGAAATACACCTTCGCCCTGGTGCCGAAGAACATGAACAATCCTTTCTTCGACCAGGCACGCGACGGCTGCAAGAAGGCCGAGACCGAATCCAATGGCGCTGTGGAGTGCATGTATATCGGTCCCGGCGAACATGGCGGCGGCGACGAGCAGGTGCAGATCGTGCAGGACCTCGTGGCCAAGAAGGTGGACGGCATCGCCGTGTCGCCATCGAACGCCGCGGCGATGGCGGTTGCGCTGCAGGCCGCCAAGGAGGCCGGCATCCCGGTACTCACCTGGGACTCCGATCTCCTGCCCGAAAACAAGGATCTGCGCGTTGCCTACATCGGCACCCACAATTACGAGATCGGCGTGAACCTCGCCAAGCTTGTCATGCAGATCAAGCCCAAAGGCGGCACGATCTGCATCCAGTCCGGCGGCGCCGCGGCGGCCAACCACAACGAGCGCATGCAGGGCATTCGCGATACGCTTTCGGGCACCAAATCGGCGGCCTCGCCCGGAGATCGGCTGACCGGCCAGAACGGCTGGACCGAAATCGAAGGCTGTCCGCTCTACACCAACGATGATTTCCCGCTTTCGGTGCAACAGTTCGAGGATATCATGGCGAAAAACCCGAACCTCGACGCGTTTGTCCCAACCGGTGGCTTCCCGCAGTTCATCCCTGATGCCAACCGCGCCGCCGTCGCACCGTACAAGGACAAGATCGCCTCGAAGGCCCTGGCCCTTGTCGTCGCCGACACGCTTCCGGTACAGATCGACCAGATGAAGGAAGGGTTCTCGCTTGGCCAGGTCGGCCAGCGGCCGTTCGAGATGGGCTACAAGACGATGATGGCGCTGAAGGACATGAAGGACGGCAAGGCTCCGCCGGCCGACCCGACCTACACGGGCCTCGATGTCTGCACTCCGGAGACAGCCGACACCTGCGTCGCCAAATAGTGCTTTTGGGCGGGAGGAAACTCCCGCCCTTTTTCATAGGGGATCTCAATGCCGGAATTGTTCTCGCTCAAGGGCCGTGTCGCATTGGTCACGGGTGCCTCGCGTGGTCTTGGTTTTGCCATGGCCAAGGCACTTGCGGAAAACGGCGCGACGGTGGTCGTCAATGCCCGCGACGTGGCCGCCCTTTCGGCTGCGGCGGACAGGATCGGTGCAGAAGCCCTGCCGTTCGATGTCACCGACGCGGCGATCTCAAGGGCGTCGCTCGAAGGAATCGTCGAACGCCACGGCCGCCTCGACATTCTGGTCAACAACGCCGGTATCCAGCATCGTAAACCGCTGGTCGAATGGCAGGACGAGGATTTCAACCACGTGGTTGCCGTCAATCTGTCGGCTTGCTTCCGCATGATGCGCGACGCGGTGCGCCTGATGCTGCCAAACAAGTTCGGGCGCATAATAAACACCGGATCGGTCGCAGCGATCCTTGGCCGTCCCACCATTCACGCCTATGTGGCGGCAAAGGCGGGGCTGCACGGGCTGACACGCTCCACTGCCGCTGAGCTGGGCCGCCACGGCATCACCGTCAACGCGATCGCCCCAGGCTATTTCGCCACCGAGCTCAACACCGCACTTATGCACGACGAGGCCTTCACCAAATGGGTCGAGGCACGAACCCCCGCGGGCCGCTGGGCCCAGCCTGAGGAACTCGGCGGAGCGGTGGTGTTTCTCGCCTCCGACGCTGCCGCTTACGTCAACGGGCACGTGCTGGCCGTTGACGGCGGGCTATCGGTTTCCCTGTGATTTCAACCGGCGACACCGTGCCGACAGGGCGTGCCTGCTAGCCGCCTGAAATGACGACTTGCTGCATGCGCTGCTGGCCCGGTCCCCTGCGCGGACGCAGACGCCACACGATTGGATGGCGCGCCGTATTGCAGCCGCCGACTTTCGATTCGCAACGGGTTATTTCGACGTCTGGCGGCATCGATGCTTGATGCCGCCAATATTTCATTCCACACACCGGCCACGATGAGAAACGACATACGGGATCAGCGCCGGGTATTCGGGTGGGCCTTGCCCACTTCGATTGCCCTGCATCTGCTCATCGTCGCGTTTTTGTTGTTCGGACTGCCGGCAACGCTCTCGCAGCCAGGGAAGGAGCAGGCCATTGCGGTGGATATCCTGCCGCCGCCTAAACCGCCGGAAAAAACCAAACCTCCGTCTCCCGCTGAACCGCCCAAGCCGGAAAAGCTGCCGGAAGCAAAGGTCGAGCCGCCGGCGAGCCGTGAGGTCGCCGCGCAGAGACCTGTCTTCCAATTCGGTGAGAAGGACGCCGGTCCGCGCAAGTCTCTGGACGGCAACAGTGCGGAGGATGGTTCGCAACAACCGCCGGCGCCGCAAGATCCCAATAACCAGGATCTTGCACAGCCACCTGCCGTGGCAGCGGTCGAGGGGAAAGACCAGGCTCCGCCGCCTGGCGCATCACAGCCGCCAAAGCCCAAGTCTGCGGATGTCGCCAAAGTGCAAAAGCCGTTGAAGCTTGAAAAAGCGAAAAGATTGTTCTCGCAAGCAGCAACCGATGATCCAATCGCGACAACCGCCATGAGAAACGTGCCGCGCCCCGAGCGGGTCGGTCAGCTCTGCTTCTGGGAACTGGGCGAACAGTTGCGCCACGCCTCGCCCCCGTATTTTCCCGACGTCTTGCGTACCTACAGGTTGAGGGACGGCAATGTCATGCAAGTTTCCAGGACCGAGTTCCGTGCCAGCGGGCAGTGGTACGCCCTGAGCTTTCGTTGCGAGGTCGATCCGGACGCAACGAAAGTCGTGTCCTTCGCCTTCCGTGTCGGAGATCCAGTGCCAGCGCCGCGGACTGCCCGCCAAATAGGTGGCCCAGACTGATCGAGGTCGGCTCGCCGGCCGCATCAAATCCACGACGCCGGCGAAGTCTTCGCGCCCCGGCACGCGTCGAGGTGCTTTCGCCAGCAGCCGCCTCAACGTGGGACGAATGCTCGCCCGCCTTGGCAATCGCTGTTTCGAGGTTTAGCTTATCCTAAGGGAGGGTTCGATGACTTCAAGTTTCAATGTTCACCATGCTGCCGGCTATGAGCAGCTCATGGGCCGCTGGAGCCAAAGGCTCGCGCCGCTGTTCATCGACTTTGCGGGCCTTAAAGACGGCGAAAATATCCTCGACGTCGGTTGCGGCACCGGCAGCCTGACCTTCGCGCTCGTCAAGGCCGCTGACCTCCGTGAGGTCGCCGCGATCGACTTTTCAGCCGTTTTTGTCGAGGAGGCAATCCGGCGCAACTCCGATCCGCGGATAAAAATCCGTCAGGCGGATGCCTGCGCCCTGCCCTTTGAGGACGGCGCGTTCGACCGTGCCCTGGCCCTGCTCGTGCTCCATTTCGTGCCCGAAGCCGGCAAGGCAGTCGCCGAGATGCGCCGCGTCGTGCGGCCGGGCGGCGTGGTCGCGGCGACGGTATGGGACCATCTCGGCGGCATGCCGGGGATGCGCATGATGATCGACACGGTGGCGGTGCTCAGCGAAGGCGGACGTCAGCTGCGCGCCCGCTATTGCACGCAGCCGATGATGCAGCCCGGTGAAATGAAACGGACCTTTGTCGAGCAGGGTCTCCGCGACGTTACAGAGACCGAGCTGATGATCCGCATGGACTATCAAAACTTCGGCGATTACTGGGCGCCGATTGCCGCCGGCGAAGGGCCGCTCGGCAAGTATGTGGTCACGCTCGATCCAGAAGAGCGGGCGCGCGTCGACGCCGCCATACGCGACGCCTACGAGGCCGGCCGGCCCGACGGCCCGAGATCCTTTGCGAATGTCGCATGGGCCTGCCGCGGTATCGTTGCCTGACCGGCCGGCAGCCGGGATGCATTCATCGCATAGGAAGCATCGCTCTCCTCGCGCCGGCTTGTCCCGCTGTTGAGGGGACGGCCTCCGCTTCGGCCCCGCTGGATCCGCCAAGGGTGGCTACGTTAGCCGATCCCGTAGACCAGCCTGACGCGGCCGTCCGAAAGCTGCTCCACTTTGCGCAGTTCGAGCCCACGACGATTTTTCGCCGTCCCAAACAGCGCCTTTCCTTCACCGGCGAGCAGCGGATAGACGATCAGCCTGAGCTCATCGACCAGCCCGGCATCGATAAGGCTCGCCGTAATTTGGGCGCCGCCCATAAGGTAGATGTCTTTGCCGGGCTGCTGTTTCAGCGCAGCGATATCCTCGAAATTCCGCACGAAGCGCGTCTTTGGCCAGGCCGCCGAAGTCATTGTGTTCGACAGCACATAATGCGGGGTCTGCGCGGCGAAGCGGGCCCATTCGAGCTCGGTCGGCTTCGGCAATTTGCCGGTCATCGGCAGCGGCTTGTCGGGCTCGTTCTGGATGGCGCTCCAGTAGCGCTCGTAGCCGGCATACATGACGCTGCCAAGCAGGCAGGCGTCGATTTGCGGCGTCAGGCCATATTCGTCCGACCACGCGTCGACCCAATCGGCATAACCCTCGGGGCCCTCCATCTTGCCGTCGACGGAAATTTTCATTCCAGCGATCAATTTACGCATGACTTCCTCCATCAGGCTTGCCGGATGCAAGCACGTTTCATCGTTTCATCGTTGCTTCGTGTTGTTGGCGGCGACCTCAGGGATGGCCGCCGCGAGCTACATCAGGCCGGCAGGCGGCGGTCGTATTCTTCCCGCAGGCGGCTCCAGCCGTCCCAGAACGAGCTCGGCGTCTTGCCCGCGAGGCGGGCGGCCAGGAGGTCGAGGTGTATGTGCCAGCCGGCCGTGATGTTGAGCTGGATTGCACGTTCCGGCAGGCGGCGATGGACGACGGTGAGCAGCACATCGCTACCCTTCGCCTCCAGCAAGAAGGAGACGCCGCCGGTATTTCCCCAGGTGATGGAAAGCTTGCGCGGCGGATCGAGGTCGGTGATCCGGCCCTCCATCCGATGCTCTTCGGGAAAGCCCGCGGGGCGCTGGCCAGGCGGGTCCGTCAGCTCGTCGTTACGCCAGACCAATTCGAACGAACTGCCCGCCTTCATTTCCATCTGCCCCGCTGCCATCCACTGCCGGCGCAGGTCACTCTCGGTGAGATAAGCCCAGACGCGCTCGATGGGTCCGGGCAAAAGGCGCTGGATGGTGAACGTGGCGGGCTCGCTCAGCGCGCCATAGGCGTCGATGCTTCTCATCTGGTTCATTGCTCGTCTCCTTCTTTCGGATTGGTGGGCGATTTCCTGGGCTCATCCTGGGCTTTGCGTGCGTCCTCTTCGCGAAGAAGGCGTTCGAGAACATCGAGACGACCTGTCCAGAAGCGCTCGTAGAAGCTGAGCCACTGATGGGCGCTGGCCAGCGGTCCGGGGGCTAGTCGGCACAGATGCGTGCGGCCCCTCACCTCTCGACGAATAAGCCCTGCGTTCTCCAGCGCCTTGATGTGCTTGGAGGCCGCCGCGAGCGACATCGCGAAGGGTTCCGCCAGCTGGCTTACCGTTTTCTCGCCATCGGCGAGATCGCGAAGCATGTGCCGGCGCGTGGCGTCGCCAAGGGCGTGAAAGACCGCATCCATCTGAGGTGTTTGTAATTCAACCATGTAGTTGAATATAGACGCACGCTTTGAGATAGTCAACCGTTTGGTTGAATAAATTATGTGAAGCGCCGCAGGGCGGTTTGCGCCATCGAGCGCATCGACGTGACGGGAGATACGGACGGCCCGCGACAGTAAGGGCGAGGCCCTTATTTGCCGTTGAAGAAACTGTGGATCGCGGCTTCCAGCTTTTCGATAAGCTGAGGGTTGTGGCAGCTGCCAGCCCAGATCAGGGCGTTTAGCCTTATTTCTTTGTTGATAAAGCTCACTTTCCCAGAATCCAGCAGGTATTCCGCGATCTCGTAGTGCCGCCCTTTGATAGCCTCGATGAGCGCGTTGTTTCTCCCCGTCTTGTCGGTCAGATTTACTTCCGCGCCATTCTCCACGAGCAACTTGACGACTTCGAGATGCCCGTTCTTCGCCGCCTCGATAAGAGCCGTTCTGCCGTAGTAGTCAGCTCGCGCGTTGATCTCTATTTGGGGGTGTCTCACGAGGCCTGAGATACACGCGTAATGTCCCTTGGCCGACGCAAGGCTCAAGGGCGTACTCTTCCACTTGTTTCTGGCATTCACATCGATTTCCGGGTCTTCGATCAGCACCTCGACCACCGCTGTGCGGTCATTGAGGGCTGAAAGGTGAAGTGCAGACCAGCCGCCGTCGTCCGACTGATTGATGTCGGCGCCAGCCGCCAATTCCGATCGAACCGCATCCGCATCGCCTTGTTCTGCCGCGACCAGCAGGGGCGACCAGTCTCTTGCTCCTTCGCCTTCCAAGCTGTTGGTCAACGCAGTCGCCTCCTCGGATAGTCCACAGAATACCACAGAATCCGCGACAGCGGGATCGTCCTGAATGGAGTTCCCTGGACTCCGTGGGTCACAGAGAGCTGTCGGCCCGAAGCGGAAGATCAGCGCTTCACGTCCGTCTCCTCACATTCTCATGATATCGACTGGCTTTGGCGGCCATCCAGACTAGATAGAGCGTGCGCCGGGCGGAACGATGCAGAAGGACCTGAACATGCCTGAACAGATTACCCTGGATAGACCTGAACAAATCAGATTGAACGACTGCTCCGCCATTCCGCAAATCGGCCTCGGCGTGTGGCAGGTCGATCCAGCCATCACCGCCAAGGTGGTGCGCTGGGGAATCGAGGCCGGCTACAGGCTGATCGACACCGCCGAAGGCTATCAGAACGAGGAAGGTGTCGGGCAGGCAATCCGCTCGGCCGGCGTGCCGAGAAGCGAGTTGTTCATCACCTCGAAACTGCGCAACGGCGCGCATCAGCGCGACGCCGCCTTGCGCGCCTTCGATGGGACGATGAGCAAGCTCGGCATCGGGCACATCGACCTGTTCCTGATCCATTGGCCGGTACCCAGCCAGGACAGATATGTCGAGGCCTGGAAGACGCTGATCGAACTCAGGCAATCAGGCCGCATCAAGTCGATCGGCGTTTCGAACTTCAACCAGGACCATCTCGAACGAATCATCAGCGAGACCGGCGTCACGCCGACCGTCAACCAGATCGAGCTCCACCCCCGCTTCCAGCAGCGTGACAAACGTGAATTCCACGACAGGCACAACATCCGCATCGAGAGTTGGAGCCCGCTGGGCAGCGGCCGGCTGTTGAGCGATCCGACGCTTGAAAGCATCGCCAGGAAACACGGCAAGTCGGTGGCGCAGACGATCGTCAGGTGGCATCTTCAGGAAGGGCTGATCGTCATTCCAAAGTCGATCCACCAGGACCGCATCGCCGCCAATTTCGATGTCTTCGATTTCGAGCTGGAAGCGAAGGACCTCGAGCTAATTCGGGGCATGGATTCGCCCGACGGCCGCACCGGCCCGAACCCCGCTACGGCCGCATTCCTGTTCTGAGGAGGCGGGCCAACCGGGAGGGAGATCGGCAGCTTCAATAGGCCGCGCCCTTCTTACAGCGTCGGAGATTAACGAAGGCCGCGATGAGGGCCAATCTCCCCCTGAGGGCCCCTTGAGGGGGAGATGGCCGGCAGGCCAGAGGGGTGCTGTCCCGCCAGCGATCAAGACCACCCTTCCCGCTAGCCTCATATCCCCGAGCCATCCACCAACGGCACATCTTCCCCTTCCCAGGGGCTAGGCATCGATCCCTTGCTCAGATTGGCCGACGGCAGCGGCATCCAGCACTTCAGTTCGGGTTCGGCATATTCGACGATGCGTCCTGGCGACGAATCGGAAGCGCGCCAGCCTTCGCTGCCGAACTGGTCGGCGCGGGCCCAGTAAGCCATGTCGACCTCGGCCGGACCCTGTTCGGACGGCCGAACCGTGACAAGGATTCTGCTGCCGTCCCTTGGCGCGCTCGACATGTGGCGCCACTGACCGGGCTCGTCCATTGCATTCCTCCTGCGATCTTCGCCTCGAACGGATAGTCGCTTCGAGCTCGGAAGCGGTCAACCCGAACTTTTTTGCCTGAGGCAAAACCCTGCCCCGTCGTCGCGGAACAAGTCATGGCACGCCGGGTTTGGGCAAGTTGTTGAAGGAAGCAAAAATGAGACCAGCGCCCCGACCGATCCTTACCATTGGTGCATGGCAGGCCGCGTCTTTCGTTCGCAACCCGGTCCGGTCGCAATGAGGCAGGCCGGTTCTGACCATTCCCACCCACCCAAGGAGGGCAAAGGCGGCATAGGACGAGCGCTCGGCCTCGGCCTGATAACCGGGGCAGCCGACGACGATTGTTCTGCGATAGGCACCTATGCGAGCGCCGGCGCCCGCTTCGGACCCGACCTGCTTTGGACGGCTCCGGTGACGTTGCCGATGATGTATGTGGTCGTCTACCTGTCATCGAAGCTTGGCCAGGTATCCGGGCGCGGATTGTTCCACGTCATCAAGGACTTCTATCCGCGGTGGCTGCTCTGGTCGGTGCTGTTGGGTGTTCTCGTCGGCAACACCATCGAGGCAGCGGCGGATCTTGGTGGAATGGCGGCCGCAATCAACATGTTCGTGCCACTTCCCATCCCGCTGATCGTGCTGTTCGTCGCCGCCATCATCTTCGCCCTCCAGGTCTTCGGCTCCTATACTTTGATCCGCAACATCTTTCGGTGGCTGGCGTTGGCACTGCTCGCCTATGTCGGTGCCGCCATTCTGGCCAAGCCGGACGCCGCGGCCGTACTGCGCGGAACGCTGCTTCCGCGGATCGAATTCAACCGTGAGTTCCTGTCGATCCTGGTCGCCATTATCGGCACGACGCTGTCCGCCTATCTCTACACGTGGCAGTCCAATGAGGAGGTCGAGGAGGAGATTGCCCAGGGGCGAACGACGCTCGGGCAAAGGAAGGGCGCTACCGACACCGAACTCCGTCGCTCTCGCCGGGACATCCTCATCGGCATGATGTTTTCAAATCTCATCATGTATTTCATCATTCTGTCGACGGGTGCTACGCTCTACAAGACGGGCCACCACGATATCGACACGGCTGCGCAAGCGGCGGAGGCGCTGCGCCCGCTAGCCGGGCAGGCCGCAAGCGTCCTGTTCGCCGCAGGCGTGATCGGCGTCGGTTTCCTAGCGGTTCCTGTCATGACTACCGGCGCTGCCTATGACGTGGCACAAGCCATCGGCTGGAAAAACAGCCTGCACGCCCGGGCTCGAGAGGCGCCCAAATTTTATCTCGCCATCGGATTTTTTACGGTGATCGCCGCCGGCCTCAACTTCCTCGGCTTCAATCCGATGAAGGCGCTGGTCTGGTCCGGCATAGTTCAGGGCTTCTCGACGCCGCCCTTGCTGCTGCTCATCATGCTGATGACGAACAGCCGCAGGATCATGGGCAACCAGGTGAACAGCCGCAGCACCAACATACTCGGTTGGGCAACGACCGCCGCCATCTTCTCGGCGACGATCGGCCTGGTGGCAACCTGGTTCATGTGATCAGGCAGGACAAAAGGACGCCGCCGGTTGAGTTAACCCGTCCCGCTTGCGGATTGTCCCAGCTTTGCCGGTCCTGGAAATTCCACTACGTCGCCCATCGGCCGTTTGTATTGCACTGCGACAATCGCATCGATCAGATGATCCACAGCCGCACGAGCCGTGCGGCTCGTCTCGTCCTCGCCGCTCAAATAATGGCTGGCTCGTTCAAGATGGAGGTGTGCGGCGGCAAAGTCGCTTGTCATCGGCTTCTCCCTGTTGCCCGCCGGCCGGCAAGATGACCGCCTCGATTTACCCAAAAGCAAATATCCACAGCCGGATTTGAATCAAATTGACCTGATTCACCGCAGCCCGAAGGACAAGGTGCTGGCAGGCCTGTGCGCCTCTGGTTGATGCGCTGCGCCGGCGCAGTACGCCGCATTGAATGAACCAACTACGGGCGGTGTTCCGCAAACTCCGTTCGCTCAATGCGCTACCTTTGAAATTTTCTCGCTCTTTTAATTCTATAAACTCTCTAGACTTAACATAGATCATTTGGACAGGGAGCCAGGAATGTCGAAAAAGCTCGTGGTAGGGCTGTCGGGCAATTTGACCCGGCCGTCGAAGACCAAGGCGTTCATCAGCCACATTGTCGGGCAGGCCGCAGAAAGCATCAGTGCGGCCTCCGCCGTCTTCGACATCGAGGATCTCGGCGCGTCCCTGCCGCAGGCAAGGCGCCTCGGCGACCTCGACCCGGCGGCGCGCAACATCGTCGAACGGCTGCTGGGCGCCGACATCCTGGTGGCCGGCTCGCCGACCTTCAAAGGGAGCTATACCGGGCTTTTCAAGCACTTCTTCGACCTGCTCGACCCGTCATCGCTGAGGGGCAAGCCGGTCATCCTTGCCGCGACCGGCGGCGGCGAACGCCATTCGCTGATCGTCGAGCACCAGTTGCGGCCATTGTTCGGCTTCTTCGAGGCGCTGACCGTGCCGACCGCGATCTACGCCTCCGAGAAGGATTTTGCCAATGGCGTGCTGGTGTCGGAAGCCATCCACGCCCGCGCCCGGCAAGCGGTTGCCGAGGCATGCCGGGTGACCGGGGTGCCCTACGGCGTCGGCCTTGCCGCCTGAACGCACCACTGACCCGAGATTCGCCCCCCGATCCACCCAGGAGCACGCCGCGATGACCAGATCCACCAAATCCAGGCAAATCAAACTTGGCGCTTTCCTGCCCGGCGGCGGACAGCATATCGCCGCCTGGCGTCACCCCGAGGCGCCGGCCGATGGCGCCACCAGTTTCGAGTTCCACAAGCAGCTCGCCCTGACCGCCGAGCGCGGCCTGTTCGATGCCTATTTCCTCGCCGACAATCTGACGGTCGGCCTCGGCGCCCGCGAAGGCGGCAACGCCAAGATCGCCGGCTTCGAGCCGGTGACGCTGTTTGCAGCGCTGGCGCCGCTCACCACGCATCTCGGCTTCATCGCCACCGCCTCGACCACCTATGAGGAGCCCTACACGCTCGCCCGCAAATTCGCCTCGCTCGATCATCTGTCGAATGGCCGCGCCGGCTGGAACGTCGTCACTTCGGCCGGCGACGAAACCGCGCGCAACTTCAATCGCGATACGCAGCCTGCCCACGCCGAGCGCTATGCCCGCGCGCATGAGCATGTCGAAACGGTCAAGGTGCTGTGGGACAGCTGGGAGGACGACGCCTTCATCCGCGACAAGAAATCGGGGCGCTTCTACGACAAGGACAAGCTCCACGACATCGACCACAAGGGCGCGCATTTCAGCGTCAAGGGTCCGCTCAATGTGCCGCGCCCGGTGCAGGGGCACCCGGTCGTGGTGCAGGCGGGACAATCCGAAGACGGTCGCAAGCTCGCCGCCGCCTCGGCGGAAGTCATCTTCACCGCCCATCAGAACCTGGCGTCGGCGCAGGAATTCTATCGCGACATCAAAGCCCGCGTGACAGCGGTTGGCCGCGATCCCGAGCAGGTGCTGATCATGCCGGGCGTGGCACCCTTCGTCGGGCGCACAGAAGAAGAAGCGCGCGCCAAATACCAGCAGCTGAACGACCTCATCTTGCCTGAGGACGGCGTGGCCCTGCTCAATGGGCTGGCCGGCCAGACGCTCGACATCAGGGGCTATCCGCTCGACGGCCCGCTGCCGCCAAGCAAGGAAACCGAAGGCATGAAGAGCCGCCAGGCGCTGATCCGCCAGATTGCCGACGAGCACAACTTCACCATCCGCCAGCTCTATCAATGGGTGGCGACGGCCCGCGGCCATTACACCGTCATCGGCAGCGCCACGCAGGTCGCCGACCAGCTGGAGGAATGGTTCGGCAACGAAGCCGCCGACGGCTTCAACATCCTGCCGCCCTGGCTGCCCGGCGGGCTCGACGACTTCGTCGAGCTGGTGATCCCCGAACTGCAGCGCCGCGGCCTGTTCCGCACCGCCTATGAAGGCAGGACGCTGCGCGAGAACCTCGGCCTGAGGCGGCCGGAAAACCCGTGGACCGCCGCCCGCTCGGCCGTGCTGGCCGCCGAATAATTCCACGAAGCCCACTACCCTCGAAGCGAGAGGCACGACGATGACCTTGCAGCACATCGAACAGGCCGCCAGCCTCGGCACGCGTGACAGCACGACAAGCCTCGGCTCGGATTTCCTGCGCCTAGGCGGCCGGGCGGGAATTCGCTTCCTGTCGCGCTACGGCGTCCTCATCGCTTTCCTCGCAATGTGGCAAGCGTCGAGCAGCGCCGGCTGGGTCAACGCGGCCGTGCTGCCGCCGATCGACATGATTGTCGCGGCACTTTGGAAGGGACTGGCCGGCGGCACTCTGCTCGGCGACATCGCCATCAGCCTGCAGCGCGCCGGTCTCGCCTTCGCGGCCGCCGTGCTGGTCGCCATCCCGCTTGGCCTGTTCATGGGCCAGGTGCGCGCGGTCGAGACCGCGCTCGATCCCATCCTGCAGGTCTTCCGCCAGACCTCGGCGCTGGCGCTCTATCCGGTGTTCATCCTGCTGCTCGGGCTCGGCGAAGCCTCCAAGGTGTTCGTCATCTTCTGGGCGACGCTGTTTCCGCTGCTGCTCAACACCATCGGCGGCGTCAAGCAGGTCGATCCGAAACTGCTGGAGATGGCGCGCGTCTATGGCGCCAGGCAGCTCACCGTCTTCCGTCGCGTCGTGCTGCCCGGCGCCGTGCCCTCGATCTTCGTTGGGCTGAGGCTCAGCGCCACCACGGCGCTGCTGCTGTTGATCGCGTCCGAGATGATCGGCGCCAACAAGGGCATCGGCTTCCAGGTGATGAACGCGCAGTACAACTTCCAGATACCGCTGATGTTTGCGGCAATCGTCATCCTCGCCGGCCTCGGCCTGATCGCCAACCAGGCACTGGTCAGCCTGCAGCGGCGGCTCTGCCGCTGGAGCAATGCCGTCGACTGACCACCGCCTTTATGAATCTCAACCAGGCCAGAACTCAAATCAGGAAAGACCCGGACCATGAAAATCTCCCGCCGTTCCCTGCTTGCCGGCGCGCCCTTCGCCGCCGGCCTTCTCGCCGCCGGCCTGCCGCGCTTCGCCTTTGCCGAAGCCGCACCAGTGAAGTTCCGCTCCCTCGCCAGCCGTGGCAGCATCTCTCCGCATGAGCTGGCCGGCGAGCTCGGCTATTTCAAAGGCCTCGGTATCGAGGTGGAGAATGTCGGCTATTCCGGCGGCGGCCCGGAATCGTTGTTTGCGCTCGCCTCCGGCAGCGTCGATATTGGCTCGGCCGCAACCGCCGCCGTGATCAATTCGATCTCCGGCGGCAACGACTTCGTCGCCGTCTATCCGAGCAACGGCATCAACAGCAAGGTGCGCAGCGTCTTCTACGTGCTCGACGACAGCCCGATCAAATCGATCGCCGACATTGCCGGCAAGACCATCGCCGTCAACACGCTCGGCGCCCATCTCGACTACACCGTGCGCGAGGCGCTGCACAGCGTCGGCCTGTCTCCGGACGCCGCCAATCTCGTTGTCGTACCCGGACCGCAGCTCGAGCAGACCTTGCGCTCCCGCCAGGTCGACATCGCGGCGCTCGGATACTGGCAGGCGACGTTTGCCGGGGCGCTGGTCGACAATGGCGGCGTTCGCGGCGTGTTCAACGACACCGACGTGCTGGGCGAGCTGGCCGGCGGCTTCGTCGTGCTCAGGCGCGACTTCATCGCCGCGCATCCGGACGCTGCCCGCAATTTCGTCGAGCAGTCGGCGCGCGCCTCCGACTGGTCGCTGCAGAACCCCGACGAAGCGCGCAAGGTACTGGCAAACATCCTCGACAAGCGCGGCGAGAACGGCGAGCTGGCGCGCTACTGGACCGGCTTCGGGCTGCGCCAGGGGGCCAAGGCGACGGACCGCGACATCGACTTCTGGGTCAGCGTGCTCGAACGCGACGGCCGCCTGCCAAAGGGTAAGCTGAAGGCAGCGGACATCCTCTACCGGCCCGGCGAAACCAAGACCAACTGAGAAGGCCAACCGGCAAGACAATCAGCTGGGAGATGAGCGCGATGAGCGGCACAAGCGGCGGTGAGGTCAGCATACGCGACCTGTCCAAATCGTTCAGCATCGGCGGGCGTTCGCTTGCCGTGCTGAGGACCCTCAATCTCGACATCCGCTCGGGTGAATGCCTGGTCATCGTCGGCGCCAGCGGATCGGGCAAGACCACGCTGCTGCGCATCCTGGCCGGACTGGAGGCGGCCGACAGCGGCGGCGTCGCCATCGACGGCAAGCCGGTGCACGGCGTCGGCGCCGAGCGCGCGGTGATTTTCCAGGAGCCGCGCCTGCTGCCCTGGCTGACGGTGCTCGGCAACGTCGCCTTCGGCCTCGAAGTGCGCGGCGTGCCGAAGGCCGAGGCCGAGGAACGGGCGCGCTTCTATATCGCGCTCGTCGGCCTCGCCGAATTCGGCGATGCGTTTCCAAGGCAGCTGTCGGGCGGCATGGCGCAGCGCGTCGGTATCGCCCGCGCCCTAACCGTGCAGCCCGAAATCCTGCTGCTTGACGAGCCGCTAGGCGCGCTCGACGCGATGACCAAGATCGGCATGCAGGAGGAACTGGCGCGCATCTGGAGCGAGGAGAACGTCACCATGGTGATGGTGACGCACGACCTCGAGGAAGCGATCTACCTCGCCGACAGGGTGCTGATCCTGCCCAAGGAGAAAGGCGGCGCGGCGCGGCTGATCGACATCGACCTGCCCCGCCCGCGCGAGCGCAGCGAAAGCCGCTTCGTACGCTACCGCGAAGAACTGCTGCGCGAATTCGGGCTGCACTGAAAGCCGCCTAAGAGGGCTTGGATTCCGCGTCCCGCGAAGCGGGGAGAGGTGTCTCGGCGAAGCCGAGACGGAGATGGGCCTTCCTTCGAGTGCCCTGCACTACGCTCTTTCCTGGAACCGGATTCCCCGCCTCGGCATTTCCTTAACCGGGAGGCAAAGGAGCGCGGCATGAAAGCTTTGTTCGCAATCTTTGGCGGCTTCGTGCTGACGCTCGCCGTATTCGCCAGCGGCCTGGCCTTCGCCACCTGGCTTCTGATAGCCAAGCCGGTGCGGCCGGCAGCCCCGGCCTCCAGCGTCGCCGAACTGTGGGCCAAGGATCCGCGCGCGGTAAACCCGGCCTCGCAGCGCCTCGAGCGCCTCCCGGCCCGCCCGGTTCCCGTTCGCACCTCGGAAGTTGATCGCACCGCGAGACCCGCCGATACGGCCGCAGCTTCGACAGCCGACGCCACCGCCACCGGCTCCATCAAGCCACCAGCGGAAGAGCAGCAGCAAGCGCTGCCCGCCGCTCATGTCGAATGGTGCGCCAGCCGCTACCGCTCCTACCGGCCGGACGACAACCGCTACACCTCCTACAGCGGCCAACAGCGCCCCTGCATCTCGCCCTATCTCGACATCACCGATGACGGCAGCTACGTCGAGGCGAGCGATACATCGTCGGTGGAGGGCTACCCGCGGCCGGACGAAACCGGCGACGCCGAGCTCTCATCCGACCACGTGCAATACTGCTTCAGTCGCTACCGCTCGTACCGACCGGAAGACAATAGCTATCAGCCGTATTCCGGGGGGCCGCGTCGGCAGTGCGAGTAGCGCGGGCGGGCTGGCGGCCGCAGTGCATGGCGCCTTGTGCGACCAACCATCACGCAGATTTCCTGGATCGTTCGGGTTGGCTCGGCGTTCATCCGATACCCAAAGGAGAAATCAACATGGGCGACGACCGGGACGACAAGATTCGTGAGCGCGCATACCAGATCTGGGAACGCGAAGGCGGGATCCATGGCGATCCCGAGCGGCACTGGCACCGGGCCGAGGCCGAGATCGACAGGGAAGCAGCCCTGCCACTGACGGCAGGCGATGCCCTGCCGGAAACCCGCGAGGTCGCAAGCTCCGACGTCTTGACGGTGGAGGCCCTGGCGGTGCGCACCGGCATATCGGGCGAACAGGCGCAGGAGCTGATCGACAGGCTGGGAAACGACAGGGCGGTGATCGAACAAGCCGCGCGCAACCTCCAGGGGAAGCAGCGGCTCGGGGAGTGACAGATGATCAGAAAACTCAGAGACGGAAAATACCGCCTCTATTCGCGCAAGAAGGACGAAAAGACCGGCAAGCGCCGCAATCTCGGCACCTTCGATACCCGCGAGGCCGCCGAGAAGCACGAACGGGAGGTGCAGTATTTCAAGAGGCATTGAGGGGCGTTGGTGGCCGGTGCCCGCCAGCCAGTCGCGCGGCATGCCCGGGGGAACCTGAATTCCAGCCCTCACGAGCCGCCGCGAACCCATTACCGCTGCTACAGGCTAAGGGACGACACTACACGTCCCACAGCGGAGAGCAGCGCCCCTGCATCTCGCCCTAACTCGACATCACCGATGACGGCAGCTACGTCGAGGCGAGCGATACGTCGTCGGTGGAGGGTTACCCGCCATCAGATGAACCCGGCGCCGCGGAGTTCTGATCCGACCACGTGCAATACTGCTTCAGCCGCTACCGCTCCTATCGGCCGGAAGACAACAGCTATCAGCCCTATTCAGGGGGGCCGCGCCGGCAGTGCGAGTAGCACGCGCTGGGCAGCATCCAGTGCGCGCCTGTCGAGGGATTTGAGGTCCTGTCTATGTGCCGGACCTTCCGCAAAGCGGAGGAAAGTGCCGCTCAGTTCGTTTTGTAGTACGCGGGAGGCCAGACCTGCGCCTCACGGTCATGATGGGGAGGTGAGGGCGTACACGGAGACCGTTCGAGTAGAGAGCCCTGTCTTACCACCGCGTTCGTAAGAGGATACTAGGAGAGACGCAAATTGACAGAATCGTCGATTCTGCCATGCCGCAGTGGCAGAAAAGGATTCTGGCTTATTAAGCTCGTCATATAAGCTACCGGCGCAAATCAGGGGGCATTCTTGCAGAAACGCGCGCGTATAAGGCGGATTGAGTTCTCCAATTTCAAGGCCCTATCCCGGTTCACGCTGACGATAAACGAGATCAATATTCTTGTTGGGCCTAACAACTCGGGCAAGTCCACCTTGATCGGAGCTCTTCGGACACTCGATGCAGCAATACGTTTCGCCTGGTCTCGACCGCCCAGTCGCGTGTATGTCGGCGACAATTCCTATATCGGCTACCGCCTCCCCGAAGAGAGCGTTCCGATTTCTCTGGAGAACGTACAGACTGACTACAACGGGGCTGAAGCGCGCGTAACCTTTTCACTGAGCAATGGGAACTCGCTTGCATTGGTCTTTCCTGAAGATGGCGGCTGTGTCTTTCTCCCTTTTGTCGATGGTGGCGTGGTCAAAAGCGCATCAGAGTTCAAGCGAGAGTTCCCAATTTCTTTGATAATTGTGCCCGTCCTTGGGCCGGTTGAACATAGAGAAAAGAAACGGGAGCGCAGCACTGTCGTCTCCGGCTTGTCTACCCACCGGGCATCGAGACATTTTCGAAGCTACTGGCATTTTTTTCCAGACGGATTTGATGCGTTCTCGGAGCTTGTCGCAAGAACGTGGCCAGGAATGCAAATCAGTGCCCCGGAGTATGACTATGCTTCCGGAGAACTGAGCATGTTCTGCTTGGAGGACCGGATAACCAGAGAGATATATTGGGTCGGTTTTGGCTTCCAGATATGGTGCCAACTCCTAACACACCTATCTCGCGCGACCGAAAATTCTCTCATCGTGGTGGATGAGCCCGAAGTGTACCTACATCCCGATGTCCAACGCCAACTGCTAGGCATTATGCGGGACGCCGGGGCAGACGTAATGATCGCCACTCACTCGAGTGAAATAATTGCCGAGGCCGATCCGAGTGAGATCGTAATGATCGACAAGCACCGCCAATCTGGAGAGCGCATACGAAACATATCCGGTATTCAGCGTGCGCTTGATGCTGTTGGCTCCTCTCACAACATAACTCTCACCGCGCTTGCGAAGAGCCGTAGAATCCTCTTTGTTGAGGGCCTCAATGATTTCCGGCTACTTCGGCGTCTCGCACGTAAGATCGGGATGCAGGAGTTGAGTTCAGGCACTGGAATTATCCCTTTGGCGTCGGGAGGCTTTGGCTCTTGGCAAAAGATCACAATCCTTGCATCGGGCATCGCCGAAGCACTTGGTGCTCCGCTTATGATAGGGGCGATCTACGATCGTGATTACTTCTGCGAGGAACAAATCGCTGATGTGGTAGAAACTCTCGATGCCGGCCTTCTACTGGCGAGAGTGCTTGAACGAAAGGAGATAGAAAATTATCTTCTTGTCCCATCGGCTCTTGATCGAGCTGTGTACCGGACTCTCGGCGTGCGTCGAGATACGTCGGAATTACGCAGTTCGGAAGAGGTGACCTCAGAAGCCATTTTAGACGCGATAACTCGGCCGATGAGGGACGACGTGTTTTCTCAGTTGATGGCGCGGCGTCTTGAGTTCTTTCGCAAAAGAGGCGACGACGCGTCGAGCATCTATAAGCCCGTAATCTCTTCGTTCGAGGCTCGCTGGGCTAGTATTGGTTCAAGGATGACTCTGGTTTCGGGCAAGGAGGTCCTGCGTCAATATCGACAGCGGGTGAAAGATCAATATGGTATTACCCTGACAGACTCTCGTATCATTGATGCGATGAATAAGGATGATATCCCAGCCGACATGGTTACGTTATTAAATGAGCTTGATTTGTTCAGAATCAGCACAAAGTCTGTAGCAGCGGCCTGAGAATGCAGATGGATCGGTGCTCGGCTGAGATGCGCATTTCGGCAACTCTTAGCCTCTCGCCCGACGCCGGCTCTCCACTGCATCCAACCGCTCCTGCAAATGCCCATTCAGCACAATCATCTCCTTCAGCGCCTTCACCGCATCCCCCTTATGTGATGCAAGGAACCTGTCGGCGATGGCCTGCAGCGCAGCCTCCTGGCGGCTGTCCAGCGTCACGATGTAATCCATGGCGATGCCTCCGATAGTTTCTGTTCAAATTGAACAAAACGGGAACAAAAATGTCAAGAGCGAATTGACTCTGCGAGGAATGCCTTCCTATTTGTCAGTAGGCGGGGCGGTTGCTCACAAATCGAGGAGAGCCGCGATGGGCAGACGAAAAAGCCGGTTCGACAGGCTGTCGGCGAGGGATGCGGAGGCGATCATCAGGGACGCTCTGAGCCTGCGCAGGACGGTGCTGTCGTCGCAGCTGCATCTGAAGGCGCATGGCGAGCTGTTCTGGCAGCTTTGCGGGCTTGTCGAAAAATTGCACGGGGTGCTGGCCAGCGTCGCGGAGAAGGAGCCCGATTATCGGATGGCGGAGCTTGGCCTGCTTCCCCTCCCCGAGGATTACTCGACCCGGAAATGAGCCATGGCCGGGCCGATGGACAGCGTTGGGCGTGCCGCCAAGGCCAACATGCTGCTTATCGTGGAGTGCGGCCACTGCTACCACGTCGGGCGCTTCAGGGCGAATGACGTGGCCCAGGTGGTGGGCTGGAACAAACCGCTGGAAGCGATCAGGTTCAGGTGCAAGCGATGCAGCCGCAAGGACACGACGGTGAAGACGCAGTTCATCGACCAGGATCATCCGCCCAAAGGCTACATCTGGGTGCTGCAGAAATTCAAGCGCTAAAACAATGAGCCTTGCGCCGGCGCCTGCTGCGGAAACTTGATCTGCGTCGCCGGCTTGTCGACGATCGCCAGCGCGTCATCGGGCGCCGTGCGCTGCAGGTGTCTTGCCTCCGACCATGGCGCGCTGAGCCAAGCCTCGGTTTCTTCCGGCGTGGTCAGGATCACCGGCATTGCCTTGTCGTGGATCGGCGCGATCAGCGCGTTGGGCCTGGTCGTCATGAAGCCATAGACCTGGTGCTCGGCGGGGCCGTCCTTGACCTTGCGAATGCCCTGCCAGCGCGTCCACAGGCCGGCAAAGAAGAACAGCGGGCGGTCCTCGCCGAGCGCAAACCAGAAGTTGCGCTGAATGCCGGTCTCGGGGTCCTTGTCGCCGGGCGTCGGGCTGGGCTCGGCGAAGCTGGTGACGGGCACCACGCAGCGGTTCTCGATGCCGAGATATTGCTGCCAGTGGCCGTATTGCGGATTGCGGATATTGGTGGTGCCGTAGTCGGCCTTGCCCTTGACCCGCTCCAGTGGCGTCGGCATGCCCCACAGCAGATTGGCTAATTCGCGTTCGCCGTCCGGCGCATTGCGCACCACCGGGCTTGGCTGGTTGGGATAGATGTCGATGGAGGGTTCGAGATTGCCGAGGATATCGCGCAAGGCGCGGGTCCACTGGCGAATGGCCTCCTGGCTGGTCGTGATATTGTAAAGATTGCACATTTCAGGCCGTTCCCGGATGCTCAGGCATCTTGTTGGAAACGGCCCGGAATTTCCAGCGCTGTCCGTCGGGTTGCTGACACGGCAGGCCGTGTCAGCAATGGTTTTGTGAGACCTACCGCGCCGATTGTCTCATAGCTTGTGCGGCGACTGCCGCGAGAAAAGCCCTTGCCGCGGCATCGCAGGCCGCTCGGGACGGACCCTTGGCGAAAAGGAGAAGCTCGGCGGCTCGCATGTTGAGCCCGTGCTTTCTCGCGAATGTGACCAGATCGTAGGGTTTGTTGTCGTAAGGCTCGTCGTCGTCGTAGTCGATCGTCAGATCGTAGTTTTCTTTCATTTTCTTCCTCCCTTTAGCGATCTCCCCCCTCCTGTCGCTAACGCAAAATTAACGTCGATGGCGTCGGGCGAGTCTACCAATCAGAGATTGTGTAAAAAATGTACGGGCTCGGATGCTCGCCCCTCGCAACCGGGCCGCGAGCAATCGCCGCGGACCGGAACGGTCGAAAAAGCCGATTATGATGGCAACGTCGGAAAAGGCTGCCACGGCCTGGTGCTGCGGGGGTGTCCGCCACGCCTACCGTGCCTAATGGCCGTCATTTTCATCTTCCTGGCCCGGTCCGCAAAGCCGGCCTCGTTGGGTTCGGCTAAAGAATAAATCCGGCTAATAACACCGTAAGGAGTAGTGACAGCGGAACGGCTGCAAGACACCAGATCTCCAACGTGTTGTTTTGCCGCGGGTCCATCGTCAGCCTCACTTTTTGGTTTTGTCATTGTGGCACCAACGGTTGGCCGGAGGTAGCGGTTCCAAGCGACGCTGTTCATAGAGCGCTGCCTGTGCTGCATATTAGCAACAGCTTGACGACCGCTGAGCCCTGTACCGCCTGGACAACTTCAGTTGGCGCCGGATTGGATGCGCATTCCGCAGGAATGCAAGCGCCCTCCGCATCAGCCGTGCGGGGATCGGTCGACGCCCATGATCAGCGCCGAGCCGCATGCCCGGAACCCGATGGCTGCACCTATCTCCGGACGAAGTTTCGCTACCACCGAGCCGATCCGATCTTCACTCACAGCCAGCGATGCCCGTTCGCAGGGACCTAAGTCTGACCTGCCTGCGCAATGGTCCCGTGCACAGGCAGCTTCGGGAACAACTGCGCCCGTCTTCAGTTGATGGCGTCACCTCCTCGAGGAGACATCGGCGCAGAATCAGTCCCTTCATGCGCTGATTGGGGTCCGCCTGCCATTGCTGGATTTGGCAGGCGGACCCTTGGTTCTGTACGCTCCAGATCGAAAGCAGGTAAGCTCGGGACTCATCACCCCGGAAATCCTCCCGAGAAGCATGGCGGAGGTCTTCCTCACCCCTGAGATGCTTGACCTGGCTTGACATTCGAGACGACCTCACAGCGCGCGCAGCGGGTCGCCCTCAGCCCTCCAGCGCCTCGTGCTGGTAAAGCTCGTCCATACTGAGCGTCGCTAGCGCGGCGAAGGGTGCCTGCTTCTTCACGCGGCCGTGGCTCAGGATCACCACGTCGTCGCAGAACGAGATGGTGCTGCGATGATGGCTGATGACGATGGTGGTGCGGCGGCCGGCGCGCGACTTCAGCGTCTCGACGATCGCCGCCTCCGACAGTCCGTCCACCGCATTGGTGGCTTCGTCGAGGATCAGGATATCGGGATCGCGCACCAGGGCCCTGGCCAATGCGATCCGCTGCCGCTGTCCCGCCGAGAGATTGACGCCGCGGTAGCCGACTACGGTCCTGTAGCCTTGCGGCAGTTGCTCGATGAAGCCATGCGCTTCGGCCAGTTTTGCCGCGCGCTCGGCATCGTCGGCCGAGGCCGCGTCCTGGCCGTAGACAATGTTTTCGAAAATCGTGCCGTCGACCAGTTCCAGCTCCTGGCTGGCAAGTGCAATGTGCTTTCGCCACTGGCTGGGGTCGATGCGGTCCAGCGGCGATCCATCGACGAGGATCCTGCCGCTATCCGGTTCGACGAAGCGGCACAAAAGGTTGACGACCGTCGTCTTGCCGGCGCCCGACCGGCCGATCAGCGCGGTCGAGCGGCCGCTGCGGATATCGAAACTCGCCGCATGCAGCACCACCGCGCGCTGCTCCGAGCCGGAATAGGTAAAGGTGACGTCCTCGAACTTGATGCCTTGGCTGAGCCCGGGGAACGCCGCGTCACCTTGCGGCGGCGCGGGCTTGTCGGATGGGTCCAGCATCCACGTCACCTCTTCCAGCGATCCGCTCAGGCCCTGCAGCTGGCTCCAGGCCATTTGCAGCGACCGCATGTAGGGCTGCAGCCTGTAGAGCAGGATGACGAAGGCAACGATCAGCGGGAAGGAAACATTGGCGAACCAGGCGCCGATCACCACCGCCAGGAACAGCATGGCATGCAGGATTTCGGTCAGCGGCGGCAACGCTCCCTGACGGGTCAAAAGCACGAAGGCGGCGCGGCGCACCGCATCCGACGCCTGGTCGAATGCCGCCTTCTCGCGTTGCTCCTGGCCGAAGATGCGGATCAGCCGCCCGGCATGCACCAGATGCAGCATCTGTGAGGCGAGCTGGCTGTTACGGGAGGCGACGCTGCGGCTCGGCGCCTTCAGATTGGCGGACAGCATGGCGTGCGCGACCTGCACCAGCGCCAGGCCCAGCGTGACCAGCAACGTCATCTGCCACGACAGGAGCAGCAGGAAGGTCAGCAGGATGATCGCGGCCGATGCGTTGACGATTGCCCCCAGCGTGATCTGGATGGCATCCGAGGCCCGCCAGGATTCGTTGGAGATGATGTTGAGCAGCCGCCCAGGACTTTGCTGCAGGAAGAACGGGTAGCCTACCCTAAGCAGTTGCTCCGACAGCGCGCTGCGGATCGAATGGCTGGCCTTGCCGTAGATGAAGGTGGTCAGCAGCGTGTTGGCGTAGGCGAACAGATTTTTCAGCACGATCGAGCCGAGGATGGCGACCGATATGACGATCAGCCGGTCGCGCTCGCTCAGGCTCGCTCCGACATGCTGGAAGACGGCGGAAAAGCCGGCCATGCCGGTCTGCCCCTGTTGCCCCATGATTATGTTCAGCAACGGGATGATCAGGCCGATACCGAAGCCTTCAAGTGCCGCGCTGAGCAGCCCGAGCACCACCACGGCCGGAAGCAGGCGCAACTGCTTTTGCCCGAGCGCGCGACGCAGCATCGGCAGGCTGGGCGGCATCAGTCGCATGATAGCGGATCACCTCGCCTCGGCATTTGCCTGTTGCTCCTGTCGCATCTCCGTTGTCTTTGGCGATTTCGCCAGCAAAAGCACCGCGAACTTGGCCGCGCCGAGCAGATTCATGCCGATGATCGGCCAGTGCGACAGCTTGAGTTCACGATCGAACAGCGGGCCTTTCCTCAGTTCGCGCAAGGCTGCCCTCATCGACCAGTAGAAATGCCGAAGCAGCCACGGCGCGTGGCGGATATGCTTCAGGCAAAGCCCGCCATTGCCCATGCTGTAATCGCGATGCAGCTTTTCGATGGCCTTGCGGTCGCGCCGGCCGTGATGGTGATAGATGGTCATGTCGGGCACGTATTCGACCGGAATGCCGAGCAGCACCGCCCGGACGAGATAGTCCGTATCTTCCGCCGAGCGCAGCGGGCCGCCGGCGCCGAAGCGTTCGTCGAAACGCCCGATTCGGGCGGCAACATCGCGGTGCATCGTCATGTTGCAGCCAAGCACGAAGCCGCCGGGATGGACATCCGGCGTAAGCCGCGCGCGCACCGGCGACCGCTTGATGGTGAACGGCAGGTCGCGGGGATCGCCAAGCTCGACGCGACCGCCGCGGATGACCCGTTCGCCGGCCGCATAGTGCCGCTGCAGATCGCGCAGATAATCCTTGTGAACCGCGCAATCATCATCGACGAAGACCAGCACGCGGCCCCGCGCCCGCTCCAGCCCGGCGTTGCGCGCGGCCGCCAATCCGGGTCGCGGCTCGCAAATGGCAGTGAACGGGATGTCCGACAGTTCGGCGATGCTGGCCAGCCGTTTGGCCGTGCTGTCGGTCGAGCCGTTGTCGACAACCACCAGCTCGGCGGCAAAGTCGGCATGGGCACGACACGCGGCCTGGATCGAGCTGATGCAGGGCTCGAGTACGGCGACACGGTCGCGGGTGCAGACAATGAAGCTGACCGCCGGCACCGGTCCTTGCTGCGGCCGCGGCGACATGGCCGCCGGCATCATCGAGCGGCCGCGTTGCTGGAGCTGGTGCGATTTGACGAACATGGGTTGCTAGCTCAACTGGTTCGAAGGCAAAACCGCCGCGGCCGGCACGGACTGCAGATACCGCGACAGGGCATCCACCTGCCTGGTGACCGACATCGAGGCGAGACTGAAGCGCGGCGCGAAAGCACCGGTGCGAAACACGTACTGCTCGCGGCGCCGGATGAGTTTCCATTTCGCCGTCCGTGTCAGGAATTCGTGCATCAGCAGCGGCTGTCTTTCTCCCGATATCAGCTGATAGAGGAAATAGAACAGGTTCAGCGTGCCGGCCTGGTAGCTCGGCCTCGTCTCGACCGGAAGCGCGGCTATCCTTTCTTCCAGCGCGAGGATCCATTCGGCGGCACGGCGAATCGTCTCCATCGACAGGACCTCACCGATGGCGCGGAGGTCTTGCGTCTCTTGTACGAGCCCTTCGCGCTCTAGGTTCTCGGCGACGATCTTCAAATGCGTCCTGCGCATTTCGCGCTTGTGCCTGTTGGTCACGCTGTCGTCATGGATACGATAGGCGATGAGGCTTTCGGGGATCATTGCTGCCGGGTAGCGATCGGTCAGCCGCCTGAACAGGTCGAAATCCTCGGCGTGCTTGTAGCTCTCGTCATAATGTAGAACGCCGTCTTCGATCACCTTCCGGTTATAAACGACCGTTGAATGCATGAAGATCGTGAAGAACATCGACAATATGCGCAGGCTATTGTCCTGGAATATCGGATCGGGCGACCCCCTGACGATGCGGTTGCCGAGCAACGTGTCGAAGCTTGCACCGCATAGAGCGAGGTCAGGCTGCTGGTCGAACAGTGCTACCTGTCGCGACAGGCGCTGGGGATAGGCGATGTCGTCGGCATCCATCCTGGCGACCAGATCGCCCCGGGCAACGGCTAGGCCTTCATTGAGCGTTGCGATCAGGCCGCGGTTTTCGCGTGAGACGATCGAGACGCGGCTGTCGGCCTGGCGATATTTCCGCAGGATCTGCAGCGAGTTGTCGGTCGAGCCGTCATCGATGGCGATGACCTCAACATGCTTGTAATCCTGGCGCAGGATGCTGCCCAGCGCAGCTGCCAGATAAGGTCCCGCATTGTAGATCGGCAGCAGAACGGAGACTAAGGGAGCAGCCATGATCAGCCCCGATCGGTTCGTTGCAGCTTGCGTGGCAACGGTGAAGTGCCACCATCAAGCGGCCTGCCCAGATATGCTCCCGCCGCGAGCCATCCGGTATTGGTCGTGTCGATCCCTGCCGGGATGGTGGCGCGGCGTTTTCGAGCAACATAGGGGAAGTGGCGTTTGAGGCTGTTGAGTGGCTTCTCGAAAAGCAGCCACGAAACCGAAGCCAGCATGAGCGTTGCCGTTCCCGCCACCAGAAACCGCCCCGGCCCTTGCTCCGAGACGTTGAGCGGGATCCACGGCTGCGATTTGACGACCAGCGCCAGCACTATGGGATGGTAGAGATAGACGCCGTAGCTGATGCGGCCAAAACCGAGCAGCGGCGGCAGTTCGAGAAGTTTTCCGGCGCGCCCGCCAATGCCCGTTGAACAGCTTGCAACGATGACCACCAGCGGCGCGACAGGCAGGATCTGCAACAGCAGCCAGAGGCCCCATTCCTGCACCGGATTTGCAGGCGTCGGCGCAAACCACTGCAGAACGAAAAACGCCGCAGCGAGCCCCGGCCAGCCAACTCGAAGCCATTGCGGCAAGCCAGCAGCTCTTGACCGGTAGGCGGCGAGCAGCGCGCCTGACGCCAGTGCATCCATCGACGCCGGCGGCAGCAGGTCGCGCGCCAGGCTGGGCGTTCCCGCGATCGGCCAATAAAAGCGATAGGCCAGCGACAGCGCGATAACGCCGATGCAGATCGATTCCAGGCGCCAGCGCGGCGCCAGCAGGACGATCAGCGGCCAAGCGATATAGAACTGCTCCTCGATGCTCAGGCTCCAGAAATGGCAGAGCAGCCAGGGCGTCCACTCATTCTGCGATGCGTACCAGAAATTCGACAGATAGAGCGCATGCCAGGCCAGCGACCCCCTGGACTGCTCCAGGTCCACCAGCCAGACGAAACCCAACACCGCAAAATAGGGCGGGAATATCCGCAGCGCCCGCCTGATATAGAAGGATCTCAGCGCCGGTCCGGTTTCGAATTCGGCGGCCGCTCTGGCTTCCAGCAGCAGTCGCGTGATCAGAAAGCCGCTCAGCACGAAGAACAGACGCACGCCAATATGGCCCCAGAACGAGGCCCCGCCGGCCGCGAAGAAGTGGGCGTACAGCACCATCGTCACGGCGATGGCCCTCAGCGCGTCCAATTGGGTGTCGCGCGCATTTCCCATTAGCGGCGTACGCCGGCGGGACGGCGAAACTGCCAATCGGTCAACATGGCGGCGTCGTTCACGGCGCATTTCCAATCGGAAGCGCCCCCCTCACCCAGAATAGGGCCACCATTGTGCAACGCAACACAAAAAGTTGACACATTTGAAACAGGAACGTGAGGCGCGACTAATAAAGCACAAAAAACAGCGGGAACCAGCCCGAATTGTCCATTTTTGACGATTTTCACACGCTGCCTTGGCCGACCAATTTCGGCGGCAGGGGTGCTGCGATGCAGCATGCTCGCCGCCGCCGCGAAGCTCGTCCGCTCGATCGCCGCCGGCAGCACCGGCGTCATCCTCGTCACGCATGATCTCTCCACGGTGCGGGCGCTGGCCGACAGGATCGTGGTCCTCAGCCTCGGACGCGTGGCCTATGATGGATCCGCCAGGCACCTGAGCGCCGACCAGCTGTGGGGTCTCATGGCGAGCGGCACCCTCGCATCCGCCGGGCAATAGGAGGGCGTGTTGAAGGAGGGGGCTGCTTCGCGGCACCCACTCACGCGCAAGCTTCCCGCCTCCGGGTTACGCCTCCTTGCTGGCATTCGCGACCACCACTGCGCGACGCTCCGGCAGCCCCATTCCGACGAGCGCACCTGCGAGTGAGAGCAGAGCGGAGACGTCGATTGCCGAGGTGAAGCCATCACTGAACGCGTCGGTGGACGCGAAGCTTCCGGTCCCGGCGAACACCGCACCGGCGATCGCGATCCCAGATACGCCACCGAGGAAGCGGAATGTGTTGAACGTGCCGGCAGCCTTGCCGACCTCCGGCCGGGCGACCGCATTGAGGACCGCATTCTGCGCGGCAGGCATGGCCATCGATACGCCTGCGCCGGTAATGATCAGCGGCGCGACGAGCTGGATGTAGGGCAGATCAGGTGCTGCGATCTGCGCCAGCCAGGCCATTCCAGCCGCTTGCAGGATCAATCCGGCCACCACAAGCCACCGCTCGCCGACGCGGTTGATCAGGCTGCCGGCGATCGGTGCGACCACAAAAAGCGTTGCGGTCCAGGGCAGCAATCCCCTGCCGGCGCCGAGCGGCCCCCGGCTCTGGGAAAACTGCAGAAACTGCGGCAACAGGAATACGAGGCCGTACATGGCGGCGCAGAGCAGGAAGTTCGCCCCTACGCCCGAGGAGAATGCGCGCGCCCGGAAAAACCGCAAAGGCAGCATGGGCTCACGGGTACGCAACTGCCAAAGGACGAAGGCGATGGCGAGAACCAGCCCGGCCGTCAGCGCCGACAGCACTTCAGAGTTGCTCCAGCCCACGATGTTGCCGCGCATCAGACCCCAGACAACTCCAAATGCCGCCGCAGTTACCAGCACGACGCCGAGGACATCGATAGCCGTGCCCGGCCCGTGACTCTCCGGAATCCGACGCAGCACCAGCGGGATGAGGACGATGCCGACCGGGACATTGAGCCAGAAGATCCAGTGCCAGGAGAGGCCTTCGGAGATCGCACCGCCCGCCATCGGGCCGATAATCAGGGCCAGGCCGGTGATGCTGCTGAAGATACCCAGCGCCTTGCCTCGTTCCTCCGGAGGAAAAGCGACGCTCAGCAGCGCCATGGCCAGCGGCATGACCATTGCGGCGCCCGCGCCCTGAACCGCGCGAGCCGCAATCAGCAATCCGGCATTTCCAGCGAGCGCGCAGGCAACCGACGCTGCGACGAACAGCGCCAATCCGGCAATGAAGATACGGCGTCGGCCGAACCTGTCACCGAGCGCCGCCCCGGTCATAAGCAGGACGGCAAAACTCAAATTGTAGGCGTTCATCGTCCATTGCAGCGTCTCCAGCGAGGCATCGAGTTCGACCCGCATCGTACTCAATGCGGTCGCCACGACCATCGCATCGAGAACGACCATCAAGGAGCCTATCGACGTGAGGGCGAGAACCCAGACCTTCGTTGATGCCGCACTTTGCTTGCTCATGACCTGTGGCGCCTCCTGCTTGAACAGAGGGCCCACAAGGTTCGCAGGCCCACGGTGCAGAGACGCGGAGGCACCACCAAAGGATTCCAGCTAAAGAAAGTTTTTCCGACCGAATCCTTTTGCCATCGTCGAGCGTCTATAGGACGCTGCGCCCGATGGCGGGCGCCTCTGCCTGGGAGATACGCATGAAATCGACGCTTGTGCGATGACCGGATCCGCAATCGGCACGCCAGAAGGACGGGAGCCATTTGACCGGCTGCTCGGCGAATTGCGCCCGAAACTGCACCGTTATTGCGCCCGCATGACCGGTTCGGTGATCGATGCCGAGGATGTCGTTCAGGAAGCTACGGTCAAGGCGCTCGAGGCGTTCCCCGGGACCGGGCCGATAGCCAATGTCGAGGGCTGGCTATTCCGCATCGCGCACAATGCCGCGCTCGACCACCTGCGCCGTCGCGCCAGGGCGGATGCCACGCATGCCGTCGAGGATATCGACATGATACCTGACCCCGGCATGTCGGCCGAGGGCCGACACACTGCAGCCGCAAGCCTGCAGACCTTCATGCGGCTGCCCGCGGCGCAGCGTAGCAGCGTCATCCTCATGGATGTGCTCGGCTATACGATCGAAGAAATCGGCAACATTATCGACAGCAGCGTTCCGGCGGTGAAAGCCGCGCTTCATCGCGGCCGTCTGCGCCTGCGCGAGGTCGCCGGCGAGCCTGACGATCGGCCTGTGCCGGTGTTGGCAGAGCCCGAGCGGGCGCGTCTGGCAGCCTACGTAGATCGGTTCAACGGCCGCGACTTCGATGCGATCCGCGACATGCTGGCCGAAGACGTGCGGCTTGACCTCGTCAACCGGCTCCGGGCGAGCGGCCGCGCGAAAGTGGGCCGATACTTCCACAATTACGCGGGTATCCACGATTGGCAACTGCTTCCAGGCCTGGTCGATCGGCACCCAGCCATTCTGGTGATCGATCCGGATGACCCGGCCGGAGGGGCAAAATACTTTATCCTGCTGGAGTGGGCGGGCGACAGATTGGCGAGAATTCGCGATTTCCGCTATGCGCGCTACACGCTTGATGGCGCCGAAGTAGTGCCTCTGCGGGCATAGCAATTCGTGTTTCATAATGCCGAACAACCACTGCCAGCATCGCGGCCGCTTGCCGTCCAAGCGGCCGCCCTTTCGTCGATCCTGCTTTAAGCCGGTTGCAACTCCCTGCGCGGCAGCGGCGGGAAGGCGATCGCAATCGCCATCGCGCCAAGCCCGACAAGGGCCGAGCCGATGAACAGCCAGGAATAGCTGGCATAGGCATCGAACACCATGCCGCCGGCGAGCGGGCCGAAAGCCATGCCGAGGCTGGACAGCATGGTTACGGCACCGAATACCGTGCCGAGGATGCGCTGGCCGAAATATTCGCGCGCCAGCACCGCATAGAGCGGCATGACGCCGCCATAGGTCGCGCCGAAGATGACGGCCAGCGTGTAGAATTGACCAAGCTCGCTGACCGCAAGATAGGCTGCGATGACCACGGCCTGTATAGCCAGCCCGGTGATCAGCACCGGCTTGACGCCCAGCCGATCGGCAAGCACGCCGTAAAGCAGCCGGCCACCCAGCCCTGCCAGGCCCTCGATGCTGTAGATGCTGACCGCTGCCATCGGCGCGATGCCGCACAGCATCGCATAGCTCACCATGTGGAAGATCGGCCCGGAATGGGCCGCGCAGCAGGCAAAGAAGGTCAGTCCCAACACGATGAATTGCGGCGAGCGCAGCGCCTGCGGAACCGTCATGCCGGCACCCTCGGCGGCAACGCTTGGGGCAGCGCCTTCGGCCGCGGGCTTGGGCGGCTGGCGCACCAGAAACGCGGCCGGCAGAAGCAGCACCCACGCGGTTATGCCGATGTCGAACATCGCGGTGCGCCAGTCGTAGGCCGAAATCAGCCAGCGCGCGAAGGGCGAGATGGTCATTGGCGCCACGCCCATGCCGGCCGAGACCAGCGAGACGGCGAGGCTGCGGTTCGTGTCGAACCAGGCGGAGGTCAGCGCGATCATCGGCGCGAAGAAGGCGCTTGCCGCGAGGCCGACGAGCACGCCGTAGGCCAACTGGAAAACGAGCAGCGAACCGGTGCGGCTGGCGTTGATACGGCACGACCTTTTCGAGCTTCGCCGAGCCGCTTGCGTCCGAAGGACGTTGGAGATGTTTTGAATCCGACAATCCGGTTGCATTTTTTATCCAGTCAGAAAATTGCGCCGCTCAACTGCTCCAATGCATTGACCGTGCATCGTCCCGAGCTAGATTTCCAGCCTGGCCATCAGGAGCTATCGGGTATGGAACTTCATCGCGGCCGTCTCATCGACCACCTCCACCTGGTGGTCAGGGATCTCAAGGCCAGCCGCCGCTTCTACGAGGCTGTTCTCAACGTGCTCGACATACCGATCGGTGGCGCCGGCGATGATTATTTCTGGGCCGACGAACTGTTCATTTCCAGCCCCGACAGCCCGGCGGCCCTGGGAAAGCTGACCGGGCGCCATCACCTTGCCTTCCAGGCAAAGGACCGTGCGATGGTCGAAGCCTTCTACAAGGCCGGGCTTGAGGCCGGCGGCACCGACAATGGTGCGCCGGGCGAGCGATCCTACCATCCCGGCTATTACGCCGCCTTCCTGCTCGATCCCGACGGCAACAATATCGAGGCCGTCCACCACGGCCCGGCCAAACGCAGCGCCGATTCAGTGAAGATCACCTTCTAGCTTCCGGTAAAGGTGGTTCGCACCGGCCGGCACGGTTGGTCTCTGCCAAACCTGGGTGCTTGCGTCAGACCGCGTCTGCCCTATCGCGTCAGCGCCGCCATTTGGCCCACCAGAAAGTCTACGAACAGCCGCGCCCGGACCGGTAGCTGCCGCCCGTAGGCATGGACGATGTGCACCGGCATGGTCGGCATCGCCACCTCGGGCAGGATGCGGACCAAGCGGCCCGCGTCGAGATCGCCCTGCACCGCAAACCGCATCAGATGCGCTATTCCCGCACTGGCAAGTGCTGCATTGCGGATGGCGCCGCCATCATCGGTATCGAGCCGCCCATCCGGGACGATCATCGTACTGTCGGCAAAGGTGACCGGATAGGGCCGGCCGGCCATCTGGTAGCGGATGAAGTCATGGTTCGCCAGATCCTCGACCGATGCCGGACGGCCGCGCCGCTCGACATACGCCGGCGAGGCCACCAGCACGATCGGCAGATTGGCGATCTTGCGGGCAACCAGCCCAGTGTCCGACAGCGCCCCCATGCGCACGGCAACGTCATAGCCTTCGCGGATCAGATCGGCGTGACGGTCGGTGACGCTGAGCTCGACCTTCACTTCGCCATGCTGCGCAAGGAACGCCTGCGCCCATGTCGCGATGAGGCCGCGCCCGAGCTCGACCGGCGCTGTAACGCGCAGCAGGCCGCGCGCCGTATCGGCCACCTGAACGATGTCTTCGGCATCGTCCAGGGCCCTGAGCAGCGGCGCCACCCGCTCGTAGTA
Organism: Mesorhizobium sp. M0909; assembly: GCF_040319515.1. Classification (NCBI taxonomy): domain Bacteria; kingdom Pseudomonadati; phylum Pseudomonadota; class Alphaproteobacteria; order Hyphomicrobiales; family Phyllobacteriaceae; genus Mesorhizobium; species Mesorhizobium sp. M0909. The sequence goes on from NZ_JAMYOA010000005.1 coordinate 90,027, forward strand.
GGCGAGGCCTTCGCTGGTGAGCCCGAGCCGACGCGTCGAGCGCTGGATCAGCCTGACCCCGAGCCGCCGCTCGAGCCGTGCCACGCTTTTCGACACCGCCGATGGGCTCGAGCCGACCAGCCGGCTGGCGGCATGGAATGAGCCGGCATCGACGGTTCGGACGAAGGCGACGAGACCGGCGGTCTTTTCGAGGATGGTGGTCATTCCGGAATTCCAGGCACGAAAGAATGGATCACGATGATCCTAATACGCTTTTTGATCATCATTAAATACCGCTCATCGTCGACAAAGGAGAGATTGATGAGCAAGCTGAACGGCAAGGTCGCCATCGTCACCGGCGCGTCCAAGGGTATCGGCGCCGCCATTGCCAAGGGCCTTGCCACGGCCGGTGCCGCGGTGGTCGTCAACTACGCCTCGTCACGGGAAGGCGCCGACCGTGTCGTCGCGGAGATCGAGGACCGTGGCGGCCGCGCCGTCGCCGTCCAGGGCGACGTATCGCAATCGGCCGACGTGCGCCGCCTGTTCGAGGCGGCGAAGTCGGAGTTCGGCGGGCTCGACATATTGGTCAACAATGCCGGTGTCTTCGCATTCGAGCCGCTGGAAGCGGTGACGGAGGCCGAGTTCCACCGTGAGTTCGACACCAATGTGCTAGGCATCATTCTGACCACGCAAGCAGCAGTGAGCCATTTTGGCCCGAGCGGCGGCAGCATCATCAACATAAGCTCGGTCGCCAGCCGCAATCCGCAGCCGAACTCGCTCGTCTATGCCGCCACCAAGGGCGCGGTGGACACGATAACGCTGTCGATGTCGCGGGAACTCGGCGCCCGCAATATCCGCGTCAACGCCATTGCGCCCGGCGGCGTCGACACCGAAGGCCTCGAGCGTATCGGCATCGTCGGCAGCGACTTCGAAAAACAGATCGTCGCCATGACCCCGCTCGGCCGTTTCGGTCGGCCCGACGACGTCGCTCGCGTCGCGGTGTTCCTCGCCTCTGACGAGGCGTCCTGGCTGACCGGCGAACGCATTACCGCCTCGGGGGGCTGGCGGTAGGCATCGAGCGCGGACCACGCCGTTTCATGGACCATGCCCCACGCCGCGCGACATCGAGGAACACCGCAATCGGTGACGACAGTAATCCAAGCCCTATGTTTCGGCGAGGCGGAGCGCCGTGCACTATCGATGACCGCGAGATGCCAGGGAGGTAACGTATGACGGGCGACGAAAAAGCAATCCGAAAGCTGGTCGGGACGTGGATGGATGCGAGCAAGCGTGGGGACATCGCGACCGTCCTCAGCTTGATGACGGACGACGCGATCTTCATGGTTCCCGGCCGGGAACCCTTCGATAAGGAGATCTTCGCGGCAGCCGCGCGGGAGACGGCCGGCGTTCATATCGACGGCACCAGCGATATCGTGGAATTACAGCTTCTCGGCAATTGGGCCTTCATCCGCAGCCGCATCGACATGACGGCGACCCCGCCGAATGGCGAGCCGGTCCATCGATCGGGATATGCACTGACGCTCCTGCGTAAGGAGCCAGACGGTGAGTGGCGGCTCGCGCGCGACGCGAACCTGCTGACTGCGCAAGGCTAGCGCCGGTCTCCGGCATCGTGCACCGGAAGGCGGGCAAAGGGAGAGCGGCCAAGGGGGACCGATAAGATGGCGAGGATGCGATGCAAGCGGCCCTGAACAGTGTTCCTCCTCTACCTGATCACACGGGCAAGAGGGCGTTCGGCTTGACATCGGCGATGGAAGCGAAAGTGTGCGTTTCGCGCACACCCGGCAGCGGCAGGATGATCCGCTGCAGGAAATCCTGGAACACCGCCATATCGGCGATCCGTGCCTTGACCAGATAGTCGAAGCCGCCAATCACCATATGGCACTCCAGAACCTCCGGGGCTTTCGCCACGGCTTCGGCAAAACGGTCAAAGACATGCGGCGCCGTGTGGTCAAGCCGGACCTCGATGAACACCAGCGTTCCCCGGCCGACCTTGCGCGGATCGAGTACGGCTCTGACCGCGGTGATGAACCCGTCGCGGAACAGGCGCTTCACCCGCTGGCTGGTTCCGGTCGGCGACAGCCCGATACGCCCGGCCAGATCAAGCGTCGTCCGGCGCCCGTCCTCCTGCAGCAGCCGGAGCAAGCTGCGGTCTATCTGGTCGAGGTCGTCCATTTCACAATCCACTCTATCTCAGGGATTTATGTGTTGATTTCACGCAGAGATGCCAAAATCAACGTATTTCATTACATGAAACCTCGCAATAGCTTGCACTTCCCTCACCCACGCGAAGCAAACGTGGTGAGCCGATTTCGACGAACAAAGGGAGTGCGGGATGACCAAGGAAGCGTTCAGTCCAGCCGGCAAGAGTGCGGCGGAAATCAGCAAGGGAGCGACCGAGATCCTGGTGCTGAGCGAAGCCGACGTGATGGCGTGCATCGACCTCAGCCAGCTTCTCGATGGTCTGGAAGACGGCTTCAAGGCGCTGTCACAAGGTAAGGTCGTCAATCCACCCCGGCCACAGCTCGACATCCCCGCAGCCGGCTACAGCCTCGCCATGCCGGCCTGGATGGAAGGCATGAACCTGACCGTCAAGATCGTCAATGTCTTCGAAGGCAACTTGGCCAAGAACCTGCCCAGCCACCTCGCCACCATCAGCCTGTTCGATCCGCTGTCCGGCCTGCCGGTCTGCATCATGGACGGCACCTTCATAACCGCGGTGCGAACCTCCGGCTCCGCCGTGCTGTCGGTGCGCGCGCTTGCCCGCCGGGATGCCAGGATAGCGACAGTGGTCGGCGCCGGCGTGCAGGCCAACCAGCATCTGCATTTGTTGCCGCTGGTGCGGGACTTTACCGAAATCCGCGTCGCTTCGAAGAGCTTCGACGATGCGGCAGCGCTTGCCCGGCTGCACCCGTCGGTGGTGGCGGTCGCCGACCTCGAGGCGGCAGTGCGCAGTTCCGACGTGGTGTGCCTGGCGACCCACTCCTATCAGCCGGTGATCGACGCAGGCTGGGTCCAGCCGGGCACGCATGTCTCGTCGGTCGGGGTGGCGCCGCCCCGCGGTGAAATGCCGATCGAGCTCATCGCCAAATCCAGTCTTTTTGTCGAAACCAAGGATGCATTCAAACCGACCCCGGTCGGTTCCTGCGAGCTTGCCGGCTTCGACCCGGATTTCGGCACCGAGCTTGGCGCCATGCTGCTCGACCGCGCGCCGGGCCGCGTTTCGGATCAGCAGATCACCACCTACAAGGCGATGGGCATTGCGATGGAAGACATGGTCGCCGCCAACCTCGCCTATCGCTGCGCCCGGCGTCTGCGCAAGGGAAAGCTCGTCGTGCTGTAGGCGCGTGCCGCCTCACGCAGGCTCGCGCTTCAATGCCTGTGCCATGCAGTGGATGCCGCCGCCGGTCTTCGAGATTTCGCTCATGTCGATGGCCGCCACCTCGAAGCCGCGCGCTTTGAGCTGGCCGATCAGCGTCTGGCTCGCAGTCGGCGCGATCACCCTGTCCTTGCCCAGCGACATGAAGTTGCAGCCGAGCGCCATCGTGTCCTGGAACGGCACGTCGATGATCTCGTGGCCCTTGCCCTTCAGCCAGTCGACGATGCCGGGCTCCGTACAGGCAAGGCAGACGGCGGTCAGTTTCTCAGCGATCGGCACCACCATCAGGTCGATATGGACGTAATATTCGTCGATGAAGGCGATGCGTGTCTCCCAGCCCTCCTTGTCGAACCAGGCCTGCACCTGACGGGCGCCCTCCTCCTGCGTGCGGGCGCCGCCGCAGCCGATCAGCACCACGCCATCCTCGATGACATTGAAGTCGCCGCCTTCGAAGGTGCCGGCGGTGACCATGTCGTAGATCGGGATGCCGAGCTTCTCATAGGTGCGGATCGCTGCGTAGTTCTCGCCGCGCCGCCACCACTGGGCCATCGCGGTGATAATGGCGCCGTACGGCGTCATGACGCTCGAATCGCGCGAATAGACCTGCATCGGCAGCTCCGGCGTCGGCTCGTGCCAGTGGATGTTGACGCCGAAATGCTCATAGGCGGCGACCAGGTCCTTGTGCTGTGCCTGCGCGATCTGGAGGTTGCAAGGCGCCTCGCGCAGATGTTTTCGCGACAGCGAGCTGGTCGAGAGATGGCGCAGGAAATTCGGCGAGCCGAGCAGCACGTCGGTCAGCACGTCGGTCTCGTTGGCGAAACCCCAGGCGGTCAACGGCTTGGTGCCGCCCGCCGGGTTGCGGCGCTGCAGCGAAAACGGCTCGGCGACGATGCGGTCATGGACGGTCATGGGTCTCTCCTCGTGATGGGGGCGGCTGGTTGATCATGCGGCTTGGTTGCTTGGTATCCACCAATCCCGTCCGCGCGGGGTGGTGATGTATTCCGGCCAGCGAAATCCGATCGGCGGATCGTAGTCGCAGAGTGGGGCGATCCAGTTCGAGCCGCCGATGCCACCGCCGGTTCGGGCGACGAATTCGTCCATCGCCGCGTCGCGCGCAGCCTCGTCTTCCAACAAGCGAAGTGCCGCGAGCGCAATGGTCTTTGCGGCGCAGATGACCATCGGGTCGATGGTGGCAGAAATGCCGCCCAGCGCATTCATCGCCCAGCCCGGATAGGCGTGACCATTCTCCGAGCGCAGGGCCGGGCGGGCGACATAGAACCGCGCCGTCGGCGCATGCCACGACATATCCGTATAGTCGTCGGAAGTCGAATTGAGCTGCGATGGCGGCAGGTCGCGACGCAGCAGCGCCTCTGCATCCTGCGGCGCAATCAGCCGCTCCAGCTCGGCGATGAACGGTTCGTCGCTCGCCTCGCCGCCGGCATTGACCTGGATCTCGCGGGCGATCGCCTTGGCCGTCTCGCCCCAGCGCGGCGGCCCGACCGCCGCCAGCGCGTTGAAGGCAATGCCGGCCATGACGTGATTGGCCAGCCCCGGCCGCGACTTCGACACCCAGTGCCGCTCATGGCGGCAGCCGCTCATCCTGGCTGCGGCTTCAGCATTGCGGTCGAGCATGGCGGTGACCTGCTCGGCCATAGCAAGCGTCGGCGCGCGGATCATGTACTGGATCTCGGCCAGCCCGGCCGGCAGATTGTCGGCGGTCGCCTGGCCCGCCGTCAGGATCGCCTCGCTGATCGACCAGCCGCCCTGATGCGGCAGCATGGAATCGCGCAGCGCCTTGGACGCCATGTACATCATCATGAGCGCGTCGTTGGCGCCGGGCGCCCTGACCGCCGAATGCGCCTGCGGGATGGGTGCTGCGGTGCCTGCCGCCCTCGCCCAATGTTCCGGCTCGTCACAGATGAAGCGGTGGATCATCGCATAGGCCGCACCGCAATGCGTGTCCCAGCGCGCCGTGTTGCAGAGCGGCAGCATGTAAAAAGGATGGAAGGAGATCATGCCCGCCAGCCCATCGTAATAGCCCTTCGCGGCATGGATCGGCTTTGACCCGCGCACCTTCTCCGCCGGCTCGCCGGTGAAGCGCAGCGTGCCTGATATGCCGTGGCGCTGCATCGCAGCCTTGGTCGCCAGCAGCCCGCCGAGGCTGGCAATGCCGAGGCCGGAATGTGGATCGGTGTGGCCGCCCGCCTGTTCGCCGAGGCCCGAACGCGGTCGCTTCACCGTCGCCGCATCCTGGCAATTGCCCGGCACCGCGTCGTATTCGGCATACATGCCGATCGTCGGGCCGGTCCCGTTGATCCAATGGGCGCAGAAGGCCGTTGGCATACCGCCGGAGCCTTCCTCGACCGAAAAGCCTTCGTGCTTCAACTGCTCTACATACCAGGCGGCCGACTGGTATTCGCGCCAGGCGGTCTCGCCGAAGTCGAAGATGGTCCGCGTCCACGCCGACAGGGAAGGCTGGATGTCGTCCAGACAGGCAAGCGCGGTCGCTTGTGCCGAGGTCATCGGTTTCTCCATGGCGGAAAGAAAGCAGTGAAGCGCCCCGCCAAAAAGTGATATGTTTTACCGGCTCATGCAAATTCGGTTCACCTCTTGAGAATTCCCTCGACGCAGGCGCTGCGCGCCCTCGACAGTTTTGCCCGCCACGGCAGCGTCTGGCGCGCCGCCGACGAACTGCATCTGACCCGCAGTGCGGTGAGCCATCAATTGCGCCTGCTCGAACGCGATCTCGGCTTCGATCTGCTCGAACGCATCGGCAAGGGCGTGGCGCTCACGCCGCGCGGCCAGCGCTATGCCAGCGACGTGCGCAAGGCGCTGACGGTGTTGGGTGACGCGGTGACGCGCCATGCCGGCACCGGCGTCGGCGGTTCGTTCAGCGTCAGTTGCACCCCCGGCTTCGCCTCGCTTTTCCTGTGCACTCACATTGGCGAATTCCGGCAGATGTATCCCGATGTCGCGCTCCGCATCCTGACGCCGCGCCGCCTCGATGACGTCAGCAATGCCGAGGCCGACGCCTTCATCGCCTTTGGCGTCGGCAACTGGCCGAACCGCGCGGTCGAGCTGTTGTGCGAAATCTCGTTCACGCCGCTGTGCAGCCCGACGCTGCTCAACAAGATCGGCGGCTTCTCCAAGCCGGCAGACGTGCTGCGCGCCAATCTCCTGCATCTCGGTGACACCGAGGACTGGGCGCGTTGGCTGGCGCTGTCCAAGGTCGAGAACCCCGACCCGGAAGGCGGCATCTTCTTTTCCGACATGAACCTGGTCTTTTCGGCGGCGATCGCCGGCCAGGGCATCGCCATGGGCGACGAACTGACCAGCGGCCGGGCACTGAGCGAAGGCCGGCTGGTGCGCCCCTTCGACATAGCGATCAATTCCCCGCGCTCATATTTTCTGGTCTCGGAACATGCCAAGGCGGCGCATCCGGTGCTGGAGGCGTTTGGGCGGTGGCTGAGGTCGAAGCTGTCGGAGAACCAGCGTTAATCTCCCCCCTTGAGGGGGAGATGGCCGCGAAGCGGCCAGAGGGGGTCGCTTGGCTGGGCTCGGCCCGGTCTGATTTTCGAAGTAAGAGTCGGCCCGGTCTGACTTTCGAAGAAAGAGGAAGTTGGCGCTTCACGCGAGACGGACCCCCTCTGTCGCCTTCGGCGACATCTCCTCGAGGGGAGATTGGCGCATAGATGAATCAAATTTGCCGATCAGGCGAAAACTATTCGGTTGCGGTAAGCCGCCGCCCTGCCTACGATTTCGCCTACGCTAAGGAAAGGGCAGGATGCAGCAACCCGGCCGGGCCGCAGAGATCAAGGCAATCGGGATCGGCAAGAGCTTCGGCTCGTTCCGTGCGCTGGACGATCTGACGCTCGATATCGGCCGTGGCGAGTTCCTTACCTTGCTCGGCCCCTCCGGTTCCGGCAAGACCACCTTCCTGATGATCCTTGCCGGCTTCATTCAGCCGACCGACGGTCGCCTTTACAGCGACGGCGTCGATATCACCGAGCGGCCGGCCGAGCAGCGCGCCGCCGGCATGGTTTTCCAAGGCTACGCACTGTTCCCGCATATGAGCGTCGAGGCCAATATCGCCTTCCCGCTCAAGGTGCGAAAGAAATCGGCGGCCGAGATCAAGCGCCGCGTCGGCGAAATGATCGAGCGCGTCGGGCTCAAGGGCCACGAAAAGAAACTGCCGTCGCAATTGTCCGGCGGGCAGCAGCAGCGGGTGGCGCTGGCGCGCGCACTGGTCTTCGAGCCGGGCGTGCTTTTGCTTGACGAGCCGTTTTCGGCACTCGACAAGGGCCTGCGCGGCCAGATGCAGGCCGAGATGAAGCGGCTGCACCAGGAGACCGGCACCACCTTCGTCTTCGTTACCCATGACCAGAGCGAGGCGTTGGCGTTGTCGTCTCGGGTCGCCATTTTCAACCATGGCAAATTGCTGCAGGTCGGCGCGCCCGACGAGGTCTACGACCGGCCCGACAACCGCTTCGTCGCCGAGTTCCTGGGTGAGATCAACATGCTGCCGCTGAAGGGCGTGCGCCCGGCCGACAATGGCTCGACCGGCCTTTGCGAAGACCGCGCGATCAGCATGCGCTGCAAGGCCGAGAAGGTCCGTGGCGACGCCATCCTGGCGATCCGGCCCGAATACATGTCGATCGCACGCGAGGCGGCAGCGGGCGAGAACGGTATTGCCGCGACTGCCGTCGCCTCGACCTATCTCGGCGCTGCGACGCGGCTCGATCTGACGACGCGCCAAGGCGCCAAGGTGACGGTCTCGGTGCCGAACGAGGTTGCCGCTTCCGCGCTCAGCAAGGGCAATTCCGTGTGGCTGACTTGGCCGGCGGAGAAAGGCTTTCTCCTTCCGGACGGAGGACAATGACGATCGGCGTGGCGAATTCGCCAAGCTGACTTTCAGGAAATACCAACAACAAAAAAGGGGAACTGACATGACAAATCAAACCAAGAAAAATTCCATCGAGGCGCTGTCCGCCAGGGCAGTGCGCGGGGAGATCTCGCGCCGGCAGTTCACGCAGCTGGCAGGGCTGGTGCTGGCCGGCACGCCGATGCTGCTGCGCTCGACCGGCGCCTTTGCCGCGGCGAAGGAACTGGTGCTGGTCAACTGGGGCGGCGACGCCATCACCGCCTATGACGCGGCTTATGGCCAGGCCTTCACCAAGGAGACCGGCATCACCGTCAAGATGGACGGCTCCGGCCCGACCGAAGGCGCGATCGCGGCGCAGTTCAAGAGCGGCGCGCCGACCTGGGACCTGGTCGACGTCGATCCGTTCTCGGCCATCACGCTCGGCGCGCAAGGCATGCTCGAGCCGATCGATTATTCGATCGTCGACAAGAAGAAGATGCGGCCGGGATTCGGCTGGGAATACGCGGCCTCGACCTATTTCTTCTCCTATGTCATCGCCTACGATGCCGAGAAATACGGCAGTCAGGCACCGACCGGCATGGCCGACTTCTTCGACGTGGCAAAATTCCCCGGCAAGCGCTCGCTCTACAAATGGGGCGTGTCGAGCTGGGAAGCGGCACTGCTTGCCGACGGCATCGCTCCGGCCTCGCTCTATCCGCTCGACCTCAAGCGCGCGCATGACAAGATCGCAGCCTTCAAGGAGAACGTCGTTGCCTATTGGGGTGGCGGCGCCGAAAGCCAGAGCGTGCTGCTCAATGGCGAGGCCTCGATGGCGATCGTCTGGTCGACCCGGGCTTCGCTCATCGAGCAGGATTCCGGCGGCAAGATCAAGTTCATCTGGGACCAGGGCCTGATCTCGCCCGGCGCGCTCGCCGTGCTAAAGGGCAATCCCGGCGGCAAGGACGCGGCGATGAAGTTCATCGCCAGCACCCAGGACCCGGAGAAGGAACTCATCATGTTCGACAAGCTCGGCCAGGGTCCGGCCAATCCGGCCGCCGACGCGCTGATCCCCGCCGACAAGAAGCGCATCAACCCCGTCGATCCCGAGAACATGAAGAAGCAGATCCCGCTCGACATGGATTGGTACGCCAAGAACTACGGTGCGGCACTCGACGAATACACGAAGATCATCTCCGCCTGACAAGCCGGGATGATCGGGGGCGAGATGAGAGCACACCTCTCCGACAGGATAGGCGCGGCGCTGTTGATGGCGCCGCTGCTCCTCTTTCTTGTGCTGGCTTACGCCTGGCCATTCCTCGGCGTGGTCAAATGGAGTTTTACGCTGCCCACGCCGGGGCTGGGGCAGTACAATGCGCTGCTCACGGATCAGTTGGTGCAGTCGGTCTTCATCCGCACGCTGCGCATCGCCGCGATCGTGACGATCGTTTCGGTTGCCGCCGCCTACGCCATCACCGTTGTCTGGGTGCGCGGCAAGCCGGTGCAGCGCGTCGTGGCCGAGTTCTGCATCCTGGTGCCGTTCTGGATCTCAGTTCTGACGCGCGCCTTCGGCTGGGTGGCGCTTTTGTCCAATCGCGGCCTGATCAACACCTGGCTGCAGGCGGTCGGCTTCATCTCGGAGCCGCTGGCTCTGGTGCGCAACGAGTTCGGCGTTATCGTCGGCATGACACATTTCCTCATCCCCTTCGCGGTGTTTCCACTGGCCTCTTCGATGCGAAGCCTAGACGACCGTGTGCTGCTGGCGGCGCGCGGCCTCGGCTCCAGCCGCATGCGCACCTTCTGGTCGGTGTTCGTGCCGATGACCCGCTCCGGCATCATCGGCTCGGCGCTCATCGTCTTCGTCTTTTCGCTCGGCTTCTTCGTGACGCCGGCGATCCTCGGCGGCGGCCGCAGCGTGATGATCGCCGAGCTGATCTATCTCCGCATCTTCCAGAGCCCGGACTGGGGCCTGGGCGCGGCGATCAGCGTGGTGCTGGTGCTGTTCGTCGGCGCGCTGATGGCGCTGCTTTTCCGCTATATCAGACCGAAGCAATTGGTGTAGTGCGATGCCGACCTACCGCCCCGGTCCCGTCTCGCTGATCCTCGCCGCCCTGGTCGCGCTCTTCCTGCTGCTGCCGCTGCTCGCCGTCATCCCGGTGTCGCTGACGCCGAGCCGCATGCTGGCGATGCCGTCGGGCGAACTGTCGCTGCGTCATTACCGGGCGCTGATCGAGGATCCGCGCTGGATCAATTCGATCCTGCTCTCGATCAGGATCGGCATAGTCAGCAGCGCCTTTTCCACGGTGCTGGCACTGTGCTTCAGCCTCGGCGTCTGGATGTTCCAGCCGCGCTTCACCGCCGCTCTCGTCGGCTTCGTGCTGCTGCCGATGGTGGTGCCGCCGGTGGTCTCGGCAATCACGCTCTATTTCCTGCTGACCTCGATCTCCGGCGTCAGCTCGTTCTTCGGCTACGACACCTGGCTGGGTGTCGCCATGGCGCATGCGGTGATGACGGTGCCCTTCGCCACGGTGCTGATCCTGGTGTCGCTCAGCCAGCTCGACCGCCGCATCGACCTCGCCGCCCGCGGCCTCGGCGCGACCGTATGGGAGCGCGCCACCCGCATCATCATGCCCAACATCAAGTTCGGCATCGTCACCGCAGCACTGCTCTCCTTCGTGCTGTCCTGGGAAGAGATCGGCGTCACCCTGTTCATCACCTCGGTCAACGCCATCACGCTGCCGCGGCTAATGTGGATGGGCCTGCGCGACAACATCGACCCGGCGATCGCAGCGCTCTCGGTGATCCTGATCGTCATCACCGTGCTGGTGCTTGTGGCGCGCAGCGTCGTGGTCAGGCTGCGCGCGGCGCAGTAGACGCGCCTCACGCCGTGGTGACTGGCGCAAATGAAACCTTGCGCTACGATTTTCGTTATAGGTAGTTCAACACGTCGAAGGCTTCGCCATGAACCAAGGATGGTTTTCCAAGCCGGTTGCGGTTGCGGTCGGCATCGTGGGAGATATCCGCAACATTTCCAACGCACGTCAGGCTGTCGAGTTGCTGGAAGCCCACTGGCGTGACGCCGGCAGCGCCAAACACGGCTTGGCACTGCGCACATGCCGCCGCGCCATGAGCGACGATCGCTGGACCGAAGCCGCCAGGGACGCGTTCATCGAGGCCGCGCGGGAGGCGCACGTCCTGGTCGAGCGAGCCGTCGAACCGCAGGACCGGTCCAGGCAGGCGGGACCGTGATCGATTATGAGAGCCTCGGTGGTTCGGCCGATCTATCGCATCTCAGGCAGCATGGAGCCTTGGAATGGCGCTGACGTCGACCTCGCGCTCCGCGTGCCACGCATCGTAAGCGGCCTGCATCCTGAGCCAGATCGCGGCGCCGTCGCCGAACATCTTTCCAAGGCGCGCCGCAACAGCCGGCGACACCGGCTTCTTTTCGCGGATGATGTCGTAAAGCTGCTGGCGCGAGATTCCGAGCAGATTGGCGATTTCCACCTTGGTCTTGCCGGTTGCCGGGATAATGTCGTCGAGCAACGCCCCGGGGTGGGATGGGCAGCGCTCCATCGGACGCATCGGCTCATACACGCTCATAATCGATTTCTCCAATCTAAGCCGTCTCAATGGTACTGTTCGAGATCGACGCGGACAGCATCATTGGCGTCGAATTCAAATGGATGCACCACGGCCCGTTGACATGCACCGTGTAGCGGGTCGGGTTAAAGCCCTTCAAAGCGTGGAAGTCGAAGCCGGGCAGGTCCATGTCGTCAGGCCTTTCCGAGACTTCCAAACGGTCAAGCCGGACAAGGATGCGCTTATGCATCTTGGCGTCGATCTTTCCGGTCTTTCCGGTTTGAAAGAGGTCCGCCAGCGCCTTGTGCTTAACCCATCGCATGACGGATTCTCTTGGACAGGCGGCTCAAAAATGCCGGCCTCGACGATGCGTCAAGCTTCCACGACAGCACCGCCGTCGCCATTTTCCGCGGCAACACCCCGACCGACAGGAACCAGGCGGCAAGGATCGCACGCCGCCGCAAGGATGCGGTCATTTCGAGGCTGGCGACGGCGCCGGCCGCCCCGAGCGCCAGCCGGGAATCGTCGGCCACGGGGTGTCGGTCTCTGTCCGCGCAAAGCGATGCCAGCCGCTCTTCCAGATGGACCGGATCGTGGCGGACGGCATCCGACGGCACGATGGTCAGGCCGATCCCGGAGGCCTGGTCCGACAGCGCCTGCATGCGGCGGAAATCGTGGGTCACCCGCCAGCGTGCCCGCTCGGCGAGCTTTTCACCGAAGACCGAATGATTGGCGCCGTGGATCCGATAGGCGCCGAGGCATTCGTCGATGGACTGGACGTGCCCATACATCGGCGCCAGCGTTGCCAGATAGCCGTCGGCGCCCTGGCGGAACTCCGGCTCCGGTATCGGCATGATCGATTCGAGTGTTGCGCGGTCAAAGGCGAGCCCGCTGGTCACGGTCGTCTGATAGCGGCCCTTGTGCAGGAGTTTCGGCATGACGTCGCCGCTGTCGAAAGCCAGTTCGGGCGGCGGAAAGACATCCTTGATGCGTTGCCCCTCGTCGACGATGTGCAGTCTGGACTGGACCTGAGCGGTTGCCTCGTCCCAGGTCTCGACGATGGTGGAGACGGCGGTCGGATAGAGATAATCGTCGGCGTCGAGGAACAGGACGATCTTGCCCGAGCTCGCAGCGAAGCCGGTGTTGAAGGCCGCCGCGTGTCCGCCATTTTGCGCTCGCGGGCAGGCGAGGATCTCGTCGTGATACGATTCCATGATTGTGGTGGAATTGTCCTGCGATGCATCGTCGACGACAATGACCTCGACATCCGCGTAGTCCTGCTCGAGGGCGCTGTCGATGCTGCGTTTGAGGAACCGCGCATAGTTGTAGTTCGGGATGATGATGGATACCGGAAGCCGGTTTTGGACAGACTGCATCGCGTTTGACCTCGCATCTTGCTTTGGTTCGGCAAAGGCCCGCTCATGGGCCTGCCCCCTCTTCAAGCGCCCCTCTTGGCGCGCAACGAGTTCCCTGGGAAAAGCTTGCGCCTTCCAACAGGAGACGGGTCACGTTTCGCATTGCGACTTCGTACTGAGGCCGCCATTGCCTTCGAGGGCTGCTGCCATGTCACGATCGGCGGCAGCAAAAGCTCCGACCTTCGGCCAAGGTGATGTCGCAACCGAGCCCGACGGAAATGTCTCGCCTCGCGATCAGGTCGGGAGCGAAGCGGACGGTGCCCTGAAGGCATGGCGGATAGTGGCCTGCAAATGCGGCTGGAACAAGCCCCGCGTCGAAAACAGGGCCACTTCAGGTTGCGTTTCAGGCGGCATGCCGCGACCGCCGGCGCTTTTGCCCCGGAGCCGGCGAACCGCCTCCGGGGCTTATGGTCATGTGGTCTAAACAGTCAGGCGGCCTGCAAACCCGGCAGCGACAGGTCGACTTCCTCCGGCAAGTCGCCGGCCATAGCGGCGGCGAACTTCGTCTGGTCGAGTTCTCCTTCCCAGCGTGCCACCACGACCGTCGCTACCGCATTGCCGATGAAGTTGGTCAGCGCCCGGCATTCCGACATGAAGCGGTCGACGCCGAGGATCAGCGCCATGCCGGCGACCGGCACGGTGGGGACGACCGAAAGCGTCGCCGCCAGGGTGATGAAGCCGGCGCCGGTGATGCCGGCGGCACCCTTGGAGCTCAGCATGGCGACCGCAAGCAGCAGGATCTGGTCGCCATAGGTGAGTGGCGTGTCGGTCGCCTGCGCGATGAACAGCGCGGCCAGCGTCATATAGATGTTGGTGCCGTCCAGATTGAAGGAATAGCCGGTCGGGATGACCAAGCCGACCACCGAGCGGTTGCAGCCGGCGCGCTCCATCTTGGCCATGAGGCCCGGCAATGCCGCTTCCGAGGACGAGGTGCCGAGCACCAGCAGCAGCTCCTCCTTGATGTAGCGGATCAGCGCCAGGATCGAGAAGCCATTGTAGCGGGCGACGGCGCCGAGCACCACCAGCACGAACAGCAACGCAGTCAGGTAGAACGTGCCGATCAGCATGGCCAGATTGGCGATCGAGCCGATGCCGTATTTGCCGATGGTGAAGGCCATGGCGCCAAACGCGCCGATCGGCGCGGCCTTCATCAGGATGGCGACGAGGCGGAAGATCGGCGTGGTCAGCGCCTGCAGGAAATCGACGACCGGACGGCCGCGATCGCCGACCAGCGCCAGGGCGACACCGAACAGCACCGAGAAGAACAGCACCTGCAAAATGTCGCCTTGCGCGAAGGCGCCGGTGATGGTGTCGGGGATGATGTTCATCAGGAAGCCGACGATGGTCGTGTCGTGCACCTTCTCGGCATAGGCGGTCACCTTGGCGGTATCGAGCGTGGCCGGGTTGATGTGCATGCCGGCGCCGGGCTGGACGACATTGGAGACGACCAGGCCGACGACCAGCGCCAGCGTCGAGAACACCAGGAAATAGATCATCGCCTTGCCGGCGACGCGGCCGACCTTCTGCAGGTCGGAAACACCGGCGATACCGGTCGCCACGGTCAGGAAGATCACCGGCGCGATCACCATCTTCACCAGCTTGATGAAGGCATCGCCGAACGGCTTCATCGCCTCGCCGGTTTCAGGATAGAAATGGCCGAGCAGCACACCGGCGGCGATCGCCGCGAGCACCTGCACATAAAGATGCCGGTATAAGGGAAGTTTGCCGCGCGGCTCGGCGGCAGCGATTGCTGTCTGCATGACGTCCTCCATGGCGCCCCGATCGAAAGCTCGACTCCCCGGGGCAGTTGTTTTGACCAGCAGCCTCGCGACTGCTGAATTCGTGTTTGCAACAGCCATGCCAGATACGCAGAAGAGTTATTCATCATTGATTTTGTTGAGCATTCACAAACGTCCGCACTGCCGGACGTATGGTCAAGTGCGACTCTCCACATAGGTTGAATTGTGTTTTGTGCGAGTTCATGCACAAATGGGCGATGCTGCAACGCCCCGCCGGTGCCTTGTCTTCGACGCCCGAGCAACTCGCCAGGCGGGCGCGCCGAGCCTGGCTGCTGTTTGCGGCCGTCGCGCTTTTGATCGTCACGGCAGCGCTCTACGGCGCCGGCCTTTACGGCCGTACCGCCGAGATCGGGGCCCTGGCGGCGCAGGGGCGTACCGACGCCAATCTGAAGGTCGCGCTGCTGCGCGCCGTGCTCGAAAGCCCGCGCGCCCTGCCCCTGCTTTTGTCCGCAGACCAGCAGGTGCGTGACGCGCTGTCGCAGAAAAACGCCGCGGCAATCGATGTGCTGAACCGCAAGCTCGAGGGGCTGGTCTCCGGCACCAAGGCGTCGGTGCTCTATGTGATCGGCGCCGACGGACTGGCGATCGCCTCTAGCAACTGGCGCGAGCCGATCAGCTTCGTCGGCAACGACTACCGTTTTCGCGATTATTTCTCCGGCGCGATGCAGGCCGGAACCGCCGAATATTTTGCGCTCGGCAATGTCAGCAAGCGTCCCGGCCTCTACATTTCGCGGCGCGTCGGCGATGCCGCCGCACCGCTCGGCGTCGTCGTCGTCAAGATGGAGTTCGACCAGCTCGAAGCCGACTGGCGCGAGGCCAACCGCCCGGCCTATGTCAGCGACGAGAATGGCGTCGTGCTGATCACCAGCGTGCCGTCCTGGCGCTTCATGACAACCGCGCCGCTGGCCGCACCCAAGCAAGCCGCAATTCGCGACAGCCAACAGTTCGGCGACGCGCCGCTTGTGCCGTTGCCGATCATGCACGCGCAGGCGCTCAGCCCGGATGTGTCGATCGTCCACGCGGTGACGCCCGGCGGCAGCGACGCGCAGTATCTCAGCCTTTCGACGCCGGTTCCTTCGACCCCCTGGCGGCTCGACTATCTCGTCCCGGCCGAGACGCCGATCGCCGCTGCCGTCCGCGAAATGCGGCTTCTGGCACTGGGTGTCGTCGTGCCGCTGCTCGGCCTGGCCGCGTATCTGTTGTGGCGCCGGCAGTCGGCGCAGATGCGGATTGCCGCCGAACAGGCGGCGCGCACCGAACTCGAACGCCGCGTTGTCGAACGCACCGAGGATCTGAGCCGAGCCCGCGACCGGTTGCAGGCCGAGATCACCGGCCACCGCAACACGGAGGCAAAGCTCCAGGTGGTGCAGCAGGACCTGGTCCAGGCCAACCGCCTCGCCATCCTCGGCCAGGTCGCCGCCGGCGTCGCCCACGAGATCAACCAGCCGGTCGCCACCATCCGTGCCTATGCCGACAACGCCCGCACCTTCCTCGACCGCAAGCAGACCGCGCCGGCTGAGGAAAACCTCGGCGCCATTGCAGCCCTTACCGAACGCATCGGCTCAATCACCGAGGAGTTGAAGGCATTTGCCCGCAAGGGCCGCACCGCCGCCGAGCCTGTCGAATTGCGCGGCGTCATCGAGGGCGCCGTCATGCTGTTGAGAAGCCGCTTTGCCGGCCGGCTCGACGCATTGGTCGTCGACCTGCCGCTGCCGAGCCTCAAGGTCATGGGCAATCGAGTGCGGCTCGAACAGGTGCTGATCAATCTCTTCCAGAACGCGCTGGAGGCGCTCGACGGCCGCGACGACGCTCATGTGCGGGTTTCGGTCGAAGAGACCGCGGATGGCGTGACCATCAGCGTATCCGACAACGGACCCGGCATTCCGCCAGCGATCCTCAAATCGCTGTTCACGCCGTTCAACACCTCCAAGGAAAAAGGCTTGGGCCTCGGCCTCGTCATCTCCAAGGACATCGTCGCAGACTATGGCGGACGCATCGAGGTTTCGAGCGGCGACAGCGGCACTCGCTTCACCATTCATCTCCAGACAGCAGCGTAAGCCATCATGACGAACGACAATTCCGCACCGGTGGTCCTGATCGACGACGATCGCGATCTCCTCAAGGCCACCGCGCAAACGCTGGAGCTTGCCGGCTTCTCGGTCTCGGCCTTTGCGGTGGCGGCCGAGGCGCTGGCCACGCTCGACGCCGGTTTTGCCGGCGTCGTGGTGTCCGATATCCGCATGCCGGAGATCGACGGCTTGCAGCTTTTCAATCGCATCCTGCGGCTGGATGCCGACATTCCCGTCATCCTCGTCACCGGCCATGGCGACATCGCCATGGCCGTCAAGGCGATCAAGGACGGCGCCTACGACTTCATCACAAAGCCCTTCGCCGCCGACCGGCTGGTGCAGAGCGTGCGCCGCGCAGCGGAAAAGCGCCGCCTGGTAATGGAGAACCGGGCCTTGCGCGAGGCGGCCGGAGAGGCGCAGGACAGCCTGCCGCTGATCGGCCAGACGCCGGCGATGGACAGGCTGCGCCGCACGCTGCGCCAGATCGCCGACACCGACGTCGACGTGCTGGTGACCGGCGAGACCGGCTCCGGCAAGGAGGTGGTGGCAAGTCTTCTGCATCGCTGGAGCCGCCGCGCCAGGGGCAATTTCGTCGCGCTGAATTGCGGCACGCTGCCGGAGACCGTCATCGAGAGCGAGTTGTTCGGCCATGAGGCCGGCGCTTTCACCGGCGCGCAGAAGAAGCGGATCGGCCGCATCGAGCACGCCAGCGGCGGCACGCTGTTCCTCGACGAGATCGAAAGCATGCCGGTCTCGACACAGGTGCAGATGCTGCGCGTGCTGGAGATGCGCGAGGTCACGCCGCTCGGCACCAACGAGGTGCGGCCAGTAGATCTGCGCGTCGTCGCCGCCGCCAAGGTCGACCTCGGCGATCCGCGCCAGCGCGGCGCTTTCCGCGAGGATCTCTATTACCGGCTCAACGTGGTAACGATCTCGATCCCGCCGCTGCGCGAGCGCCGCGACGATGTCGCCCTGCTGTTCTTCTATTTCGCCGAGCGCGCCGCCGCCCGCTTCCACCGCCCTGTGCCGGCAGTTCCGGCGACGGTGCATCGCCATCTGAGCGACCATGACTGGCCGGGCAATGTGCGCGAACTGGCGCATTTCGCCGAGCGGTTCGTGCTTGGATTGGAGGAAGGCGCCGAAGCCCCTGCCCCGACCCAATCGAACGCCGCCATGAAGCTGCCGGAGCGGCTGGAGCGCTACGAGGCCGACATCATTCGCGAGACGCTTGGCCGCAACGACGGCGATGTCAGGCGCACGATCGAGGCGCTGGGGATTCCGCGCAAGACCTTCTACGACAAGCTCCAGCGCCACGGCATCGTGCGCAGCGATTTTTCCCGGTAATCGCCGCCGGCCTCGACCGGCGGCTCGGTTACTTGGCGTCGTGGAAGATGATGCCGACAGTGTGGCGCATGCCGGAGCGTAGCCGGCTGACGCCGTGCCTGAGGTTGACGCGGTAATTGCCCTTGCTGCCCTGGACCGGACGATTGTGGACCGCGAAGGCGACCGCATCGCCCTGGCGCAGCGGCACCACCTCGACGCGGCTCTGCATGCGCGGACGCTGCTCGGTCAGCACGAACTCGCCGCCGGTGAAATCCTTGCCTGGTTCCGACAACAGGATCGCCACCTGCAACGGGAACGCCAGATCGCCGTAGAGATCCTGGTGCAGGCAGTTGAAGTCGCCGGGGACATATTGCAGCAGGAGCGGCGTCGGCCGCGTCTGGCCCTGCTGGTGGCATTGCTCGAGGAACGCGGCGTGTTCGTCGGGATAGCGCTGCGCGATACCCATGCGCGCGTTCCAGCCGTTGGCGACCGCGGCCAGGCGCGGATAAAGCGCTGTGCGCAAGCCGCCGATCAAGTCGGGCAAGGGATAGCGGAAATAGCGGTACTCGCCCTTGCCGAAGCCGTGCCGCGCCATGTGGACATGGCTGCGGAAATGGCTCTCGTCCGGATAGAGGCTGGCTATCTGTCCGCACTCCTGCGGCGTCAGCAGCTTTTCCATCACCGCGCAGCCATAGCCGCTCAGCTCATCGGCCAGCGTCCGCCAATCATATCCGGCAACGCGCACCTCCGCCGATTTCACCGCCGCTTTCGCGCCTATTGAATGGATGGTCATCGCTTCGCCTCCTGTGGCTTCTCTGTCATTGAGATGGGTGAAACGGCGCGCGCGGACCACCCGTTTCTTGCCGGGTGAGGTTCGCGGGATGGGACTTCATTCAATTTCCGATTTCGTGGTCATGGGCTAAACTTGTTCCACTCAACGGGACCACCACCTCATGATCGTCCAGACCTGCATCAATGGCGCGCGCAGCGCCGATTTCCACCCCCGACTGCCGCTTGATCCCGAAGCCATTGCGCGAGACGGCACGGCCTGCGTGGCCGCAGGTGCGGCCGAGTTGCATGTCCATGCACGCGGGCTCGATGGCCGCGAAAGCCTTGCCCCTGACGCAATGGACCCGACCGTGCTGGCGCTGCGCCGCGCCTGCCCGGGAACGCTGATCGGCGTCTCCACCGGCGCCTGGATCGAGAGCGACGACGAGCGCACGCTTGCCGCGATCGCCCGCTGGAGCGAGCTGCCCGACTATGCCTCGGTCAATCTCAGCGAGAATGCAGCACCGGCAGTCATGGGCCGTCTGCGCCAGCGCGGCATTGGCATCGAGGCGGGGCTTGCCTCCGTAGCCGACGCCGAACGCCTGGTGAGCCTCGACCATGGCAACCGCGTGCTGCGCATCCTGATCGAAATCTCCGAGCAGGAGCCGGACGCTGCGCTTGAGATCAGCGACGATATCGCCGCCGTGCTCGACGGCGCCGGAATGCGCCGGGCAATCCTGCTGCACGGCGCCGACGCCACGGTCTGGCCTTTCGTGCACCGGGCGGCGGAACGCCGTTGGTCGACGCGCGTCGGACTGGAAGACGGCAAGGAGCTTCCTGATGGAACAGTAGCACCCGGTAACGCTGCGCTGACAGCGGCAGCCGTCGCTATCTTCGAGACCAGTCGTTAGCACGGGGAAAGCGTCGATGGCCGCCGATCCCCCTCTTCAGGGGGGAGATAGCAAGTTTTGGCAAATAGGCAGGTCTAAGTCGGCGAACTCAAGCGTGGCAGCACGCTAATGTCAGTAAAATTTATATAAAACCTTGCATATTAATTAAACCAGCAATTAATCAGCACATCAACGACCCCGTATGTTAGTGCTCTCCCGCACTGGGGACCATTTTTATGAAAATCATTCCGCAGAATGATCACGCCACGCCGCGCCGGATTCAACAGTATACATCGATACAGATCCTGCGGGGGCTGGCAGCCCTCATGGTTGTTACCTATCATCTTCCGGGCGCACTGGGCATGCTCGACCTGCGTATTCCCGTTCTGAACAGTGGCGTCGACTTGTTTTTCGTCATCAGTGGTTTTGTCATGGTTCTCTCGACGGAGAACAGACGCTCAGACCACCGTGCTTTTTTGATGCAGCGGTTCACGCGCGTCGTTCCGTTCTATTGGGTTATGACCTTCCTCATGGTCGCCGCACTTTGGTTGTTTGCCGGTCGTGCAGTGTCTCTTGAGCAGATCACCAATAGCCTGCTTTTCATACCCTATCTCGATACGGTCACAGGCTATGTCCAACCAGTGCTTGGCGTGGGTTGGACGCTCAATCTGGAAATCCTGTTTTATATTCTGTTCGCGGCGACCATGGGTTTTGGCAGGTGGACGCAAATGGCCGCGGTCGGCGTTGTCTTTGCAATCGCCGTAGCGGCGCGCATCATCTTCAAACCCGCCGCCGACACTGTGCTGTTTTTCTACACCACGCCAATCCTGTTTGAGTTCCTCGCGGGCATGGCGCTCGGCCACCTGGTCGGCAGGCTGGCGCGTTTGCCTGCTTTCCTGGGTGCCTCGGCAATCGTGTTCGCCATCATGTCCATGCTGGTGATGGTACTCGGCTTCAACTTGCCGCGAAGCCTTGCTCAGGGACTCCCCGCGTTGATCCTTGTCGCGGCTTGCATCAGCCTGGAAAGCTACTTCCGGCTTTTTGCTCCTCGCGTGCTGGCAAGGTTGGGTGACGCTTCCTACTCTCTCTATCTGACGCATCCTATCGTGCTGCTTGCGACCGCTCCTGTCGTTGCAAGCGCCAATGTATCACCATGGCTTGCAGGCATGGTTCTTGTCGCCGCCTGCATTGCCGTCTCCCTGGCCAGCTATAGTTTTATTGAAAAGCCGCTTTTGGCCATTTCGCGGATGAGCCTCTCCGCCTATCAGGTGAAGGCACAATAAGTTGCGGCTGCGCCTCGCAACGATTTTGCGACACGACATGCACAGAACAAAGACTTAAAGGGCGTCCCAGGGTCCGTTCAAACGCGACGCGCTCAAAGTGCAAAAAAAGCTGCCCGGTTGGACCCGAAGCAGCTTATTGTTTTATGCACTTCGGCAATTTGCCAGTGGCTACTTTGCAATCATGTAGGCATCGTCAGTGTAGAGTTTGCCAACTCCA
This sequence comes from Mesorhizobium sp. M0909, assembly GCF_040319515.1. Taxonomy (NCBI): domain Bacteria; kingdom Pseudomonadati; phylum Pseudomonadota; class Alphaproteobacteria; order Hyphomicrobiales; family Phyllobacteriaceae; genus Mesorhizobium; species Mesorhizobium sp. M0909. The sequence continues at coordinate 111,604 of NZ_JAMYOA010000005.1, forward strand.
CCATAGTGACCCACGCCAAACACGAATGACTGAGGTGTACCTGATCCGTCGGAATCCCGCCCGACCGGCCAGGTTGCGTTTGACGATGATTGCCAAAACACCCCGTCCAGATACCAATCGATGCATACCCCTTCATAGAGATCCGCGCGCAGCTGAAACCAGCGGCCTTTCGGTGCGGGAACATCGTTAGCCGGATTATGCACTCCGGCCGCTGCATTCTCCACATGCAGCATCACCACATCGTCAGTCGAATTGTCGGTCAGGTTGACCCACCACGTTGGGTCCTGCTTGAAAGGCGATTGCTCGGTCACCTTGAACTGGAAGATATTCGCCCAGCCGTTTCCCGCGTATTGGTAATCGGAGGGAATGAAAAACCACGCGACATAGGTTCCATCGATCCCTGACGGCGGCACCGCCTGGAGTGGACGTCCGAAAGCGTCGTTCTTGGCCAGGCCGCCTGCAAAGAGCCACTCCTTGTAGACTTTGGAGTGGGGCTTCCCGGCATTGATGGCGGCCAGCGTCGTTTCGAACTTTCCGAAGCTGTTGCCGCCGTGCGAGGATACATTCCCTGCGCCGGTCGAGACAAGGCCGCTGACAATTGCGTTCAGGCTGGGATCGGCTTGCGCGGAATCCTCCGCCTGAACGAAAGACCAGTCGGTGTAGCACGAGGCGCCGGTGCAAGGCCCCTCCTCCCAGTCCGCTCGCCAGTAGGGCGCATTCTGGGCATATGCGGCGCCAACTGGCGCCATGGCGGCGGTAATGGTGCAGATTGCCGTGAGCACCAACAGATGAAAAATCTTCTTCATGTCGATTTACCGTTCCTTTCTAAACATGAGATTCCAGGCACCTCTTGCGCCATTTGCTTCTTTCACCCTTGAACACAGCGCGTCCCGAACGGCGCTGTCCCGCCAACCTCAAGCCGGCGGCGCTGAACCTTCAAAGGTATGGGAAAACAAAAAACCCGCCTCGGGGAGGCGGGTCTTTGGAGCCAATTAGCACCATACCCAGATTAGTAGCATAGCTGCCGGCACAAAGCAAGAACAAAATGTGACGTCCTCGACGAAACTGCCGACAGGCATAGGGGACCGCGGACGACGTGGCTCTTGCCATTGTTAAAAATCTCTCATAAGGTATTTTCATATCCGAAAGAAAATTCGGCCGTTTATTTCCCTTTATGAAAGCCTGAGCGTTTGCGGGAACATCTCGATCAGACCGACCGGCGACTGGTCAAGCTGCTGTCGCAGGATGCGCAGCTTGGCGTCAACCGCCTCGCCGAGAAGATGGCGATCTCGGTGCCGACGGTGCGCATGCGGCTGCGCAACCTGCTCGACCGCAACCTGCTCAAGATCGTCGGGCTGCTCAACCTCACCGAACGCCCCGAGCTGATCTCGGCGATCGTCGGCATCAATGCGCAGGGACGCGGTCGCGCCCGGGAACTGGCGCAGCGCATCTCCGAACTGCCTTTCGTGAACTCGGCCGCCGTCGTCACCGGACGCTTCGACATCATCGTCGACGTGACCGTGGCCGGCGATGTCGCCGATCTCTACCGCGTCACCAGCGAGCTGATCCCCGGCGCCGGTGAGCCGGGCGAAGTCGTGCGCAGCGAGACCTTCGTCGTCATGGCGTCGTGCAACAAATGGGTCAGCCTGCCGGAAGGCTGCTGGTCGGACGAGACGCGGAAGGAAATGGCATGAAGATCGCGGTTCTCGGCGGCCTCGGCCTGCAAGGCCGGGCGGCGATCGCCGATCTCGTTGCCAGCGACGGCGTCGAGCAAGTGGTCTGTGTCGACACCGCAACCGACGGCGCTGCGCGGCTTGGCGGCCTGACCGACCTTGCCCGGGTGCGTTTCGTCGTGCCGGAGGGCGCGATCGGTCCGGTGCTGGCCGATGTGATGAAGGATGTCGACGCGGTCATCGACCTGTTGCCGCAACCGCTGATGCGCGAGGCGGTGCAGGCGGCGATCGCGACGCGCACGCCGCTGGTCACCACCAATTACGGCAAGGCCATCGCCGATCTCGCGCCGGAGGCCGAAAAGGCCGGCGTCTCGATCGTCACCGAATGCGGGCTCGACCCCGGCATCGACCTTGTGCTCTACGCGCGCGCCGCAAGCCAGTTCGACACCATCACCGCGATCGACTCCTACTGCGGCGGCATTCCCGAGCCGAAAGCGGTGGTCGAGCCGCTGCGCTACAAGGTGAGCTGGAATTTCGACATGGTTCTGGTCAGCCAGAACCGCGACAGTGTGCTGGTCGAGAATGGCGAACGGGTCGATGTGCCGGCCGCCCGCCAGCACGACAATCGCTTCATCCACGAGATCGAGGTGGCGGGGCTGGGCAGGCTGGAAGCCTTCCCCAATGGCGACGCGCCGCATTATGCCGGCATGCTTGCCGCCGCAAAGGGGCTGCAGCGCTCCGGCCGATATTCGCTGCGCTGGCCTGGCTGGTCGGCGTTCTGGGCGCCGCTGAAGCAGCTCGGCTTCCTGTCCGAGGAAAAGGTATCCGGCACCGGTGCCAGCCCACGCGAATTCCTCGGCCGGCTGCTCGGTCCGCAACTGCAATATGGCGCCGACGAAAAAGACCTTTGCGTGATGCGCAACGTCTTTGTCGGCAGCGAAGGCGGCCGCCGCAAGACGGTGACCTCGGAGCTGGTCATCGAACGCGATCTCGCCTCCGGCCTGTTCGGCATGAGCCTTGGCGTCGGCTATCCCGCCAGCATCGTGGCGCAGATGCTGGCACGGCGCGAGATCGCCACGCCCGGCCTGCTCAACCCGCTGCTGCATGTGCCCGATGGCCGCTTCCTCGACGCGCTGGCCAGGCGCGGCATCAAGGTTGCCGAAATAGTGAGCTGGGACTGAAGGATTTTCGAACGGTGGTTGCCGCCGGCAACGGCGCTGCCGCTCAAAAAGCACCCGATGGGGTGAAACAACAAGTGGAACAACAAACGACAACAAGGAGGAATGCCCAAATGAAGATTGCCAAGCTTTTCATCGCCGGACTTGCGCTCGCCGGCCTCACCGCTGCCGCCAGTGCCGGAACCCTCGACGAGATCACCAAGCGCGGTGAGTTGCGCGTTGCGGTGCAGACGCAAGGCCCGCCCTTTTCGCTGGTGGGCGCCGCCGGCGAACGCACCGGCAGTTCGGTCGAACTCGCTGAACTGATGGCCAAGGAAATGGGCGTCAAGATCACCTTCCTCGACTTCGACTGGGACGGCCTGATCCCGGCGCTGCTGTCGGGCAAGGCCGATCTTCTGGTCGCCGACATGACGCCGACGCTGGCGCGCGGCATGAAGGTCGCCTTTACCAAGCCTTACATGTACACGGGCAGCACCGTCTTCACCAAGGCTGGGACCGCCTTCAAGTCCACCGAGGACTGCAAGGCCAAAGGCACCAAGATCGCGGTGCTGCTCGGCGCCACCGGCGAGAAGGAAGCCAAGGCCGCCTTCCCCGATGCCGACATCAAGAGCTACAAGGGCGGCGGCCCGCTGCTGCTCGACGCCGTCAATAACGGCCAGGCCGATTGCGGCGTCAACGACGTCTCGGCGGTCAAGGGGCAGTCGACCGCTTACCCAGCCGGCAGCTTCACCATCATGCCGGATATGCTGTCGAAGGAGCCGCTGGCCTTCGCCACGCGCTATGACGAGCAGGACCTGCTGGTCTGGATGAACCTGTTCCTCGACCAGGTCAGCCTCGACGGCCGCCTGCAAAAGAACCTCGATTACTGGGTGAATTCCGACGCCTGGAAAAAAGACCACTAACGGATAGGGAGTAGGGAGTAGGGAGCAGGAAGTAGAAATAGGGAGCATGGAGTGGCTGATGGCCATTCCGGACACCTTCACTACTCACTACTGCCTACTCACTACTGCCCACTCACCATGCTCGAAAACTTCAGCTTCCGCACCATCGTCGAATATCTGCCCCTGTTCGGGCAGGGCCTCGTCACGACCGTGTGGCTGTCTGCGCTCTCCTTTGCCGGCGCGCTCGCCGTCGGCATCGTGCTCGCCGCAATGAATTTGCAGCGCGGCCGGCTGTTCCGCGTCCCGGCCAAGGCCTATATCGACGCCGTGCGCGCCACGCCCTTACTGGCGCAGCTTTATTTCCTCTATTTCGGCCTGCCGCGGCTCGGCTTCGTCCTGCCCGAGCTCGTCGTCGGCATCCTGGCCCTGTCGCTGAACAGCGGCGCCTATGTCGCCGAGATCATCCGCGCCGGCATCCTGTCGATCCCGCGCGGCCAGGTCGAGGCCGGCGTCGCCTCGGGCATGACCTATGTCCAGCGCATGCGCCTCGTCATCCTGCCGCAGGCGTTCAAGGTGACGATCCCGCCGCTGCTCGGCCAGGCAATCGTGCTGGTCAAGGATTCCGCGCTGTTGTCGCTGATCTCCGTCGCCGAACTGACGCGCGCCGGACAATTGCTCGCTTCCGACCGCTTCATGCCGGCGGAAGGTTTTATCACCATCGCCGCCTTCTACCTCCTGCTCTATTACGGGCTGAAGGGGCTGGCGGCGCTCTCCGGGCGCTGGCTCGGCCTCGCGGGGGCACGGACATGATCTGGCAGCAGCTGCAAAGCATCGCCGGCAGCTACCCCCTCGCCTTGCGCGGCCTCGGCATGACCGTGGTGCTGTCGCTGATCAGCCTGGTGCTGGGCACGCTGCTCGGCTTCTGCCTCGGCATCCTGCGCACCGGCGGCAACCGGCTGATCAGCGGCGCGATCGGCGCCTGGGTCGACCTGATCCGCGGCACACCGTTCCTGGTGCAGATCTTCCTGATCTTCTTCATCCTGCCGGAACTCGGCATCGAGCTCGACGCCTTCATCGCCGGCATCATCGCGCTGACCAATCTGGCCGCCTGCTTCATCTGCGAGATCGTCGTCGCCGGCATCCGCTCGGTGCCGACCGGCCAGGTCGAGGCGGCGCTGGCGTCCGGCCTGTCGCGCTGGCAGCGCATGCGCCAGGTGGTGCTGCCGCAGGCGATGCGCATCGTGCTGCCGCCGCTGGTCGGGCAATATGTGCTGCTGATCAAGGATTCCTCGGTTGTCTCGGCCATCGGCCTCACCGACCTCACCCGCGTCGGCTGGCTGGTGGTGCAGCGTGTGCCGAACGGCCTGCTCGTCTTCTTCCTCGTCGGGCTCGGTTACTTCATCGTCTGCTACCCCCTGATCATGCTGGCCCGCCGGCTGGAGCAACGCATGGGCGCGGCGCATGGCGAGGTGCAGTTGTGATGTCGAACCTTAGCAAAAATGGCACTGGCATGATCGAATTTCGCGGCGTCAACAAATGGTTCGGCCAGCTCAACGTGCTCAGGGATATCACGCTGAGCGTCGAGCCGCGCGAAGTGGTCGTCGTCTGCGGCCCGAGCGGCTCGGGCAAGAGCACCTTGATCCGCTGCATCAACGGGCTGGAGACGATCCGCGACGGCGACCTGACGGTCGACGGCCAGCGTCTCGGCGACGCCGCCACCAACATGACGCGGCTGCGCACCGAGATCGGCTTCGTCTTCCAGTCGTTCAACCTCTATCCGCACAAGACGGCGCTCGAGAACGTGACGCTGGCGCCGATCCATGTCCGCAAGATCCCGCGCACCGAGGCCGAAAAGGCCGGGCGCGAGCTGCTCGCCAAGGTGGGCCTCGCCGACAAGGTCGATGCCTATCCGGCGCAACTCTCAGGCGGCCAGCAGCAGCGCGTGGCGATCGCGCGCTGCCTCGGCATGCGGCCCAAGATCATGCTGTTCGACGAGCCGACCTCGGCGCTCGACCCCGAGATGATCTCGGAAGTGCTCGACGTCATGGTCGCCGTGGCCGAGGAAGGCATGACCATGATGGTGGTGACGCACGAGATGGGCTTTGCCCGCAAGGTCGCCCAGCGCGTCGTGTTCATGGACGCCGGCGCCATTGTCGAGAGCGGCACCCCGGACGAGTTCTTCTCGCACCCGAAGACGGACCGCAGCCGCGCCTTCCTGAGCAAGATCCTGCGGCATTAGGGTTCGAACTCAACTCAGCTGGCTGTCGTCGATGGCGGAGATGGATGGAAAGCGGCCCTTCGCTGGACGTTCCCTAATACGACAGATGCGCGCCGGGCTTCCTCTTAGGGCGGCCATTGCCGCACTTCCACCAGCCGCTTCCCTTATGCTGGCATCAAATCGATGACCCGCATGATCGCGACCGCACTGCTCGTGTTCTGGGTGCCTTCTGTCGTAGCGCCATTAGCGCAGGCCCAAACATCGCCCTTCTTGACTGTGAACTTTTGTTTGTTGTGAACGACCGAAAGTTCTCCCTCAGTCATGTGGCAGAGCATGTCGTTCTTCATCATGTTGTCAGTCGTCTTCGCTCCAGGCTGAATGACAACATCGCGCAGCTTCACCGTTGCATAGGCTGGTATGACCGACTTGCGCTCACCAAGCGCTACAACTCTGACGCCGGGTGAGACCTCCTTGCCCTCATCGGGGCCGTAAGTCTGGGCAGCTGCTGGTGTCCCCCAAGCGATCAGAGGCGTTGCGGCCAGTGTAAGACCGAGTGCAATTGTGGATCTACGATTGACGGCTTCCATGGTTTCCTCCCTGTTCAAAAGTTGGTCGGAAAGGTAGGCCAACAATCAACGATGGGCCGTTGCGGCGAAGAGTCAACTGACCTTCCGAGTTAGTTCAGTCTCGCTCGCGGCTAGCGAGTTTCACAAACCACTCGGGTCGCCGAGACGGAGAGGGGGAATTGCGCTGACCATGTCATTGCGTGCGACCTTGTCCCGCCATCAAAGACATTTCATTCTTGCGAAGGCCCTCGCTGCCAAAGACCCCTCTCCGGCCGCTTTGCGGCCACCTCTCCCTCGCCCTGCGGCGCAGGAACCCAAGCCTATTGCGCATCCGCGTGCGTGCTCAATTCGGCCCTCTTCTCATCCGAGACAACGGCGAGGTCGAGCACCTTCTGCAATTCGGCCGCATGGCGGAACGACGGCTCGGCCTGAACGCCGTTGCGCACCGCATCGACAAAGCGCTGGTAGTTGGTCGCCACCGTTCCGGCGTCCAGAACTTGCCATTTGGCGTTCTCGACATCTTCGCCGATGCAGGCTTTCAGCTCCGAGCTGGTCAGATTGTGCACGACTTCGATGCCACCCTTGTCGCCGTAGATGCGCAGGCGGAGTTCGTTGAGATGGCCCGTCGCCCAGCGGCTGGCATGAACGACACCGAAAGCGCCATTGCTGAAATCCAGCGCCATGGTGAAACTGTCGTTGGCATCGAGCTCGTACTCGCCGATCCGGTTTTCGGGCGCCTTGTCGAAGGACCGCAGGCGGCAGAACACATGGTCGATGTCGAGTGCGGCGCCATAGCTGGCGAAATCGAGGATGTGGATGCCGACGTCGCCCAGCACGCCATTGGAGCCGTGGCCGCGCGACAGCCGCCACAACCATTTCGGATCGGTGCGCCAGTCGCCCCAGAACTTGGATACCAGCCAGCTCTGCAGATAGGAGGCCTCGACATGCCTGACCGTGCCGATCTCGCCAGCCAGCACCATGGCGCGCGCTCTCTGCAGCGGCGCGACATTGCGATAGGTCAGATTGACCATGTTGATGATGCCGGCTCGCTCGGCGGCATCGGCCATCTCACTGGCCTTCTCGAAGTTTTCGGCCAGCGGCTTTTCGCAAAGCACCGGCTTGCCCGCCGCGATCAGCATCATGGTGGTCGGATGGTGGATGCGATCGGGCGTCACGTTCGCCACCGCGTCGAACTTGCCCCATGCCAGCGCCTCGTCCAGCGACGCGAAGCGGTTGGGGATGCCATAGATGTCCGAAAACTTGTCGACACGCGTACGGTCGAGATCGACGGCGCCGATCAGTTCGACGCCCTCGATCTTGCCGAACTGCCTGGCATGCTCCTCCGCCATCCAGCCCGTACCGAGTATCAACAGACGCATGATTCTTATCCTTAGGACAGGGCTTTATCTTCTTGTTCGATAATGGATTTGTCGTCTAGCGGAAGCCGGTTTCGCCGGCGGAATGAAGTTTTCCGCCACGCTCGACGATCGGCTCGAGCGCCTTTTCCACCGGTACGTTCGGCGCATCGAGGATAGCCGGATTGGAGCCTTGGGGGTTGTGCGCCCATCTCACCGCATTGCGCAGCACCTTGTGGACGTTGGCGTCATGATAGGTCGGATACGTCTCGTGGCCGGGCCTGAAATAGAAGATGTTGCCGGCGCCGCGGCGATAGGTCAGCCCCGACCGGAACACTTCGCCGCCCTGGAACCAGGAGATGAACACGGTCTCGAGCGGCTCCGGCACGGCGAACTGCTCGCCATACATCTCCTCGTTTTCGAGCTCGAAATACTCGCCGATCCCGGCAGCGATCGGGTGGCTTGCGCTGGTCACCCAGAGCCGTTCGCGCTCGCCCGCCTCGCGCCATTTCAGCGTGCAGGGAGTGCCCATCAGCTTCTTGAAGATCTTCGAGAAATGGCCGGAATGGAGAACGATCAGCCCCATGCCTTCCCAGACGCGGCGCGCCACGCGCTCGACCACTTCGTCGGCGACGGCGCCATGGTCCTTGTGTCCCCACCACAGTAAGACGTCGGTCTCGGCGAGACGGTCGGCCGGCAGCCCATGCTCCTTCTGCTCCAGCGTCGCCCACGATACCGAAATCTCCGGGTCGAGCTTCAGCGCATTGGCGATCGTCGCATGCATGCCCTCGGGATAGATGCCGGCGACCACCTCGTTGGTCCGCTCATGAATATTCTCGCCCCAGACGACAGCGCGTATTGTCATGATGTCCTCGTGATTGTTTGAAGCTGGAGCCGCCCCTGCGGGTCAGTCATAATATCCTCGGCCGGGAATGAAAACCTCGAGATTGGCCCAAACGTCCCCCAGCGTCGTCATCCCAGGGCGAAGCAGGAGCGAAGCGACGTCGCGAAGACCCTGGGATCCATGCCGTGACTTCTATGCGCTGCGACGGTGCAGAACCTCGATGCAAGAGGGATAAGAGGTGAAAGGGATTGCGACAGAACGGCGTCAAATCTGCATCGTTGCATTCTTCGGCTGATGCAACGGCATGGATCCCAGGGTCTGCGCTTCCGCTTCGCGTCCGCTCCGCCCTGGGATGACGAAGCCGTAAAGGACCGCGAACGCCCTAAGCGCCGCGGCCCTCTTGGGCGACGCGTGTCAGCGGCTTTGACAGGCGCGGCACCACGACGAGCCGCTTGATCTTGCCCTTCTTGTAGGCGGCGAGAAAGCGGGCATAGTCCTTGAAGACGACGCAGCCATTGGATTCGGCGCGCCCGCCGCGCAGCATGTAGGTGTGGGCGAGCAGGCCGTCGCGGCCATATTTGTTGCTGCCGCTGGCAGGGGTGAGACGCAGGGCCTCGACGCCATGGAAGCGCGATTCCCGCAGCGTCAGATTGTAGGTGTCGGGCGGCGTCGGACCGACATTCTTCTTGTGAACGTAGCGCGGCTGGTCGACCATCGCGCCCAGTCCCGAATGTGCCTCCAGCCGTGAGCCGTCGGGCATATAGACGGTCTTGGCCGAGATGTCGTAGACGGCGACGCCGCTGCCCATGTTGGGCGTGGTGAACAGGTTCCTGAAGGCTCCGCCGAGTCCGCCGGAAGGCATGTCGGGCTTGGCATAGGCCAGCATGTCGCCGCCCTGCGTCTTCGACCGTTTGCCCGGCTTGCCCGACACCGCCGGCACTGCCGCTTGTGACGAATTGCGCGGCGACAGGCTGCCGGGTAGCGTCTCGACCGGCGGAGCGTCGGCCGTCTGGACCTTGCTCGCCCTGGATGCCTGGGCCCTGGATTTCTGGGGCGGCTCCGTTTTTGCTGCCTGGGCCTTTGATGCCTGATCCTTTGGCGCCCGGTCTTTCGAGGCTTGAGCCTGGGGCGCCGGCTCATCGATGTCCGCCTGCGGACGCAGCGTCGGCAGCGGAACGCTGTCGGGCATGTCGTCCTGCGGCGGCAGCGAGGCCAGTTGGACCTCAGGCTCTTGCGGCTCTTGCGAAGCTGCCGGCTCGCTTGCCACGACGGCTGCCGGGAGCACGTCGATCATCTGCTCCGGCAAAGTATTCGCCAGCGCCAGAGCCAGGCGCGACGAGCGTTCGATCTCCGCCACCTCCGGCCCGAAGCGCACCGATGCCGGGCCGTTCGGGTCGGGAATGCGTACCGGCTCGGCGAACCGGGCGGCGGCCGGCAGGCTTGCGAGCATGACGGGTGAGCCGGCACGGGCAAAGGCGGCGGCAAGCTTTTGCGGCGACAGCCCTGCTTTGGCCACCACGTCGTCGAAGCTCGATTGCCGCGATGCATCGGCGACGAGCGGCACCGTATTGCGCTTGAGACGCGCCGATTTTCCCTGGTGAACGAAATTCGACGCCGACCGCAGGCAGTTGGCATCGCACCCGTGCTGCAGCAGCTTGGCCGACAGCGCTGCGTTTGTCGCGGCCCATGTCGGGGCCTGCGCCTTTGCAAGGCTGCGGCGAGGATCGGCGAGCGCGATCGTGCGCGGCGCGAGCAGGCTTTGCGGGAGACCGTTGGAAGCGGCGGTGAGCGAGGTTCCCATCGAATAAAGGCCGGCCAAGGTCGCCACCGACCATAAAGCAATGGCTGCGCCGACGGCCGGAACCGCGACCCAGCGCAGGCCGGGCCTCATCGAAGTCAATCCAGTTGCAGGACTGTCACCCCGGGTTTTCGCACTTACAAACGCCATTCAACCACTCTCAATCGGCCGATGCCGGCTAGCGGATTTCGCAGCCGTGACATTCACAGTTCGCCTGGTGCCCCCAGCACGCTTCGCGTCTGTTGCCGATTGATTCAAAAGATGGACAAAGTTGGTTAACTAATCCCTCTACCGACCGCCGATTGGGCGACGGTCACACCGAAAAACGCCCTCCAAAACCTGCATAGTTGGCAAAACTGCCCTCCAATGATGACTTTGCTGCCCGTTTTTGTCGGCCGAGTCAAGAAAGCGAAATGACTAGACCTTGCTGGGCGGAGTCGGCATGGCTGCGAAAGTGAAGCCGGGCCGACCAGAATCTTGCGGCCGGCAGCCACCGTCATCAAGCCCCGGCGTTCGATCAGAACGGCGATTATCGACCCGGCACTTGTCGACCTGCCACTCGGGCGAATGAACGATTAACGTCTGAGAATTCGGGACAGCGGCAAGATGTTTGCCGCGCAGCAGCTGAATGTCGCCAAGTGCCGGAGCGGGATATCCAACACCTAGACCACAGCCACCACTATGTGAGCCTGAATTTTGGCAGTAACCTTGCCGCTGCCATGCCTGTCTGCAATGGCGGCTGCGGCATAGTCGGTTGCAGAGTCCAGCTTCCCCGCCTCTCTGGCCTCGATTTCGTTGCGAAGGAGAGTGCCCTGGCAATAAGCAACGGCCGGAAGGCGCGGCGAGGAGGCACGGCTTTGTTCGGCTCTCGTCTCGATCACCACACCGGAAAAACCTGCGTCCTCCAGCTCGCCACGGATCAGTGCCGTATCGTGGTAGCCATGCGGCGTGCGTGCCAGAAAGCGCGGCGGATCGTTCGGAAAAATCCTCGCCAGAGCATTCGTCACATCGTCGGCAAACACGTTCTCCTCGATGCGATCCCATACGCTGAATAGAAAATGTCCTCCGGGCTTCAGGACTCGCCGGGCTTCGCGGTAGGCAGATGAGCGGTTGGGAAAGAACATCGCGCCGAACTGACAACAAACGAGATCGAAGGCCGCATTTTCAAACGGTAGCGCCAGAGCATCCGCCTGACGCCATTTGATGCGATCGTCGGGAGCTTGCCGCGAAGCGGCGTAGTCGAGCATCGGCTGGTTGAGGTCGGTTACGACATAGCTTGCACCGGGCGACAGTTTTGGCGCCAATGCGCGGGTGACAACCCCGGTGCCCGCGGCGGTTTCCAGAACGGCGCTTGGCGACAAGGACGCTGCTCGCCGTGCAAGATCTGCGGCGAACGGCTCGAAAATCAACGGCACCATATAGCGGTCGTAGTTTTCCGGAATTGAGCCGGCGAATACCTTGTCCGTTTCCAACATTGCTATCCCCCGCCGTCCGTTTGATGGCTCGTCAGCATAGCATGGAATTGTTTGCTATTCGGTCGCATTCGACCGGGAGGCGGTTCGCTCCCGGAAGCTCCGAAACGCCGTGCTGCAATTATCTGCATATGTGTTAATATCTTATGGTCATGCGCATTGGTGCGTGGCCAAACATAAAATGGGAGGATGCGATGAAAACCATAAGTCGCAGGTCTGCAATCGCGCTTGGCGTGACGGCGGCAGCGGTGCCGCCTTTGTTCACGCTGGCGGCTGCTGCAAAGGTCAAGAAATACGGCCCGAAGGAAGGCAAGGAAATAGCCCCCGGCGTCAGATTGGTCGAGGTCGGCACCGGCAATTCCGATATCCCCGCTTACAAGAGCATCTCAATTGTCGACATAGTCTTTCAGCCCGGAGCAGCCGCCCCTCAAATGGTGATGGACAACGACATGGTGTGCACCATTGCCGCCGGTGAATTCACGATCAAGAAAGCCGACAAGCAATTCAAGCTTAGGGAAGGTGACATGTACACCTGCGCCAAGGGTAAGACCGACGCGGCAACGAACACCAGCAAGGTGGTCGGCATTCATCGCATCGCCGTCTTGATACCTGCCTAGCGCATGCCAGCGAAAACCGGCCCGCGTCCTCGTCCGGACGCGGGCCTTTTGATGAGGTGCGTGCTTATGAGCACGTTTCTGCCTCCGCCCGCTTTGCAAATGTGCGCTATATTAGAAATCACGCAAGTTTCTGGATGACTGCACGCCGGTCTGCGGGCCTGCATTGGCGCCCCTACATTGGCGCCCCTGCATCGCCGCATTCGCAAGCCGGCACCGCGCTGGGCGTTTGGCTTCACGAACCGGCTCGGTGCTCCTCCCGAGCTGCCTCCCAGACCTCGCGCGCCGCGTCTGCGTTCAGCGCCGCAATTCCGAGGCCGACGATCAAATCCGGCCATGCCGAGCGCCATAGGAAGGCAGTTATCAACCCGGCCAGTATGATCGCGATGTTGGCGACGGCGTCGTTGCGGGCCGAAAGGAATGCCGCCCTAGTAAGACTGCCGCTGTGACGGCGGTAGCGCGCCAGCATGTAGGCGCACGACAGGTTGACCGCCAAGGCGCCCAACCCCGCCAGCGTCAGCGCTGCCGGTTGCGGCGGCACCGGCATGTTGAACTTTTCCCACGCGGTCCACAGCGTCGCCAGGCCGGGCACCAAAAGGATAAGCGCCAGCGCCATGCCTACCCGCGAGCGGGCTCGCAGCGACCAGCCCATGGCGAGCAGTATCAGGAGATTGACCGAGGCATCTTCCAGAAAATCGACGCTGTCGGCGAACAGCGACACCGAGCCGATCGCCAGCGCCACGGCGAATTCGATGCCGAAGTAACCGAGGTTCAGCAGCGCGACGACGAGCACCACCCGGCGAAGGCCGTCCGACGTAATGGCTTGCTGCATAGTCTGTCCCGATGTGACGCCGTTAATGTTGTTGCTGGCCGTCCCGTTCCTCGACGGTCTCGATCTCCCAGGCTTTGAGGCCAGCCTAGGCCGAACATGGCACGCCTGTCACCAAAACACCTGCGAGCCAAAACAGAATGGTCACCCTGTTTTGGGCGTGCACTAATGCGCGCCGCTCGTCAGGCAAAGCCGGGAACCGGCTTGGTCTTGCCGCTCAGTTGCGCGCCCAATGTCAGCGCCTGCGGGAAATTCCGGACGATCGCCGCCATCGCGGTGGCGCTGCCGGGGCGAAGGGCAATTCCGGCAATAGCAGCGGCAGCGTAGACCCGGGTCGAAAACAGTCTTCTCCAGGCCGCCTCGTAGCGTCTGGCGGCGGCTTCACGCCCCGCTTGTCCACTTGGCGCGGATGCGAGTTCGCTAGCCAGCAGCCAGCCGGACTGAAGCGCCATCGAGATGCCCTCGGCGATAACAGGATGAGACTCTCCGGCTGCATTGCCGACCCGGAAGATGTCCTGTTCGTAGCAGGAGCGAATTCCCGGCCGGATCGGACCCGCGGCAAGCCACGGACCGTCGAGGTGCGCCGGTTCCAGGGCGCCTCGCACGCCCCGGCATGAGTCCATGAGATGGCGCGAGACCGCATCGGCGGCTGACACATGGCTCCGGTGTTCGGGGTCATGTTGTTTACGCAGCCGCGCGAGCACATCGCGGCGAATGCAGCACGAGATCGACAACCGTCCATGATCCGCCGAGACCATGCCGCCATAGCCGCCGGGAAAAGCCAGCAGAGGCATCAAATCCGGTGCGAGCGACGACCCGGTGAAATGCGCCTTGAAGCCGAGCAGGTCCGACGGCCGATTGGTCTTTGCGAGCTGGCTGGGTAATGGTCCCGGCTCCCAGGAGCCGTGTGCGGCGACAATCACCGGCGCACGCAACATCACCGCTTCATCCCCGGCCTGAACTCGTTGCATCTCACCATCCCGGTCGATGGCGACGGCGCGGCAGGGCTGGAAGATTTCGACGCCCGCCGATCGCGCCGCTTGCAGAAGCAGAGAGTCGAGAATGTCCCGGCCGAGCGCCCGGCCGAAGCCGTCTTTCGCACGAGACCCAGCTCCCGGACATGGCATAGCCGCCTCGACGCAGGTCTCGCCGGAAAACAAACCGACGCGGCGGATTTCGGGGCCGGCATTGGCACGCCAGGCATCGCCGATCTCCAGCTGGTCGAGAAGCGCAAGATTGCTTGCCGAGATGTATTCGCCGCAGACCTTGCGGCGCGGAAATGCGGTCTTCTCCACAATGGCCACGGCCCATCCGCGCCGGGCCAGCGTGAGCGCGACAGATGTGCCCGCCGGGCCGGCGCCTATGATGATCGCATCATGGGTCGACAATCGCGTCATCGCTCGTTGCTGGCGCTGGCGCCGACGAAGATGTGGGAAAACGGGCCAGCGCGCCGTTCCTCGACCGGTTTGCCGTTGGCCGCAAGCCAGAGGCCGGAAAGCTCGCTGCCGCGAAAGCCGGCACGCACGCTCTGAGCCGCGTCGTTTCGTGTTACGTCGTTGGCGCCGATTGCCGGGAGAAGACGGGTCGCGGCCAGCGCCAGTTTCGCCCGCAGCGGCTCTGTCGCGATGAGCAACGGGGCTTTCGGCCTGATGAGCGAAAACAGACGCACGAGCTGCGCATCGTCGAGATGATGCAGAAACAGATTGACGGTGATGGCGTCGAACCGCACGCCCTCGATCTTTCCTGCCCAATCGAAGATATCGGCGGTAACGCCTTCGGCCTTCCATCCCAGGCTGTCGAAATCACCGCGCAATTGCGCGGTGACGAGGTCGACGCGGTCGAGCATCACCAGTTCGACCCCGGGCCAATGCCTGGCCATGCGCCGCGCCACCGCCAGCATGAAGGAGCCATCACCGGCGCCGATCTCCAGGATGCGGCGTGGCGGCGTTGGCACGAACCTCCTGAGCAACGACGTCATGATCGGCGCCTGAAACATCAGCATGTTGATGCGACGAAGGTCGCGGCGCGCGACAAGCGCTCGCGGATCGTCGGCCGCAAGTCCGTCGAGGATTTCCGGCGCAAGCTGCCGACGCTCCAGGCCGCTCATGACACCGTTCGAAAGAGCATGGTTTCCGCCGTCAATCCTGGTCCGAACGACATGCCGCAACCGAGCAGGCCGGGTGGCGCCTTCAACATCTCCTTCATCACGAACATGACGGTCGCGGACGACATGTTCCCATACCGGCGCAACACCTCGCGCGATGGGTCCAGCGCGGTGGACACCAGTTTCAGGGCCCTTTCGACGGCGTCGAGAACCGAACGTCCACCCGGGTGCACGGCCCAAAGGTCGATGTCTTCCGCCGATCGACCGCCGAGGATGGCGGCCTGGTTGCTCCGCAACGCTTCATGAATGGCTGCCGGAACCTGGCCGGAAAGAACCATTTCGAAGCCGTGGTCGCGAATGTTCCAGCGCATAAGGTCCCGTCGCTCCCTCGCCACCAGACAGTGAAAGCTATCGAGCTCGATGCCGGCCGGCTCGGCGGTCACGAGCGCGGCCGCGCAGCCGTCACCCCAAAGGCAGAACGACAGCAGTTTTTCGAGTTCAGTGGTTTCGCGCAGATGCATCGTGCAGAGCTCGATATTGACCAGCAGGACCTTGGCCTGTGGGTCGGAGCGGACGATGTGGTGGGCCAGCTTGAGGCCGTTGATTGCCGCGTAGCAACCCATGAACCCGATCATCGTGCGTTCGACACTATCCGGCAGCCCACAACGGGCAACCAGTTCGAGATCGATGCCCGGCGCCGAAAAACCGGTGCAGGTGGTGACGATCAAATGGGTGATGCGGGAAGCCTCGTCGCCAAGCTGCAATCCGTCGATGCCCTTTTGCGCCAGAACAGGTGCTGCATCGTCGAACATTGCCATTCTCATCGCCGTTCCGGGAAACGCACCGCGGATGAAGGTCCCCGCCAGGTCGGCGGACGGTCCCTCGGGGTCGGACGCCGGCGCAAAGCAGGAATAGCGGTGCTCGATGCCGGCAAGATCGGCCATGCGTTCGAAGATCCTCCGGCGATCGGCCGCGAGCATCGAGGCCGCAAAACGCAGGTAGAATTGATGAACCTCGTGCTCCGGCACCGCTGTCGCGATCCGGTTGATATAGGCTTTGACGGACATATTCTGTCTCCTCGGCGTATGCACGGTGTGCCGCCGGAGGGTCTTTGGTTATTGACACCGATGTCGAACACCGGATTGAGCTGTTCGATAAACGTTTCCGAAAACTGATTTCTTCCCGAAGGTTCAGCACGTGCTGTTGGCAGGCAAACGGTTGGAGCCGGCGGGCGGTTGCGTCGGGCATCCAAAATCGCCACATCATG
Source organism: Mesorhizobium sp. M0909 (assembly GCF_040319515.1). Taxonomy (NCBI): domain Bacteria; kingdom Pseudomonadati; phylum Pseudomonadota; class Alphaproteobacteria; order Hyphomicrobiales; family Phyllobacteriaceae; genus Mesorhizobium; species Mesorhizobium sp. M0909. The sequence goes on from NZ_JAMYOA010000005.1 coordinate 128,403, forward strand.
TTGACCTTCCATCTACTGGAAGGTCTATTTCCTCCGACAAAGGAGATTTCCGCCATGAACATCGGCGTCGCATCTGAAAAATCCGGCCTGCCCGCCAAGACGATCCGCTACTACGAGGATATCGGGCTCTTGCACCCGGCCCGGACAGACAATGGCTATCGCGATTACTCGACGGCCGATATTCACCGGCTGCGCTTCCTGCAGCGCTCGCGAAGCCTGGGGTTTTCGGTCGACGAATGCCGCCAGTTGCTCTCGCTGTACCAGGACAGGGAACGTGACAGCGCCGACGTGAAGGCGATTGCGAAAGCCAAACTGGTGGAGATCGACAGGAAGATCGCTGAACTGGTCGGATTGCGCGGCTTGCTCCACCATCTGGTCAGTCACTGCCACGGCGACGAGCGGCCGGATTGCCCGATCATCGACGAGCTGGCAGGACAAGGCGTCGCCCAGTGAGGCACGCAGCCATTGTAACGGTGTTGTCGCTTGCCTGCGTCTCTGTCGTGCTCGCCGCCGCCCATTCGGACCGTGATGCGGTCATCGAGGCTCGCCAGACCTCGATGAAGGAAATGGCCGAGGCGGCAAAGACGATCGCCGGGATGTTCGACGGCAAGCGGGCATACGACGCCGCAGCCTTCAAGGCGGCGGCCGAGACCATCCGCGCCCGCACCGGCTCTGCCTTGATTGCCGGATTCCCCAGCGCGACGTTGGGTGCGCCTTCAGGCGCCAAGCCGGATATCGACCCCGCCCGCGCGGAGTTCGAAGCACTGGCTCGTCATATCGAGACGCTGGCCCGCGCTCTGGCCTCCGACGCCGAGCAGGCGCCGCCGCGCATCACCGATGACATGAGAATGGGTTCCGGCCTTGCGATGGGCGGTGGCAGCCTGCTTGGCAAGCGGCCGGGACCGGCGGAAGCCGATCCCGCCAGCATTCCCGCCGAGCACCTTCTGCACCTCATCCTGCAGGATTGCTCGAGCTGTCACTCGAAGTTCCGGCAAAGGGTCGAGTGATGGCCGGCTGGACGCCAGCCGGCAAGATTCGACCATCGGTCCTGGGTCAGTTTCTGTGCCTAGTTGTGCCGCCAGATCTTGTATGCCGAAATGACCAGGATTGCGGCCAAGATTGGCAAGAGAACTTGCTCCGGCACAATGCCGAGCAGCAAGCCCCCGATGAACGTTCCGACAATTGAACCCGCTGCCATGACAAGCAAGAACGTCTTGTTCCTGCCGATCACTGAAAAGCTTTGATCCCGGCTGTAGCGGGTGAAGCCCACGAGCATGGTTGGCAAGCTCACCGCAAGCGACAGAGAGCCCGCCAGCTTAATATTGGCGCCGAACAGGAGAACCAGTGTCGGGATAAGAAGCTCGCCTCCTGCCACGCCTAGCAGAGATGCCACGATGCCGATTGCAAAGCCGGCAATGATGCCGGCGACGATCAGTGCCGCACCACTGAACAGCGGCTTGCCTGTCGCGCTCGGATCGTGACCAAAGACCAGAACGATAGCGATCAACACCAGCAAACCGGCAATCACCTTGTAGAGCGTTTGCGACTTCAATTTCGTTGCCCATCCTGCTCCGAACCAAGCGCCTAGAAGGCTGCCGGTCAACAGATTGAGTATGATCGGCCATTGCGCCGCGACGGAAGGCAGCGGCACCGCCGCCGCTCGGAACGGCAATGCCGTGGCGACGACGACCAAACTCGTCGCCTTGTTCAGGATCACAGCTTCGAGGGCTGCAAAGCGAAACAGGCCAATCAGGAACGGAAGGCGGAACTCTGCCCCGCCAAGCCCAATCAGTCCACCAAGCGAACCGACGCCAGTTCCAATTATAAAGGGAAAGATTCCACGTCGAATTGTCATCCGCCCATATGCTGCGAAGGCATCGAAGTTTTCAACCAGCGCGACTTTATACGTTCCGCTCTGGATTACTCAGCAGTCCATTCGAAGTTCCGGCAAAAGGTCGAGTGATAGCGTCAGCTCCGCAGCTGCTGATCCGCCATGAAACTGCGCCAGCCGCCGAAATGCGAGATCTCCTTTGCATCGGTGAGGCCGGCACTTTCGACGAGGAAACCTTTTGGCGACGTTCCATCGTCGAGCAGAAGCGTCCCGATGCCGAGCGGCGGCGGGATCGCGGCGACGAAGCGCCCGAAGGCTTGCGGCGAGAGCCGCCAGACTTCGACCTCGATCGCTGTCCCCTTGCCATTGCAGGTCCGCTCGAGCCCCGGTCGCGGCACCGACTGGCCGGCAAGCGCGTAAAGCCGGTAGAGCGGCGCCGTTCTCGCAGCCCGCGCGAACATTGCGCCGAGCTGCTGCAGCTGGCCGTTCAACGCCATCCCCGACAGATGCGCGCCGACCACGGCCAGCTCGATCGTGCCTTCATCCACGTCCGCGCGAGCATTGCCACGCGGCGGCAGCGGCCAGCTGGTAGCGCCCAGCGAAAGGCCGCTTGCCGCATGCACGTCGCGCGCAAGCGACGCCGTCAGATGGTCCTTGCCCGCCGCGGCAAGCAAGGTGATGCTCATCGGCAAACCGTCGCTACGAGTTCCGCTCGGCACCGAAATGCCGCACATGTCGAGCAGATTGACGAAGTTGGTGTAGGTGCCGAGCCGGCTGTTGGTGACGATGGGGTCAGCCAACACCGCTTCAACCGTGTAATGCGTCGGCGCGGTCGGCACACAGAATAAGTCGACCGAGGCGATGACCGGCGCAACCTTGGCCTTATAGCCTTGCAAGGCATAGAGCCCGTTGAAAGCGTCCGCCGCCGAAAGCTTTCGCGCACCGCCGATGATCTGCCGTGTCACCGGATGCATGGCCGCCTCGTTGGCTTCCATGAAGTCCTTGATCGCGGCGTAACGCTCCGCCACCCAGGCGCCCTCGTAAAGCAGATTGGCGGTGGCGTAGAAATCGCCGAACGGGATTTCGACCAGCCTGCAGCCCAGCTCTTCCAGCGCGGCAAGAGCGGCCTCGAAGCCCGCCTGCATCGCCTGGTCGCCGAAGAACGTCCAGTCGGCCCTGGCCGGCACGCCGACCGTCAGCACCGGCGGGCGCGCGGCAAGGGCCTGAATGGCGAAGTCGCGCGAATAGGGGTCGGCGTTGTCCTTTGCCGCCGTGATCTCGAACACCCTGTAGGCGTCGTCGACGGTGAGCGCGAACACCGAGACGCAGTCGAGTGTCCGGCAGGCCGGCACCACGCCGGCGGCCGACAGCGCGCCGACGCTCGGCTTCAGCCCGACAATGTTGTTGAGGCCGGCGGGTATGCGCCCCGAGCCGGCGGTGTCGGTGCCGAGCGCGAACGAGACGATGCCGCGCGCCGTTGCCACGGCCGAGCCGCACGAAGAGCCGCCCGGCACCAGTTTTGGATCGATCGCGTTCCTCGGGATCGGATAGGGCGTGCGCACGCCGACGAGGCCGGTGGCGAACTGGTCGAGATTGCTCTTGCCGACGACCAGCGCGCCGGCGGTCTTGAGGCGTGCGACGACATTAGCGTCTTTTACCGGCAAGTAGGCATATTCCGCACATGCTGCCGTCGTCGGCATGCCGGCGACATCGATGTTGTCCTTGACCGCGAATGGTACGCCCCACAGCGGCTTTGACACGGGGTCGAACGGGCCGAGCTTTTCTGCTTCGGCAAGCATCTCCGCCCTGCTCGCCAGATGAATGAAGATGCCCGGATCGTCGGCTGTCGCAAGCCGCGCATGGATCGTATCGATCACCTCGCCGATGCCGACGCCTGCCTGATAGGCGGCGTGCAAGCTCGCTATATCGAAGCGGATGTCGCTCATTTGGCCTCGTCCAGAATGACTACGGGCAGGTTCCACTGGATGAGTACGACGCAGCCGTCTTTTGTCCACACCGAATGCTCGGTTCCGACCGGGTTCAGGATCACGCTGCCCGCGGCATAATCGCCGTTCTCGTCGCTCTGTGTGCCTTCCAGCACGATGATCGTTTCTAGCCCGGCATGGCGATGGCGCGGCACGCCGGCGCCCGGCCGGTAGTTCAGGATCGCCACCGACGGTTCCGTCGGTCCGCCCTTGAGCAGCCAATGCACCGCAATACCATCGCGGAAATGCTCGAACGCCAGGTCGCGCCAGCCCCCTTGAATAAGAGCCTGGTATGCAATGTTAGGCATTGGAAATTCCCTCGAGCACCTGATCGGTCGTTGCGGTCCAGCCGACGATGGCGCCCTGCGCCCTGATCATGGCCAGCGCTGCCGCCTTGAACTCCGGAAAATAGCTCTCCGTCGCATCCTCGGCGAGCAGGCATTCATAGCCGCGGTCGTTGGCCTCGCGCATCGTCGTCTGCACGCAGACCTCCGTCGTCACTCCGGCAAAGACCAATTGCTGTGCGCCGAGCCGCTTTAGGTCGTCGCCGAAGCTGGTGGCATAGAATGCGCCCTTGCCGGGTTTTTCGATGACGATCTCGCCAGGCAGTGGCGCAAGTTCATCGAGGATCGCCGTTCCCGGCTCGCCCACGATCAGCACGCGACCCATTGGACCGACGTCGCCGATCCGCATCGATGGGTTGCCGCGGTTGCGCTTGGCCGGCGGCAGATCCGAAAGGTCTGCCTTGTGGCACTCCATCGTGTGGATCACCGGCAGGCCAGCGGTGCGGAACCCCTCGATCAGCCTCTTCACCGTCGGCACAATCGCCGTGACCCGGCTGACGTCGTTGCCGAGGCTGGCGCCGAAGCCGCCCGGCTCGGCGAAATCGCGCTGCATGTCGATGACGACCAGCGCCATCGTCTCAGGCTTGAAGGCAAACGGAAACGGCAGCGCCTCGATCTCCGCCATCAATGATGTCCCGCCATGTGCTCGCCGATCGTCTGCACGCTCGCCTGCGCGATCGGCGTCTCGTAGACCAGCGCACCGTCGGACATGACGAAGATGCGGTCCGAAAGTTCAAGCAGTTCGTCGAGGTCCTCCGACATCAGAAGCACCGCGGCGCCGGCATTGCGCGCCTTCATGATACGGGCGCGGATTTCGGCGACGGCGGAGAAGTCGAGGCCGAAGCACGGGTTGGAGACGATCAGAAGATCGACCTCGCCGGTCAGTTCCCGCGCCAGCACCGCGCGCTGCACATTGCCGCCCGAGAGCGACGAAATCGGCGAAGCGAGCGAGGCAGTCTTGACCTTGAACTGTTCGACCAGACGGGCCGCGTAGTCCCTGATCGCGCTCATCCTGATCCAGCTGACCGGCTTGCCGGCCTCGTCGAGGTCGAAGGTCCGGAAGGCCATGTTTTCCGCGACCGTCATCTTCGGTGCGCAGGCATTGCGCAACGGCTCCTCCGGAATGAAGCGGACATTGAGCGTGCGCGCCTCGCTGCGGCTGGCGCCATAGGGCGAGCCCTTCACCAGAATGTCGCCGGCATTGCGCGCCCGCTGTCCGGCAAGGACTTCGAGAAACTCCTTCTGGCCGTTGCCGGAAATGCCGGCAATGCCGACGATCTCGCCGGACTTCACATCGAGCTCGCCGATGTCGATGGTTTTCAAGCCGGTGCGGTCGGGCGCCTTCAGCGACTTCACCGTCAGCACCTGCCGGGCTCCGGCCGGCACCGGAGCACGACTGTCGAGCGCTGAAATCGGCTGGTCGCCGATCATCATCGCCGCCATCTGCTTGTGGGAGAGGTCGGAGACCTTCCCGGTTCCGGTCAGTCTGCCCTTGCGCAGCACCGTGATGTCGTCGGCAAACGCCGTCACCTCGTGGAATTTATGCGAGATCATCAGCACCGTAAGGTCGCCGCTCCTTGTCATGTCGCGCACCAGCCCAAGCACCTCCTGCGCCTCGCCGGGAGTGAGCACCGAGGTCGGCTCGTCGAGCGCCAGGAAACTGCGGCCGAGATAGAGCTGCTTGATGATTTCGAGCTTCTGCTTCTCGCCGGCCGCAAGTTCCGCCACCTTGACGTCGAGCGGCAGCTTGAACGGCATACGCTGCATGAATTGCGCAAGTGCGGCGCGCTCCTTGCGCCAGTCGATGACTCCGGGCACCTTCTCGCGCGAAATAACCAAATTCTCCGCGCCGGTCAGCGACGGGACGAGCGTGAAATGCTGATAGACCATGCCGAGCCCTAGCGCCGAAGCGTCCTTGGGACTGGCGATCGCGACCTCGCGGCCTTCGACCAGCATGTCGCCGGCGGTCGGGTGATAAAAACCCATCATGCATTTGACCAGCGTCGACTTGCCGGCGCCGTTTTCGCCGAGCAGCGCATGGAACGATCCCGCCGGCACCTTTATCGAGACGTCGTCCAGCGCGGTGAAGGCGCCGAAACGCATGGTCATGCCGATGGTCTCGACGCCGACGGCTTTCTTGCCGATGCTTCCGCTCAAGATCGTGTCCTCACGGCAGCTGCGCGACGAAGGATGCCGAGTTCGACACCGCGCCGAACACGCCGCCCTGCATCTTGATCATCTTGATCGCGGCAAGATGGTTGCCGTAATCGGTCGCGCCGCAGCAATCCTCCAGCATCACGCATTCGAAGCCGCGATCGTTGGCCTCGCGCATCGTCGTGTGGACGCAGACATCGGTGGTGATGCCGGTCAGCACCATGTTTTCGATGCCGCGCTGGTGCAGGATCAGTTCGAGGTCGGTGGCGCAGAACGAGCCCTTGCCCGGCTTGTCGATGATCGGTTCGCCCGCCGCCGGATAGAGGTCGGGGATGATGTCCCAGCCGGGTTCGCCGCGCACCAGGATGCGCCCGCAAGGTCCGGGGTCGCCGATGCCGGCATTGATGCGGCGCGAGCGCCAGCGCTTGTTGGCCGGTAGGTCGGCGAGATCGGGCCGGTGGCCCTCGCGCGTGTGGATGATGGTGTAGCCCTTGGCCCGCATGGCTGCGAGCACCGACTTGATCGGCTCGATCGGCGCCCGCACCAGCGAAAGATCGTAGCCCATATGATCGACATAGCCGCCCGGCCCGCAGAAATCGGTCTGCATGTCGATGATGATCAGCGCCGTATTGTCTCGCCGCAGCTCGCCATTATAGGGCCATGGATAGGGATCGGCATCGATGTAGCGCTGGGTGATCTCGGCTCTGGCGTTCATCGGAAAAACTCCAGTCATTTGGTGATCGACAATTCGCCCGGCGCGCCGGCAAGCGAGCGGCTCGGCGACGAGGTGGCGATCATGATGATGAGCGTGAGGATGTAAGGCGCGGCGTAGAAGAGATAGTAGCCCTGCGTCACCCCGACCGATTGCAGCGCCGGGCCCAGCGCGCCCGCACCGCCGAACAATAGTGCCGCGGCAAAGCAGCCGAGCGGATTCCAGCGCGCGAAGATGACCAGCGCCACCGCCATCAGCCCCTGCCCCGACGAGATGCGTTCGGTCCAGCTGCCGGGATAGTAGAGCGACAGATAGGCGCCGCCGATGCCGGCGAGCGCACCGCCGACACCTGTCGCAAGCAGGCGCACGGTGTTGGGATTGAGGCCCATGGCGCGCGCCGCATCGGAGCTGTCGCCGACGACGCGCACGATCAGGCCGGCACGCGTGTTGCGGAACGCCCACCACAGAAACACGGCAAGTGCCGCACCAATCAGGAACAGGATGTTGACGTTGAGCGCCGCCTGCACCTGCGGAATATCCGACCAGCCACCGAAGGCGATGGCCGGCAGGTCTGGTGCCGAGGGCTGGATGAACGGCTTGCCGAAAAAGAAGGCGAGACCGGAGCCGAACAGCATCAGCGCGATACCGATGGCGATGTCGTTCACCCCGCGGAATTTGCAGATCCAGCCGTGGAACAGCCCGAAGCAAAGACCGGCACCTGCGGCGGCCAGCAGGCCGAGCCATGGCGAGCCGGTCGTCACTGCGACGGCGTAGGCGGTCATTGCACCAAAGACCAGCGTGCCTTCGAGGCCGAGATTGATGCGGCCGGAGCGCTCGGTGATGGCTTCGCCAAGCGAGACGAAGATGAAGGGCGTCGAAACGCGGATCGCGCCGCCGAGAATGGCGAGCGGCACGCCCCACAGGCCGATCTCGGTCGCGTCCATCAGGAGCCCCTCTTCCACAGATCGGGATTGAAGACCTTGAAGCGGCCGTAAAAGGTTTCGCTGAACAGGATGACGACGAAGAGCATGCCTTGCAGCACAAGCACGGTGGCGTCGGGCAGGTCCATGCGGCGCTGGATCAGCCCGCCGGAAGCGCCGATGCCGCCGAGCAGAAAAGCGACTGGGATGATGGCGAGCGGATTGTGGCGGGCGAGGAAGGCGACGAGGATGCCGGTATAGCCGTAGCCGGCGGCGAGCGAGGCGTTGGCGCTGCCTTGCACGGCGCCGACCTCCAGCATGCCGGCTAGCCCGGCAAAGCCGCCGGCGAGCCCGGTGAAGCCGACGATCAGCGGCCCGACGGCAAGCCCCTGCACCTGGGCCGCCCTGACATTGCCGCCGGCAATGCGGGCGGCAAACCCCCAGCGCGTCTTTTCGATCAGCAGCCAGGACAGGACGCAGGCGACGATACCGAGGACAAGGCCCCAGTGCACGTCCATGCCTGGAATGTTGCCGATGCGGTAGGCATCCGCCAGCGGCTCGGTCGAGGGTTTGTTGAGCGAGGCCGGATCGCGCAGCGGCCCTTCGACCAGATGGTTCATCAGCGCGATGGCGATATAGGCCATCAGCAGGCTGGAGATGGTTTCGTTGACGGCGCGGTAGTGGCGGAGTGCGCCGACGGCACCGATCCAGATGCCGCCGGCGACCACGCCCGCCACCCCCATCAGCAGGATGACCAGAAAAGCCGGCGCGCCATTCACTGCCACGCCGATGGCGGCGGCGACAACGCCGCCCAGCACGATGGCGCCTTCGCCGCCGATGACAACAAGGCCGAGCCGGGCCGGCAGCGCCACGCAGAGCGCTGCCAATAAAAGCGGTGCTGCCCGCGACAGCGAGTTCTGGATCGAGAACCACGAGCCGAAGCCGCCGCGCCACATCGTCTCGTAGAGTTGCACCGGCGATTTGCCGACCAGAGCGATAAATACGCTGAACAGCGCCATGCCGACGATCAGCGCCGCGAGCGGTATGACGAAGGCTTCCGCCCGCCGCGCCGCCCATTCGAGCGCCGCCGGATAATTCCTGGCGCCAAACAGCGCCGGTGCGCCCGCAGTGCCGACCGTGTCTGCCATGGCCCCGTCTCCGATCCGGTTCAGGCGGTCGAACCGACGACGCCCTCGACCAGGTAGTCCATGCTTTCGAGTTCGAGCGCGGTCTCGACGAAGGCTTGGCCCTCGGTCGCGACGACGACGCCCTTGTTGCTCTTCAGCGGACCCTTGATGACGGAAAATCCGCCTTTCATCATTTCGGCCAGCGTGCCGTCGAACTGCTTGCGGGCGGCGTCGCCGACGGCGGGACCGAGCGGGCTCATCTTGACGAAGCCGTCGGCCAGGCCGCCGCGCGTGAAATTGGGCAGCGGCGTGCCGGCCACCAGATCGTCAACGAACATCTTGTAGACCTTGGCCCAGTTCCACTCCGCGCCGGTCAGGTATTTTTCCGGCGCCAGCGGGCTCTGGTTGGCATGATAGCCGCAGACGAAGGCGCCACGCCCGGCCGCCGTCTCGACCACCACCTTGGGGCTGTCGACATGACAGGTGATGACGTCGGCACCCTGGTCGACCAGCGCATTGGCGGCCTCTGCCTCCTTGACCGCCAGCGACCACTCGCCGGTGAAGATCACCTGGCAGGTGATGGTCGGGTCGACCGAGCGCGCGCCGAGCAGGAAGGAATTGATGTTGAGCAGCACCTGCGGGATCGGCTTTGCCGCGACGAAGCCGAGCTTCTTGGTCTTGCTGGTGTGACCGGCGACGACGCCGTTCAGATACTGGCCCATGCCGATATAGCCGAAATAGGAACCAGCATTCATCGGATGCTTGTCCTTGTTCCACATGCCACCGCAATGGCGGAACTGCACGTCGGGGAATTTCGCGCACATGGCCAGCATGTGCGGATCGAAATAGCCGAACGAGGTCGGGAAGATCAGCGACGCGCCGTCGAGATTGATCATCGATTCCATCGTCTTCTGGACGTCGACGGTCTCCGGCACGTTCTCCTCTTCGACCACGGAAATGCCTGCGATCCCCTTCAGCGTGGCAGCGCCTTCGGCATGCGCCTGGTTGTAGCCGTAATCGTCCTTTGGCCCGACATAGATGAAGCCGACCGTGGCCGTCGCGGCGAAGGCCCTGCTGATCGGAAACGACGCGGACGCAAGACTTAGCGCCGCTCCGACGGCGGAGGTCTTGAGCAGCTCGCGACGGCTAAGCATGAATCTCTCGGACATTGAATGCTCCCTCTATGGGGCCTTTGGGGCCGGTTAACACCTCAATGAGAGAAGTGTATGCAATCAGCGTGCCAGTTTCAGAAATTGGATTTATCCAGCAATATCAATGAGCGTGCCGATGTGGACTGCACAAAGCCGGAGCAATTGCATACACTTTTTGCCTTCAAAATCGCCAATTTGACATGAAGGCTAAAACATAGGCATACAGAGCTGCGGAGGAATCGAAGCCGGTGAGTGGCTTACGGCTCTAGCGAAAAGACTGGACGGAGGAGACGTGTCGGGAAAGCGCAATTTGATCAGGTCGGGCACGACCGTCGATCAGATGGTGAGGGCGATCAGCGACCGGATCGTCACCGGTTTCCTGCGTCCCGGCGAAAAACTCGACGAAGCCTCGCTCGCCGCCCGCTTCGACGTCTCACGCACGCCGATCAGGGAAGCGCTAAGCCGGCTCAGTGCTATGGGACTGGTCGAAAGGCGGCCGAACCGCGGCGCCACCGTCGCCGTGGTGACGCAGGAGCACCTCGCCTCGATGTTCGAGAGCATGGCCGAGCTTGAAGCGATCTGCGCGCGCTTCTCGGCCGAGCGCATGACGGCGGGCGAGCGCCACACGCTGGAGGCCGAGCACCAGGCCTCGGCGCGCTTGGTGCAGCTCGGAGCCGAAGAAGAGTATGAGCTTTTCAACACCGAATTCCACACCCGGCTCTATCGCGGCGCCCACAGCAAGCACATTTATGAACTGACCGTCATGACCCGCGGCCGCCTGGCGCCGTTCCGGCGCGCGCAATTCATGCTGCCCGGCCGGCTGGCCCAGTCGTGGCAGGAGCATGACGCCATCGTCACCGCAATCATGCGCGGCGACAGTGCGGCCGCCGGAACAGCCGCCAAGGACCATGTCTCGATCGTCAGCGAGGCAAGCGCCGTCTTTGCCATCGGCGATCGCCCCAAAGGCAAGGCCGAGCCGTTTCCGACATCGGCTTCCTAACCCTCAATCGACCAGCACGGCGACCACGGCAGCGCAGTCGCCGGCCTTGACCAGCCCCGGAAAATGCCGCGCCGCCAACAGACCGGACATTTTGCCCCGGATCTCCTGCGGCGCGCCGCCGGTGCGGCCTATGGAATGGATGCGTGCCATCACCTGGTTTTCTGCCACCGGCTCGCCGAGATCGATCATCGTTTCGATCATCCCGTCGTCCTCGGCGAACGAGAAGCAATCGCCGGACGGCATGTCGAGCCAGCGGGTTGGCCGCATCTCGACCGCGCCGGCGACGATGCCGGCATGGCGCAGCACGTTGAGCACGCCGCGCCGCGCGATCCGCACCGTTTCGGCGCGCGAAGTCCCGCCACCGCCGAGCTCTGTTGTGATGAACAGCTTGCCCATCTCCTCGGCGGCAGTGTCGAACATGCCGACCGCATCGATCTCCAGCATCTTCATCGACCAGGGTGCGGAGAACGCTTCGACCGCAGCGAATCCTTTCTCCTCCAATATTTTGTCGGGCCGAATGTGGGCGGCGCAGAACGGCACGAAGTCGAGCGTCTTGCCGCCGGAGTGGAAGTCGAGTGCGATGTCCGTTCGAGGCAGAAGCTCGCGCTGGAAGTAATCCGCGATCTTCTCGGTCACCGTGCCGTCGGGCCGGCCGGGAAAGCTGCGGTTGAGATTGCCCTTGTCGATCGGCGAGGTGCGCGTGCCGGCGCGGAACGCCGGATAGTTCATCGCCGGCACGATGATGACCGTGCCGCTGACTTGCTTCGGGTCGAGCGTACGGGCGAGGTCATAGAGCGCCAGCGGCCCCTCGTACTCGTCGCCATGATTGCCGCCGGTGAGCAATGCGCTCGGCCCCTTGCCGTTGCGGATGACGCAGATCGGGATCATCACCGATCCCCAGGCTGAATCGTCGCGGCTGTAAGGCAGGCGCAAGAAACCGTGCTGCACGCCGTCGCGTTCGAAATCGACGGTCGGCGTGATCGGTGACGGGCGAAGGCTGGACATCGGGCTCAATTCTTCACCACCAGTTTGCGCGGCACATTCGCCAGGCACTCGACGCCCGTCTCGGTGATCAGGATGGATTCGGTGATTTCCAAGCCCATCGTCTCAAGCCACAGGCCGGTCATAAAATGGAAGGTCATGCCGGGCTTCAACTCGGTGCGGTCGCCTGGGCGCAGGCTCATCGTGCGTTCGCCCCAGTCCGGCGGATAGCTAAGCCCGATCGGGTAGCCGGTGCGGTTGTCCTTGACGATGCCGTATCTCTTCAGCACCGCGAAGAAGGCGTTGGCGATGTCCTCACATGTGTTGCCGGGCTTTGCGGCGGCAAGTCCCGCCTCCATGCCTTCCAGCGTCGCCTTTTCGGCGTCGAGGAACTCCTGCGTCGGCTTGCCGAGGAAAACGGTGCGCGACAGCGGGCAGTGATAGCGGTTGTAGCAGCCGGCGATCTCGAAGAAGGTACCCTCGCCCGATTTCATCGGCCGGTCGTCCCAGGTCAGGTGCGGCGCCGATGCGTCGGCGCCCGACGGCAGCAGCGGCACGATCGCCGGATAGTCGCCGCCGACGCCGTCGACGCCGCGCGTGCCGGCATCGTAGATCTCGGCGACCAGGTCGCATTTGCGCATGCCGACTTCGATCTTGTCGACGATGCGCTGGTGCATCGCTTCGACGATGCGGGCGGCTTTGCGCATGTAGTCGATTTCGGTCGGGCTCTTCACCGCGCGCTGCCAGTTGACCAGCGCCGTGGCATCGACGAAGCGGGCATTGGGCAAGTGCTTCTGCAGCGATGCGAAGGCAGCGGCGGAGAACCAGTAATTATCCATCTCGACACCGATGCTGAGCTTCCCCCAGCCGCGATCGGAGAGCACGCCGGACAGAAAATCCATCGGATGGCGCTCGGTCGACTGCACGTAGTTGTCGGCATAGCCGACGATGTTGTCGTGCGCGAGATAGGCGGTGCGCTTGGCGCCGTTGGCGTCCTGGCCGCGCCCGTACCACACCGGCTCGCCCGACGGCGGCACGATGACGGCCTGGTGCACATAGAACGACCAGCCGTCATAGCCGGTCAGCCAGGCTATGTTGGACGGATCGCTGACAATCAGCAGATCGACGCCCTTGGCCTCCATCGCCTTCCGCGTCTTGGCGAGGCGCTCCGCATATTCGCCGCGCGAGAATTTCAAATTTGGCTGCATTGTTCTTGGTCCTCGTTTGTTGGGCCTTGCGGCCAGCATCAGCTTTCGAAAATCGTACCCGTCTTGGCCGCACGCGCCCGGTCGCGGGCGAGCGTGGCGATTGCCGTGTCCTGCACGCCTGTGCCCGTCAGATCGGCAATGGTGATGTCGCTGCCCGAGCGCCGCCCATGCCTTTCGCCGGCGATGATGTGGCCAAGCTCGGTGATTTCGGCATCGGCCGCCATCACGCCCGCCGCTATAGCATGGTGCAGTTCGCCCAGGCGCCGCGTCTGCTTGGCGCTGTCAGCGACGTAGAGATCGGCCATGCGCAGGATCGCCGGCGCGATCTCGTTCTTGTGCTCGGCATCCGAGCCCATGGCAGTGATATGCTGGCCGGCGGAGACGAAGCCGGCCTTGATCAGCGGCTCGGTCGACGGCGTCGTGGTGACGATGATGTCGGCATCGGCCGCAGCCTTTGCCGCGTCGGGCTCCGCGTGAACGGCGATGCCCAGTCTTTCGGACAATGCGTCTGCCGCAGCTTCGGCCTTGGCGGCATCCCTTGCCCAGATGCGGGCTTCCGTGATTGGCCGCACCAGCATCAGCGCCTCGAGCTGCAGTCCGGCCTGAACACCGGCGCCGAAGATCGCGGCGACGGAGGAGTCCGCCCGCGACAGATGTTTGGCGGCGACCGCACCGGCGGCGGCGGTGCGGATGTCGGTGAGATAGCCATTGTCGAGCAGCAGCGCCTCGACCAATCCGGTTTTGGACGACAGCAGCACCATCATGCCGTTGACGCTGGGCAGGCCGAGCTTCGGATTGTCGAAGAAACCTGGGCTGATCTTGATCGCAAAACCGTCGATGCCCGGCACATAGGCGGTCTTGACGTCGACCTCGCCGCGATGCTCTGGAATGTCCAGGCGCAGGATTGGCGGCATCGCCACCGGCAAGGTAGCGAGCGCCCGAAACGCGTTCTCGACGCAGGCGACGGCATCAAGATCCAGCTTCACGATCTTGCGCAATTCGGCTTCGGTGAGGATCGTCATCCGGCTCATGCTGCGCTCTCCGCAATTGCTTCGCCGCAGATGATCTCGCGGTGCAGTGTCATATCGATGTTGCGGCCGGACAGCACGAGCACCGTCGGGCCGCTCGCCCTGACCTTGCCGGCAAGCACGGCTGCGATGCCGACTGCGCCGGCGCCTTCGACGATCTCGCGCTCCTGTTCATAGGCATGGCGGATGCCGGTGGCGATCTCGTCCTCGCTTAGCAGGATCACATCGTCGAGCAGGTCGCGGCACATGGAAAAGGTCAGTCGGTTGTCGAGGCCGATGCCGCCGCCGAGCGAGTCCGCCAGCGTCGGCAGTTCCTCGACCAGCACCGGGTGCCCGGCATCGAGGCTCGCCTTCATCGCCGCACCGCGCGCCATCGAGACGCCGACGACCTTCGTTGCCGGGCTGACGCCCTTAACGGCAGCGGCAACGCCCGCCGCCAGTCCACCGCCGGACAGCGGCACCAGCACCAGGGCGGCATCAGGAACCTGTTCGATAATCTCCAGCCCGAGGGTGCCTTGCCCGGCGGCGATGGCAGGATGGTCGAAGGGCGGCAGCATGATCAGCCCGTCTTCCGCGACCAGCCGTTCGACCTCCCGCTGCGCATCGTCCTGGCTGTTGCCGACGATGCGGATCTCGGCGCCGAGCCGGCGGATCTCGTCGAGCTTGTTCTGCGGCACCAGCCGCGACATGCAGATCGTCGCATGGATGCCTTGCAGTTGTGCGGCATAGGCAAGCGCCCGGCCGTGATTGCCGGTCGAGGCGGCGACGACGCCGCGCGCCTTCTCCTCTTCTGTCAGCGAAGCGATAGCGTTCGAGGCACCGCGCAGCTTGAAGGCGCCGGTGGTCTGCCGATGTTCGAGCTTGAGATAAACAGGAGCGTCCAAGTGCTGGGAAAGACTCCGGGAAGGAACGGTCGGCGTACGCTCGATCTTGTCTGCGATGCGCTCGCGCGCGGCGCGGATATCGGGGAGGCTTATCTGGGTCATGGCTCATCAATCAGTTCAGCGGCTGCGTCATCAGACGGCCGAATTCAGGGCACGGCTCGTCGTCGTCGCAAAGGCGCAGGCAATTCCAGGCCGTCGCCTGGTTGCTGGTGACGACGGGGCGGCCGATCGCCTCTTCTATGCCGACAACTGCCGCCGCCGACCGCAGCGCCGTGCAGGACACGAACAGCGCGTCGGCCTGCGGGGCCATCGCATCACGGGCCAGATCGACCAAGGATTTCGGCGCAATCCGCGCCATCTCGCGATCATCCTCGAAGCCGAGGCAAGTGAAGCTGGCGATTTCGAATCCATGCTCGCTGAAATAGGTCGCCATCGGCCGGCTGGTCTCGACCGTGTAAGGGGTGAGGATGCTGACCGTCCTGGCGCCCAGCGCCTTCAGGCCGCGCACGCCGGCCATCGGCGGCGTGACCACCGGCACGCCGGGCTTGGCGGCCTGCACCGCCGCCTCGATTTCGGCATCGCCGATCACGACGGAAGCTGAGGTGCAGGAATAGCAGATCGCGTCGAGCGGCTCGTCAGGCAGGATCAGGGCCGCGGCCGCCGTCAGTGACGGCTGCATCTTGCGCAAATTGTCCGGCGTCGTCGGGTTGGCGTAGGGAATACGCGCGACATAGACGCCGATGCGGTCGCTTGCCACCATGCGGTGAAAATCCGGTTCGCTGGTATGGTCGGTGGCAAGGATGATCAGGCCGACCCGCTTTTCCAGCGGACGTGCTTCGAGCGGCGGACGGATCGAGCGCAGGCGGATATCGGGTGCAGCGTTCATCGTTCGATCCGCCCATAACGGTGTTCCAGCCAGCGCAGCAGCACCACCGAGAACAGGCTGATGGCGAGGAAGAAGGCGCCGACCAAGGTGATCGGTTCGATATACCGATAATAGGTGTTGGCGACGCTCTTGGCCTGGTTCATCAGTTCCAGCACGGTGATCGCCGACAGCAGCGGCGTCTCTTTGAACATGGCGATGAAATAATTGGCAAGCGCCGGGATCATCGGCGGGATCGCCTGCGGAATGATAATGTGCGTCCAGGTCTGTGTGGCATTCAGATTGCAGGCCTTGGCCGCTTCCCATTGGCCGCGCGGCACATTGTCGATGCCGGCGCGGTAGACCTCGGCCGTGTAAGTGCCGTAATGCAGTCCGAGACCGATGACGCCCGCCACCAATGGCGGCAACAGGACGCCGAAATCCGGCAGCACGTAGAAGATGAAATAGAGCTGCACCAACAGCGGCGTGCCACGGATGAACTCGGCAACGAAACCGACGGTGCGCGACAGGGCCCGGTTCGGCGAACGGCGCGCCAACGCAATGCCCAGCCCGACGACGGCCGCCAGCACCGAGCCGAGCAGCGTCGCCAGGATGGTGATCTTCACCCCCTCGATCAGCGTCGGCAGGATCTGCCGGACAAAATCCCAATCCCATTCCATTAGCAGGCCCGATCGATCATACGCGCACCCCGTCGAGGCCACGAGCCATGCGGCGTTCCAGCGACCGCACGCCCCAGGAGATGAGGAGCGCCAGGACGAAATAGATGACGAGGATGGTGCTGAACGGCACCAGTGTATTGCCGGTCTGCGAGCGCACCACCTGCGCCTGGAAGGTCAGGTCTGCAAGCGAGATCAGCGAAACGACGGCTGTGGCCTTGAGCAGCTCGATGGCGTTGTTGCCGAAGGTCGGCAGCATCACCAGAAGCGCTTGCGGCAGGATGATATGGCGCATGGCTTGCCAGCGGCCGAGATTGAGCGCGGTGCAGGCCTCATATTGTTCGCGGCCGATCGACTTGATGGCGCCGCGCACGACTTCCGCCGCATAAGCGCCGACATTGAGGCCCAGCGCCAGCACGCCGGCCTGCAGCGGCGTCAGCGAAATGCCGGCGAAAGGCAGCACGAAATAGGCCCAGAACAGCTGCACGAAGATCGAGGTGCCGCGGAAGAACTCGATATAGGCGGTGGCCAGCGCGCGCAGCACGAAGAACCGCGACAGCCGCCCCAGCCCGGCAAGAAAGGCCATGACCAAGGCCAGCACCGACCCCATCAGCGTCAACTCGATGGTGACGAGTGCTCCTTGCAATATCAGGCCGAAATAGCCGGACCATTGGGTCATTGGGTCGAGAGTTTCCGCGTTGAATGTCCAGCGAGACGTTGGCTTCAGCCTCCTTCTCCCCGTTCACGGGAAAAAAGATGCCGGGCGGCAGATGAGGGGCAGAGCCCGCTTGGCAGAACTTTGTGCTGCCCCTCATCCGGCCCTTCGGGCCTCCTTCTCTCCGTGAACGGGGAGAAGGAGGACCCGCCTATTTCGCCGAGCAGAGCTTGTCGCGGCTCGTCGACATTGCCGCCGCCGCCGAGAAGCCGTAAGGCTCGATGATCTTGGCGAACTCGCCGGACTTCTTCAGTTTCGCCAGCTCGACATCATAGGCGTCGCGCAGCGCTTCGTCGCCCTTCTTGAAGGCCGCGCCGTCGCAATAGACCGGCGCACCGACCACCGGCGCGATAACTTCGAGGTTCGGATCATTGGCTTTCTTGACCAGGTCGTTGATCGACAGCACGGGCAGTGAATAAGCATCGATACGGCCGTCCTGCAGCATCTTCAGGCCGCTCTGGCCGTCCGGCACGACGATGACGCGCTCGCGCGGCACACCTGCCGTGAGCGCCAGCTTTTCCTCGGTGCCGCCACCCGGTGCGCCGATCGTCGCGCTGGTGTCCTTGGCGACGTCCTCGTAGCTCTTGAAGCCCTTCGGGTTGCCCTTCTTCACCAACATCGCCTCGGCGTCGCACAGCACCGGTTCCGAATAGGCGACCGCAGCACAACGTTCCGGCTTCATGAACAGGCCGGCGGTGACGACGTCGAAACGGCCGGCCTGCAAGCCGGGGATCATGGCGCCATACTCCGAGATCGAGGCGACGATATCGTTCACGCCAAGACGTTTGAAGATTTCACGGGCAACGTCAGGCGCCGCACCCGAAACCTTGCCGTCGGCAGCGACCGCCGTATAGGGCGGCTCGTTGGCGATGGCGACGCGGGCAAAGCCTTGCGCCTTGAGCTCTTCGAGCTTGCTGTCATCGGCCGAGCCGGCCGTCGAGGCGGCCAGCACCGCCGCCAGCGCAATACCGGCGACGCCGGCCAAAATGGCAAATTTCTTCATTGTTCCCAACTCCTTGTTTGTCTGTCTTCTTGGCTTGCTTGAGGCGTCGCCGCCTCGCATGGCAGTCAGACCCGATGTCCGGCCGCAATGATCTTCTTCAGGAAACCTTGCGTACGCTCCTGTTTGGGATGGCGGAAAATCTCGTCGGGCTTGCCTTCCTCGACTATTCTGCCGCGATCGAAGAACAGCACCCGGTCGGCGAAGTCATGGGCGAAACCCATCTCGTGCGTGACCAGCAGCATGGTCATGTCGGTCTCGGCAGCGAGCTTGCGCATGACGTTGAGCACCTCGTCGACGAGCTCCGGGTCGAGCGCCGAGGTGACCTCGTCGAACAGCATGATCTTCGGCGACAGCGCCAGCGCGCGCGCAATCGCGACGCGCTGCTTCTGTCCGCCGGAAAGCTGCGCCGGCATCGCTTTGGCCTTGTCGACCATGCCGACCATGTCGAGCAGTTCCATCGCCCGCTTTTCGGCGGCGCCCCGCGGCACGCCTTTGGTCAGCATCGGTGCCAGCGTCACATTGTCGATGACGCATTTGTGCGGAAACAGATTGAACAGTTGGAAGACCATGCCGATCTTCTGGCGCATCTTTGCCAAATGCCGTTCATCGGCCGTTAGCAGCCGGCCGTTACGCTCCATGTGGTACAGCTGTTCGCCGTCGACCTGGATGTGGCCGCTGTCGATGCGCTCAAGCGTCATCAGGATACGCAGGATCGTCGTCTTGCCCGAGCCCGATGGGCCGATCAGCGCCAGCTTCTCGCCCGGCATGACTTGCATCGAGAGGCCGTCCAGCACCTTGAAGGTGCCGAAGCTTTTCGAAATGCCGTCGATCTTGATGATGGGCGCCGACAATGAATTTCCCGTGCTGGAGAAGCTATGCCTTTAACGATGCGGATCGCAGCAAATCATGTCAATCAAGAAAATAATATCATGACAATATTTCGAATTCCGCACAATTCCCCGCCATTTGTTGCCTAGATGGCAAGCAGGAGATGCTCGGGATCGCCGAGCAGAAGCTTTGTGACAACGCCGAGACCGGCACGCAGTTCCCCCTCCGTGGTCGAGCCCAGCGAAATCCGGACGGCTGGATGCCAAGGCATCTGCGAAATGCGAAACGACGTGCCGGGCGCAATCGCCACGCCCTGCAGGCGCGCCTGGGACACAAAGCTTTCCTCGCCGCGATCCTCGGGCAGCCGCAGCCAGACGTGAAGCCCGTCGCGATGAGCGCGATAATCCACTCCGGCAAGCACCTCGGCGGCGATGTCCAGACGCCGCCGCAAAGCCAGGCGCTGCCATCGAACGAGTTCCATCGCGGTGCCGTCGGTCACCCATTTGCTGGCGATCTCGGCCACCATCGGAGTCGCCATCCAGTTCGAGACCAGGTGGCGGTTGGCAACCGCGGCGACATAACGATCGGGTGCTGCGAGATAGCCGATGCGCAGGCCGGGCACCACGATCTTGGTGAAGGAGGTGACATAGAGCGTGCGCTCGGGGGCAAACGCCGCGACCGGCGGCGGCCGGTCCTCGACCAGCGGGCCGAGCACATCGTTCTCGATGATGGCGATGTCGTGCCTGCGCGCCACCGCCGCGATCCGCTCGCGCCGGGCGGCATCCATCAGCGTTGCCGTCGGGTTGATCACCGAGGGCTGCACGAACACGGCGCGGATGTCGGACAGCCGGCAGGCCTCGTCGAGCGCTTCCGGGATCAGCCCATTGCCGTCGATCGGCAGACCCTCGAGATTGAAGCCGAGATAGCGCGCCAGCGGGATCAGCGTGTGATGGCCGATCGCTTCCGTGGCGACGGTCGAACCGGGCGGCGCCACGCTCATCAGCGCTACCGTCATACCGGCGGTGGCGCCGTTGGTCAGGCTGATGTTCTGCGGCGACGCGTCGAGGCCGCAGAGCCGCAGCCACTCGACACCCACCGCGCGGTGGCGCGGGAACACCATGTTCGGCCTGAACGACAGCGCCGAGCTCGACGGCAGGTTTTCGGCGAGCCAGCCCAGTGCCTGCCTCAGCCGCTCCAGATGCATCGGTTCGCAGACCGGCTTCAGGATGGAGAGGTCGATGACCTCGCCCAGCCGCTCCGGCAGATAGGGCGGCTCCGGCTCGCGGCGCTGCGTCTGCACGAAGCTGCCGCGGCCGACCTCGCCGGAAACCAGCCCGCGGCGGATCAATTCCTCGTAGGCGCGGCTGACCGTCTGCACGGAAAGTTTCAGATCGTCGGCCAGTTGCCGGTGCGTCGGTAGGCGCGCGCCAGTGGCCAGACGCCCGTCATGGATGGCCCGCGCGAACTGGTCGGCGAGCGATTGATACGCCGGCCGCCGGATAAGAGCGGGATCTGGTCGCCAAAATGTCATGACTTATTAGAGATCGAAATCAGTGCAATTGACAATCGAAATAATGCGCCGTCATGGTGTCGGGCACTGGAAGTGGGTGATCATGGCTGCAGCGAAACTCGATCCGATCGATCTCAAAATCCTCGACGCCATCCAGCGCGACGGGCGCATCACCAAGCTGGCGCTGGCCGAGAAAGTCGGCCTGTCGCCGACGCCGTGCTGGATGCGGCTGCGCAAGCTGGAAAAGGCCGGCATCGTCTCGGGCTACCATGCCAGGATCGCCATGCGCGCCATCTCGCCGGTCGCTACCGTGCTGATGGAGGTGACGCTGGCAAGCCACCGCCAGGCCGATTTCGACCGTTTCGAGCGCGTCATCCGCGACATCCCCGAGATCGTCGCCTGCTGGTCTGTCGGCGGCGGCGTCGATTACCTGCTGAAGGTGATGGCGCGCGACATCGACGCCTATCAGCGGCTGGTCGACGCCCTGCTCGAACGCGAGATCGGCATCGACCGCTATTTCACCTACATCGTCACCAAGACGGTGAAGGAGGAGAGTGTGCTGCCAGTGGCGGATCTGTTGCCGGCATCTTCCTGATGCCGGAGAGATCGTCTGGCGGGGCAGGGCAATAGAGACAATCTCTCTACGTGCAGGCACGCAAACAGCCTCTCTGTTTGCGCAGCAGAGATAGTCTTGCGGCATTACCCGAACCGGGAGCCCGATGATGTCTGCACATTTTGCCCGCTCGCACCGCAATGAAGCACTCGATCGCCTCGCCGACCGACGGCTGCTGCGCGAACTCGCCTATGTCGCTGGCCACTGGACGGCGAGCGAGACCGCGGAGAGTTTCGAGGTGACCGATCCGGCCACCGGATCGACCGTCGCTTTTGTTGCCGCGCTCGATGCCCGGCAGACGACATTGGCGATCGATGCGGCATCGCGCGCCTTTCCTGCTTGGCGCGCATTGCTGCCGCAGGAAAGGTCGAAAATCTTGCGAAAATGGTTCGATCTGATCGTCGCCGCCAAGAATGACCTGGCTGTGCTGATGACGCTCGAACAAGGCAAGCCGCTGAAGGAATCGCTCGGCGAGATCGACTATGCCGCCTCTTTTGTCGAATGGTATGCCGAGGAGGCCAAACGTCTCAACGCCGAAAGCGTCACCAGCCATCTGCCTGATACCGAGATGATGGTGCGGCGCGAGCCACTCGGCGTCGTCGGCGTCGTCACGCCGTGGAATTTTCCAGCGGCCATGCTGACCCGCAAGGCGGCTGCCGCCCTTGCCGCCGGTTGCACCATCGTCGCGCATCCCTCCTCGGAAACGCCGCTGTCGGCACTGGCGCTGGCCGAGCTTGGCGAACGCGCCGGCCTGCCGGCCGGCGTGTTCAACGTCCTCACCGGCAGGGCTTCGACTATCGTTGGACGGATGTGCGAAGACCGGCGCGTTCGCGCCATGAGCTTCACCGGCTCGACCGAGATCGGCAGGCTGATCGCCGCACAGAGTGCGCCGACGATGAAGCGTCTGGTGATGGAACTCGGCGGTCATGCGCCGCTGATCGTCTTCGCCGACGCCGATCTCGACAAGGCTGTCGCCATTGCGGTCGACGCCAAATTCGCGACCTCCGGCCAGGACTGCCTCGCCGCCAACCGCATCTATGTCCAGCGTCCGCTCTACGATCGGTTCTGCGCTGCTTTCGCCAAACGCGTCGAGGCATTGCGGACCGGCAATGGCCTGGCTGACGACACCGAAATCGGACCCTTGATGCACGAACGCGCCGTCAAGAAAGTCGAGGAGCAGGTGGCCGATGCGCTCGCCAAAGGCGCGCGCTGCCTGACCGGCGGCAAGCGCCATTCCGCCGGGCCGCTGTTCTACCAACCGACCCTGCTTGCCGACGTGAGAGACGACGCCCTGATCATGCGCGAGGAAACCTTCGGTCCGGTTGCTGCCGTGTCGCCCTTCGACAGCGAAGAGGAAGTCGTCGCCCGCGCCAATGCCACCGAGTACGGCCTCGTCGCCTATGTCGTCACCGAAAACGGCGGTAGGCAATTGCGCATTGGCCGCGCGCTCGACTATGGCATGGTCGCCATCAACCGCGTCAAGATCACCGGCGCGCCGATCCCTTTCGGCGGCGTCAAGCAGTCCGGCATCGGCCGCGAGGGCTCGCGTCATGGGCTCGAAGCCTTTACCGATCTCAAATATCTCTGCCTCGACGTGGCGTGAGCCGCCCCGACAATTTCCTTCAGGAGTAGAAAAATGCTCGACCGGTCAAACGAACTCGCCGCCTGGGACCGCGATCACTTCTTCCATCCCTCGACCCATATGGGCACCCACGCGCGTGGCGAGAGCCCAACCCGTGTGATCGCCGGCGGCGAAGGCGTCACCATCTGGGACAACAACGGGCGCAAGAGCATCGATGCCTTCGCCGGGCTCTACTGCGTCAATGTCGGTTATGGCCGCCAGAAGATCGCCGACGCCATCGCCGCGCAGGCCAAGAATCTCGCTTATTACCATGCCTATGTCGGGCACGGCACCGAAGCGTCGATCACGCTGTCCAAGATGATCATCGACCGCGCGCCGCAAGGCATGTCGAGGGTCTATTTCGGGCTCTCCGGTTCAGACGCCAATGAAACCAACATCAAGCTGATCTGGTACTACAACAACGTGCTCGGCCGGTCCGAGAAGAAGAAGATCATCTCGCGCTGGCGCGGTTATCACGGCTCCGGCATCATGACCGGATCGCTGACCGGCCTCGACCTGTTCCACAACGCCTTCGACCTGCCGCGTGCGCCGGTCCTGCACACCGAGGCGCCCTACTATTTCCGCCGCGCCGACCGCTCGCTGAGCGAGGAGCAGTTTTCGCAATACTGCGCCGACAAGCTCGAGGAGATGATCCTCGCCGAAGGGCCGGAAACGGTCGCCGCCTTCATCGGCGAGCCGATCCTCGGCACCGGCGGCATCGTGCCGCCGCCAGCCGGCTATTGGGAAAAGATCCAGGCGGTGCTGAAGAAATACGACGTGCTTTTGATCGCCGATGAGGTAGTCACCGGCTTCGGCCGGCTTGGCACCATGTTCGGCTCCGACCATTACGGCATCAAGCCCGACCTGATCACCATCGCCAAGGGCCTGACCTCGGCCTATGCGCCGCTCTCCGGCGTCATCGTCTCCGACAAGGTGTGGCAGGTGCTCGTCCAAGGCTCCGACAAGCTCGGCTCGCTCGGCCATGGCTGGACCTACTCGGCGCATCCGATCTGCGTTGCCGCCGGCGTCGCCAACCTGGAACTGATCGACGAGATGGACCTAGTGCGGAACGCCGGCGAGACCGGCGCCTATTTCCGCGCCGAGCTGACGAAAGCCGTCGGTGGCCACAAAAACGTCGGCGAGGTGCGCGGCGACGGCATGCTGGCGGCAATCGAATTCGTCGCCGACCGGGACGACCGCGTGTTCTTCGACGCCTCGCAAAAGATCGGACCGCAGGTCGCGACCACCCTTGCGGCAAGCGGCGTCATCGGCCGCGCCATGCCGCAGGGCGACATTCTCGGTTTCGCGCCGCCGCTCTGCCTGACACGGCAAGAGGCCGACATCGTCGTCTCCAAGACGGCCGACGCGGTGAAGAGCGTGTTTGCCAGCATCTGAAGAAGCTACATGAATGCCATGACCAAAAACCTCCCCGCCACCATGGCCGCCGTGCAGCTGATCGGGCACGGCGGACCGGAAAAGCTCGTCTACCGCACCGACGTCAAAGTGCCCTTGCCCGCTCCGGGCGAGGTGCTGGTCAAGGTCACCGCTTGCGGCATGAACAACACCGATGTCTGGGTGCGCCAGGGCGCCTATGGCACTGAGGAGGATGCAGCCGCGGTGTCGACCTGGCGTCGGCAGGGCAACACGCTGACCTTCCCACGCATCCAGGGCACCGACACGGTCGGCAACATCGTTGCCGTCGGCGAGGGCGTGTCGCCGGCCCGCATCGGCGAGCGGGTGATGGTCGATTTCTCCATCTACAATCGCGACGACGATTCACTCGCCGACATCGACTATATGGGCCACGGCCGCGACGGCGGCTATGCCGAATACCAGACAGTGCCGGCCGAGAACGCCCATGTCGTCAGCACCGATCTGAGCGATGTCGAACTCGCCACCTTCTGCTGCGCCTATCTCACCGGCGAGCAGATGCTGGAACGCGCCGCATTGAAAGCCGGCGAGCGGGTGCTGGTCACCGGCGCCTCAGGCGGCGTCGGCTCGGGCATCGTGCAGCTGGCGCGGGCGCGCGGCGCCATTCCCTATGCCGTTGCCGGCAAGGGCAAGGAACAGGCCGTGCGTGACATCGGGGCCGAGGCGGTGATCACCCGCGGCGTTGCCGATCTGCCGGCCGCCGTCAACGAGGCGACCGGCGGCCGGCCGATCGACGTGGTGGCCGACCTCGTCGGCGGCGCGATCTTCAACGACCTGCTGCGCATCCTCAGGCCCGAAGGCCGCTACACGACGGCGGGCGCGATTGCCGGCCCGGTCGTGCAGCTCGATCTGCGCACCATGTATCTGAAACAGCTCCAACTGCATGGCTCGAGCCAGGGCACACGGGCGGATTTCCGCCGCATCGTGCGCTACATCGAGGAGAAGAAGATCCGGCCGCTGGTCGGCGGCGTCTACAAGCTCTCCGATTTCCATCGCGCCCAGGCCGATTTCATCGCCAAGGATTTCGTCGGCAAGCTGGTGGTCGTACCGGATGCCATCGGCCGCTGAATAGCCTGATCAGCTTTGTGGTCGCACCTGCTTGGCGGCGGCCTCGAGCGACCGTTCAAACGCGTCGATCACCTGATCGACCTGCGGCTCGGTGATGATCAGCGGCGGGCAGAAAGCCAGCGCATCGCCCATATTGCGCGAGATGACGCCGTTCTGCTGCATGAAGCCGTTGACGAGCCCGCCCAGTTCACCGGTCTTCCCCCACGGCGCCTTGTTCGCCTTGTCGCCGACCAGTTCGACCGCCGCGATCAGGCCGATGCCACGCACCTCGCCGACAAGCGGGTGCGAAGCGAGCGTGCGCAGCCGCTTCTGCATATGCGCGCCGACCGCACGCGCATTGCCGACAAGGTCGCGCTCCTCGATCAGCTTCAGGTTCTCGAGCGCGACCGCTGCCGCAACAGGATGGCCGCCGCCGGTGAAGCCGTGGCCGAAGGTGCCGATACGATTGCTTTCGTCGGCAATCGGCTGGAACACCTTGTCGTTGATCAGCAGGGCTGAGATCGGCAGATAGGACGAAGAGATCTGCTTCGACAGCACCATGATGTCGGGCCTGATGCCGAAGGTCTGCGAGCCGAACATCTCACCTGTTCTGCCGAAGCCGCAGATCACCTCGTCGGCGACCAGCAGGATGTCGTATCTCGACAGCACCGCCTGTATCTTCTCCCAGTAGCCGGAAGGCGGAACGATGACGCCGCCGGCGCCCATGATCGGTTCGCCGAAAAAGGCGGCGATGGTTTCCGGTCCTTCGGCCAGGATCAGCGTTTCCAGCTCGTCGGCAAGCCGCGTCGAAAACAGCTCTTCGCTTTCACCCGGCAGCGCCTCGCGCCAATGGTGCGGCGTCGAGGTGTGCAGCACATTGGCGATCGGCAGATCGAACGAAATGTGGTTGTTGGGCAGTCCGGTCAGGCTTGCCGAGGCGATGGTGACGCCGTGATAGCCCTTCTTGCGGCTGATGATCTTCTTGCGCGCCGGCTGGCCGAGCGCATTCGACCGGTACCAGATCATCTTCATGGCCGTATCGTTGGCCTCGGAACCGGAATTGGTGAAATACGCCTTGCTCATCGGCACCGGCGCCATCTGCACCAGTCTCTCGGCGAGATCGATCAGCGGCGAATGCGATTTGGAGCCGAAATCGTGATAGTAAGGCAGCTTCGACATTTGCCGTACTGCCGCATCGACCAGCCGCTTCTCCGAAAAACCGACCGCGACGCTCCAGAGCCCCGCCATCGCCTCGATATAGCGGTTGCCGGCAAGGTCCTCGACATAGATGCCGTCGCCCTTCTCGATGACGAGCGGCCCTGACTCCTGATGCTTGCGCGCATTCGTATAGCCATGCATGTGAAAGCTTATGTCGCGGGCTTCGGGTGAATTCGGTCGTGCGTCCATGATGGCTCCTGTGCTGCACGCGAAACAGTCCTGCCGCCGGTCCGGCTCAGAAGCTCCCCGTGCGTTATGCCTTTGATGCATCTTTCTCGAACGATATAGTGTCAAGCGCTTTCGACAGGGCCAGCGGATGGGTGGACGCATGCAGAACTTCGGCTTGACCTAACCGTGGACCATGTCGACTGCATTGTCGCCGGCGCCGGTGTTGTAGGCCTGGCGATCGCGCGAGAGATGGCGCAGCGCGGCATCGATACGCTGGTCCTGGAAGCCGAGAACGCCATCGGCACCGGGACAAGCTCGCGCAATTCCGAGGTCATCCATGCCGGCCTCCACTATCCGGTTGGATCGCTGAAGGCCCGGTTCTGCGTGGCCGGCCGGGAAAGACTCTATCGCTATTGCGAGGAGCGGGCGATCCCGCACGCGCGCTGCGGCAAGCTCATCGTTGCCACAAATGCCGAACAGGAGCCGGTGCTCGCCTCAATCCGGGCCAATGCACGCGCTTGCGGCGCCGGCGACCTGGTGCCGTTGCGCGAAGCCGAGGCGCATGTGCTGGAGCCCAGCCTTAGGTGTACGGCAGCGTTGCTGTCGCCGGCCACCGGGATCATCGACAGCCATGCCCTGATGCTCGCCTTGTTGGCTGATGCCGAAGCGCACGGGGCGGCACTTAGTCTCAACACGCGCATCGCCGCCGGCCGCATCGAAGCGGGCCGCGTCGTGCTCGAGACGGTGGACGCTGCCGGCGGCGAGCGCTTCGAAATCGCCACTCCGCGTTTCGTCAATGCCGCCGGGCTTGGCGCGGCAGCACTTGCAGGTTCGCTAGAAGGGCTCAATCAGCAATTCGTGCCAAAGCTCCATTATGCCAAGGGCAATTATTTTTCGGTGATCGGCCGGGCGCCGTTCTCAAGATTGGTCTATCCGGTACCCGAACCCGGCGGGCTCGGTGTTCATCTGACGCTCGATCTCGACGGCGTCACCCGCTTCGGGCCGGACGTCGAATGGACCGATCAACTCGACTATCGCGTCGACCCAGCTCGTGGCGAGCGCTTCTACAGCGAGATCCGCAAATACTGGCCGGAGCTGGCCGATGACAGCCTGCAGCCCGCTTACAGCGGCATCCGGCCAAAACTGTCCGGTCCCGGTGAGGCCAATGCCGACTTCGTCATTCAGGACGTGGCGGTGCACGGGCTGGATGGCCTGGTCAACCTGTTCGGCATCGAAAGCCCCGGCCTGACCTCCTGCCTGGCGATTGCCGACCATGTCGCGCAGCGCCTCGCGCCGAACTTGTAGCGTGCGGCGCCCGCGCAACGATCTGCACTGTATCAAGGCGCATTGCGTGAACTTTCAGGCGCAAGTCGCCTATGAGGCACATCGCGCACTTGCAGCCCGCTCCGCGCTCTGATTCCCTGCACTCTGGGCTGTCCTGATTCGCACTGCCCGGTTCAAAGTTTTCGCAGTGCGCCCGGGACAAGCTTCCAGCGACCACTCGGCGTATCCAGGGAGAACGGCAATGAACACCGCGACGAGGCCGGTAATCTCGGAGATGAGGCCCAAGATCACCGTCGTCGGGGTCGGCGGCGGCGGCGGCAACGCCGTCAACAACATGATCGCCGAAGGCCTGCAGGGCGCGGAATTCATCGTCGCCAACACCGATGCCCAGGCCCTTGCGATGTCGAAGGCAACGAGGCTGATCCAGTTGGGCGCTCATATCACCGAAGGTCTCGGCGCCGGTTCCCTGCCCGAGGTCGGCCGTGCCGCGGCCGTGGAATCCATCGACGAGATCATGGATCACCTTGCTGGAACGCATATGTGCTTCGTGACCGCCGGCATGGGAGGCGGAACCGGCACCGGTGCCGCGCCTGTCATAGCGCAGGCAGCACGGGCAGCCGGAATACTGACCGTCGCCGTCGTTACCAAGCCATTTGTCTTCGAAGGCAGGCGCCGCATGTACGCTGCCGACGAGGGCATCGAGCGCCTGCGCGAAAGCGCCGATACCGTCATCGTCATCCCCAACCAGAACCTGTTCAGGATCGCCGACGCCAGAACCACGTTCGCCGACGCCTTCGCCATGGCCGACCGGGTTCTTTATGCGGGTGTCGGCTGTATTACCGATCTGATCGTCAAGGAAGGCCTGATCAATCTCGACTTCGCCGATGTAAAGTCGGTGATGCGCGACATGGGCCGCGCCATGATGGGGACCGGCGAGGCCGCCGGAGAAGGCCGCGCCAAGAAGGCGGCGGAAGCGGCAATCGCCAACCCGCTGCTCGACGAAGCTTCGATGATGGGCGCCAAAGGCGTCCTTGTCTCGATATCGGGCGGCATGGACATGACGCTGTTCGAAGTCGACGAGGCCGCAACCCGCATCCGCGAGGAGGTCGACAACGATGCCGACATCATCGTCGGCGCCATCTTCGACAAGGCACTCGCCGGAAAATTTAGGGTGTCGGTCGTGGCGACCGGCTTGCGGCGTGGCCTGGAGATTCCACTGCTTGCCGAACCGGAAGTTCGCATGAACTGAACGCGTATCGCTGACTACTAGCCTCGCGTCACCAGAACCGCGCGCCGTCGATGACTTCCTATCAGCCGACGGTTGCTCGCGAGCTGTATCCGATACTCAGGCCGCCCGAACGCTGCGCGCTCCACGCGCCCAGGCCGGCAGCCAATCGCCATGCGCAACCAGCAAATCATCGACCAGCGACCATATCTGGTCGAGGTCGAGCTCGGCCGCCGTATGCGGGTCCATCATCGCCGCGTGATAGATGTGCTCGCGATTCTCGGTCATCAGCGCCTGGACCGTCAGCTCCTGGACGTTGATATTGGTGCGGATCAGCGCGGTGAGCTGCACCGGCAGGTCACCAATGAACGTGGGTTGAATGCCGGAGGCGTCGACGAGGCATGGCACCTCGGCCGCGCAATTATATGGCAATGACGTGATGCAGCCATTGTTGCGGACGTTGCCGTAGATCACCGACGGCTCGCCGGTCCAGACCGAGTTCATGATCGAGGACGCATATTCCTTCGACTGCTCCACTTCGATCTTGTCAGCCGAGCGATAGGCTTCCGCTTGTCCCTTCCAGCGTTCGATCTGCTCGATGCAGCGCTTCGGGTATTCGTCGAGCGGGATACCGAATTTCTCGATCAGGTCGTCGCGCCCGTCCTTGATGAAATAGGGCGTGTATTCCGCGAAATGTTCGGAGCTCTCGGTGACGAAGTAGCCGAGGCGTTTCAGCATCTCATAGCGCACTCTGTTCGGGCAGCGCGGGTTCCATCCCGGCTTCGGCGCCCGCCCTTCGCTGTAGGCGCGCAGCAGATCCGGATAGAGGTTGCGGTAGGAGCCGTCCGGCTGGCGATGCTCGAATTTCAGGTAGAAGGCCATGTGATTGATGCCGGCCGAGCGGTAGCGAATCTCCTCGTAGGGAATGTCGAGATCGTGCGCCAGTTCCATCGCCGTGCCTTGTACCGAATGGCAGAGGCCGACCTGCTTGATGTCGGGATATTTCTCCGCGATCGCCCAGGTGTTGATCGCCATCGGGTTGACATACTGCAGCATGATCGCCTGCGGGCAGATTGCGAGCATGTCCTCGCAGATCTTCCAGAGATGCGGCACGGTTCTCAAGCCGCGCATGATGCCGCCGACACCGAGCGTATCGGCGATGGTCTGGCGCAGACCGTATTTCTTCGGAACTTCGAAATCGGTAACGGTGCAGGGCTCGTAGCCGCCGATCTGGAAGGCGACGACGACGAAATCGGCGCCCGCCAGCGCCTTGCGCTGGTCCGAATAGGTTTCGGCTTTGGCCCTCACGCCGAGCGTCGAGATCAGCTTGCCGACCACGATTGCGCTTTCCTCGAGCCGTTGCGGATTGATGTCCATCAGTGCGATCGTCGCGCCGGATAGAGCCGGACGCTGCAATATGTCGCCGACGATGTTCCTCATGAACACCGTCGAGCCAGCTCCGATGAAAGCGACCTTGGGATTTCTTGCCACAACAACCTCCGGCATAAGCAATCAGGCTACCTCGAAAGCGGCCTTGACCAGCCGTTCGGTGTAAGCGGTTTTGGGATGGGACAGGACTTCGTCGACCGGCCCCTCTTCGACGATCTTGCCGTGCTGCATGACGATGACGCGGTGGCACAGCGCCCGAACGACCTTGAGGTCGTGCGAGATGAAGATGTAGCTCAGGCCCCGTTCGCGCTGCAGCTTGCGCAGCAATTCGATGATCTGCGCCTGGACGGAGAGATCCAGCGCCGATGTCGGCTCGTCGAGTACGATGAATTCCGGTTCGAGCGCGACGGCACGGGCAATCGCAATACGCTGGCGCTGGCCGCCGGAAAACTCGTGAGGGAAGCGCGACAGGATATCGCCGGGCATGCCGGCGCTGATCAGCGCCTCGCGCACCCGCTCGATCCGATCGTTCCTGGTGGCGCCGATTCGGTTGACGACCAGCCCTTCCTCGATGATCTGGCCGATCGTCATGCGTGGGTTGAGCGACGAGAACGGATCCTGGAAGACGACCTGCATGCGCGACCGCAACGGCCGCATCTGCGAACGTGAACAGCCATGGATCGGCTGGCCATCGAAATAGATCTCGCCGCTGTCCGTGGTGTTGAGCCTGAGCAACGCCTCGCCGAAGGTGGTCTTGCCCGATCCGGATTCGCCCACGAGACCCAGCGTCTCGTGCCGCCGAAGGGTCAGGCTGAGGCTGTCGACGGCGACGAGTTCGCGCAGGTCCGGCCTCATGAACGTGCCATGCCGCAGCATGAACGAGACGCGCACATCCTTGGCTTCAAGAATGACGTCGGCGCCTTCCGGCAACGGATTTGCCTGGCCGCGCGGCTCGGAGGCAAGCAGGTGACAGGTGTAGGGATGCTGCGGATTGGCGAACAGCCTCTCCGTCACATTGTGCTCGCGCATCTCCCCATGCTGCATGACGTAGACATAGTCGGAGAACTGCCGCACCACGGTCAGGTCGTGCGTGATCAGGATCACCGCCATGCGCAGTTTCTTCTGCAGGTTTCGGATGAGATTGAGGATCTGCGCCTGAACCGTGACGTCGAGCGCCGTCGTCGGCTCATCGGCGATCAGCACATCGGGATCGTTGGCCAGCGCCATGGCAATCATCACACGCTGGCGCTGGCCGCCGGAAAGCTGGTGCGGGTATTGTTTCAGCCGCGCCTGGGGCTCAGGAATCTGCACCTGCTGCAGCAGTTCGAGCGCTCTTGCTTCGGCCTGCCTGCGGCTCATCTTGCGATGCACCCGTATCGCCTCGACGATCTGGCTGCCTATCGTGTAGATCGGGTTGAGCGAACTCATCGGCTCCTGAAAGATCATCGAGATGCGGTCACCCCGCAGTTTGCGCCGCGCACGCTCGGAATATTTCAGGATGTTCGCCCCATTGTATTCGACGGTCGATTTGGGCGACACGACCGCGCGTTTCGACAACAGTCCCATGACGGTGCGCGCCGTCACCGACTTGCCCGATCCCGACTCGCCGACAATGGCGATCGTCTCGCCGCGATAGAGCTGGAAGGAGATGTCCTTAACGGCTTCGATCATGCCGTGCTCGACCTTGAAATCGACGGCGATGTTGCGGGCATCGATGACCGGTTTTTCCGAACGGCCGTCATGGTCGAGCCGGACAGGCGGGGCGAAGGATTTGACGAGCGCGTGTTGCATCATGTCACGCTCAATACGGATCGACCGCATCGCGCAATCCATCGCCAAGCGCGTTGAACGCGAAGACGGTGACAAGCACGAAGCCGACCGGCGAGAGGATCCAGGGATAGGTGCCGATGACCGAATAGGTCGCGGTGTCCTGCAGCATCAGGCCCCAGGAGATCAGCGGCGGCTTCACCGCGAAGCCGAGAAAACCGAGGAAGGATTCGAGCAGGACGACGCTGGGGATTGCCAACGTGACCGCAACGATGACGTGGCTCATCACGTTTGGAAAAATGTGCTGCATGATGATGCGGCCGTCGGTGGCGCCGACCGCCATCGCCGCACGGACGTAGTCGATCCGCGCCAGTGCCAGGGTCTTGCCGCGCACCTCGCGCGACATCTGCGCCCAGCCGAGCGCCGACATGACGACGATCACGAAGGCCAGGAAGACATTCGTCGGCGCCGTCACCGGAACAAGCGACGTCAGCGCCAGATAAAGCGGCAATTGCGGAAATGCGAGCACCAGTTCGACGAAGCGCTGGACCCAGACATCGAATGTGCCGCCGAAATAGCCCGACACCATGCCGACCGTCGTGCCGATCACGGTGACGATGAAGACCACGGTCAATGCGATCATCAACGAGATGCGCGAACCATAGATTGCACGAGCCAGCACATCGCGGCCGAATTTGTCGGTGCCAAGGAAATGCACCGGCTGGCCGTCGGTCGAGCCGAAGAAGTGCCGGTTCGCGGGAAGCAGGCCGAGCAGTTTGTACTCCGCGCCCTTGACGAAGAAGCCGAGCAGCCGCGGATGGTCGTAGTCCGGCCCGACGACGGGTTGGAAGGTAACCGGGTCGAGGTCTTCCGAATCCGCCAGGGCATAGACGCGTGGCTGGAAGACGAAGTTGCCATCCTTGTCATGGAAGCTCATCATCTGCGGCGGGGCAAAGCCGACATCGGTCACCTTGGGATCCATCGGTGCGAAGAAGTCGGCGAACACCGCCAGCAGCACCAGAAACGCGACCAGGATGAGCCCGGCCATGCCGGTCCAGGACCGTTTCAGGCGGCGCCAGACGAGCGCGATGTAGCTCTCATTGCCGCGCGGCTTGATCTTGGCCGATTCCTCGGCAAGCGGCGGCAGCGAGGGCTCGAAGGCAAGCATCTCAGGACCCTGCATATTGGCGCACACGCGGGTCGAGCATAACGAGCAGCATGTCGGCGATGATGTTGCCAACGATCAGCGTCGCCGACAGCACCATCATGAAGGTCGCCGTGACATAGACGTCGCCGACCGCCATCGAGCCGACGATCGCCGGGCCAACGGTCGGCAGGGCAAAGATGATCGCCGTCTCGATCTCGCCGGTCAGCATATAGGGCAGCACCACGCCCTGATACATAACCAGCGGATGCAGCGCATTGGGCACCGCATGGCGCATGACGACCGCACCGCCGCTGAGGCCCTTGGCGCGAGCGGTCTCGACATATTGCGCGTTCAGCGTGTCGAGCAGATTGCCGCGCATCACCCGCATGTTGTAGGCGAGCCCGCCGAAGGTCGCGATGGCGACAACCGGCCAGACATGCCGGACGAGATCGACGAACTTCGCCCAGGACCACGGCGCCCCGCCAAATTGCGGCGAAAAGAAGCTGCCGATCTCGGAGACGTTAAACTGGAAGACCAGCAGATAGACGATGATCAGCGCCATCAGGAAGCGCGGTACCGTCATTCCGAGGAAGGAAATCGCTGACAGCGTACTGTCGATCCAGCTGTACTGCCTAGTCGCCGCCCAGATACCAAAGCCGATGCCCAGCACCGAAGCCAAGAGGTGGCAGACAAGCGCAAGCAGCAGCGTGCGCGGCAGCCGCTCGCCAACCACGTCGGCGACGGGCTTGTTGTAATACAGGCTGTGGCCGAAATCGCCGCGGGTGATGATGCCGCCGATCCAGTTCAGGTATTGGAGCGGAACCGGCTTATCGAGGCCGTGCTCCACGCTGTAAGCCTTCGCCTGAGCATCGGCCTCGGCAAAGGAGGCTCCACCCTGGTTGATGAGCTGCAAGCGGATATAGTCGGCATAGTTACCCGGCGGTGCCTGGATGATCGCGAAGGTAACCACGCTCAAAATGGCGAGAACCGGTATTGCGGATGCTATGCGCATAAGCAGAAATCGCAGCATCGACCGTTTGCTCCTCGCTCAGATTCTCAGTTATCCCTCACCGCTGGCTTTGTCCCGGCCGCGCCAGCAGCGCGGCCGGGAATTTTCAAGTCAGGGGAGGAAACTCAGTTCGTCGGACCCTTGTCCCCGGGCTTTCCGGGAAGCTGTTCGGGAAACAGCTCATATTTCTGCTGCTTGTCGGCGGCCACCCAGACTCGCTCGCGGACGATCGAGTCCTCGGCCCAGTTGAACATGAAGATTGGCGTTCCCTGCGGGATATTGGAGAAACGTTTGTTGATGATCAGCGCGCCGGGATATTCGGTGAGCCCGACGGTATAGACATGTTCCGTCGAGATCTTCTGGAACTGCTTCATCAGGCTGGCGCGCTGGTCATTGTCCTGCGCCGAGACGAACTTGTTGACGATATCGACAAGGTCCTTCTCGAACGGCATCAGATCTACCTGGCCGTTTTCCGGAGCGCGGTGGTTCCAGCTGGTGCGTGGGCCGACCGGCGCCAGTTGCTCGGTGTTCTGCACGACCGAGGTGAGTTCCGTTTCGTTGCGCCTTATCAGCCAGTCGAAGCGACCGGAGTAATTGGCCTGATCGCGCTGGGTACCGTTCAACCCGTTCAGGACAACGCGAATACCTAACTTCTCCATCTGACCGACGACGCCCTCCGCGAGGCTCTTGTCGGTGGTGTAATCGTTGTTGACGAGCATCACGATCTCGACATTCTTGCCGCCGGCGGTGCCGGCAGGAAAATTGACGAAGCCGTCGCCGTCCGTGTCCTTTAGGCCTGCCTTGGCGAGTTCCGCCTTGGCGCCTTCGAGATCGAAGGGGTAGTAGACCGTCGACTTCCGGTCGTAGAAGCTCGTGCCCGAGGAGAAGCCGCCGGGATAGATGGCAGTGAACGGACCCTTGACCAGCGAGTCGCCGAGCGCCTTGCGGTCGAGCGCCATGGTGACGCCCTTGCGGAAATCCTCGTTGCGGTTCAGATCGCGTATCGCCTGTCCGCGCTCGTCGGGGTTGCCCCAGCCATTGGCTGAGAAATTCATGCGCAGATTATAGCCGATCAACCGCGGACCGAAGGCAAGCCGTGCCGGCGCGTCCTTTTGCGCTGCGCGCTTCAGCGAGGCGACGAAGTTCTCCGGCTGCTCCAGATTGGAGAAGTCTCCCGCCCCCGATACCGCCTGAACGTCGCGGTCGGCCCAGGTCGACAATTTGTAGTGCAGTTCATTGAGATACGGCAGCTGGTTGCCCTTCTCGTCGACCTTCCAATAGTACGGATTGCGACGCATGACGATGATGTCGTCGGGGCGGTATGCCACCGGCACCCAGGCACCCATCACCGGCATGTTCATATATTCCGGCGGGAAGGCGTTCTTGAACTGCTCGTAGGTGTTCTTCGAATATTTCGGATGCTGCGGCTTGAGGATATGCGACGGGCCCGGACAGAAGGTGCCGTAAGCCATGGCGTAAAGGTATTGTTTCGGAAAGGCGTCCTTGAAGGTCCACTCGACGGTGTAGTCGTCGATTTTCTTCAACGTCGTGCCGACGCCGAAGGTCTCCTGCGTGGCACCGTTCAGCGGCGACACATTAGGATCGATCACCTCGTCGTCCCAGTAGAACATCACATCGTCGGCGTTGAACGGAACGCCGTCCGACCATTTCGCGCCCTCGACCAGATGCATCGTCAGCGTGTGGCCGTCCTTGGACCAGTCCCAGCTCCTGGCGAGGTTCGGCAGCGGCTCCGTGTCCTTGGCCTCGACCTGGAACAGCGGCGCGGTGCGCGTCAGGCATTCGGAAAGGCCGATGTCGATGCCGCCCCAGCCCTGCGTCTGGCCGGCGCCATAGTTCCAGCCCTCCGGCCGGCCGCCGATGACATGACGCATCGTATCACCGTAGACACCGACGCCGTCCGGCATATTGCCGGTCTTGAAGACCAGCGGCTCCTTCGGTAACCGGTCCTTGACCGGCGGCAGCTTGCCTGCCTTGACGTATTTGTCGGTGACCCAATCGGGTTCGTGGTATTCCGGAAGTGCCTTGAACTCCAGGATGGAGTCGCGCGCGACGTACTTGATCTTTCCCTCGGCCGGAAATTGCGCGGGCACCGGCGGCACGGTCGGCTCGGATGCATACGCGTTCAGCGCCGAGGCCGAGACGCTAAGCGCCAGCCCGGCGAGAATGCCAATGTTTCGGAAATTCCTCATCGTCTCCTCCCTGTTGTTCAGGAGCGCGTTGACGCCGCTCCATTTCTCCTCGAACGAATGTACAGACGGGTGCGGTGCCGAAAATTCCTCCCGAAAGCTCGCCGCGATCCGTCCTGGCGAAATTCAGACGGCCTGCTTGAGAGCCGTTTTTTCCGCACGCAATTCATCGATCGAACGGACGTCGCGCCGTGCCGCCCCGGCCCATTCACGGGTCTTGATCCTGGATTTCGAAAGCCGCTCCTTCGCGGCCGGCACCGCATCGGCATATTGAGGCAGCCAGCGGGCCTGGGCGACGACCATTTCGTCCACCATTTGCCAAACCTCTTCCGGCGTCGAAACCGCGCCGACCAGCGGATCGTGCAGGACGGCGAGCTTCAGCAGGTCGATATCGCCGGAGATCGCCGCATGAACCGACATGCGCTGGACGTTGATCGAGGAAGTGCAAGTGGCGGCGCAGGCTTCCGGCAGCGTGATGCCTGCAGCCATGTTGATGCCGAAGCGATCGACGAAGCCGGGCGACTCGATGATGGCGTCTTGCGGCAGGTTGGTGACGATGCCGTTGTTCTTGACGTTGAAGTGGCCGCGATAAACGCGGTTCGTCTCCAGCGCTTCGAGAATGTGGCTGGCATGCTCGTTGGAGCGCTTGGCGGGGTCTATCGGCCTGGCGGCGGATTCCAGAAATTGCGGGAACTCCGTTTCGAACCAGTTGCGTGTTTCGGTCGAATAACGAAGGTAGCCGCCGGTCTCGCCGTGGATCCAGTCGGACATGTCGATCCAGCGGGTGATTTCGTCCGGCCGCTTACGATACCAGGGCAGGTATTCGGAAAGATGGCCGTTGCTTTCGGTCGAATAGACGCCGAAGCGCTTCAGGACATCGATGCGCAGCTTTTCCTGCTGCGAATAGACCGGATGCGCCTCGAAGGCGGCAACCAGTTCGTCCTTACCGATCTTGCGGCCGTTGAGACGCAGGTCGATGAACCAGGTCTGATGATTGATGCCGGAGCAGATGTAGTCGAGCTCGGTGCGCGACTTGGCGCCGAGCACTTCGGCGATCTGGTCGGCGCCATGCTGGACGCCGTGGCAAAGGCCGACGGTATCGACCTTGCCATATTCGATCGCCGCCCAGGTGTTCATGGCCATCGGATTGGCGTAGTTTAGGAATTTCGCCCCAGGCTCGGCGACTTCGAGGATATCCTTGCAGAAATCGAGGATTACCGGAATGTTGCGCTGGCCATAGAGGATGCCGCCGGCGCAGATCGTGTCGCCGACGCACTGGTCGATGCCATACTTCAAGGGAATGCGGATGTCGTCCGCATAGGCTTCGAGACCGCCGACGCGAACGCAGCTGATAATGTAGCGGGCACCCTCGAGGGCGGCACGGCGGTCGGTCGTTGCCGTAACCTTGGTCGGCAGCCTGTTGAATTCGACGACCCTGTCGAGGATCGACTTGATCATCTGGAGGTTGCGTTCGCTGAGATCGGTCAGTGCGAATTCGACATCCCTGAATTCAGGAACGCACAAAATGTCGGTGAAGAGCTTCTTGGTGAACCCGACGCTTCCCGCACCGATAATAGCGATCTTGAAACTCATCAGCCTCACCTCGACCTGATCGAACGCTAGGGCAAAGGCGGCGAAAAGAGGCCTGGCCCGCCTGCCACATTATGCAGGCTGGAATCCGGCACTTCCTCCCATCCGCTCGTTGACCGCAGTTTCTTTTGCTTTTCTCGAGGGATTATGCGCCTTATTCGGCACGCGACCAGAGAAGGATTATGCTTTTAGGGGTAATTTTGTGCTGCGGAACTTGATCGACATCGGGCCGGCGGGCAGGACGGTATCGCTGCCGCGCGGGCGCCAGCGTCTACACACCATGCCGACAAGCACCGGCTATGAAGTGCGCGAGAATGAGGTCTACGACTGGGATGGGCGCAAGCGCGGCCAGACGCCGTTTACCGTGCTCCAGCATACGATCAGCGGCACCGGCCGATTGCGCTACGAGAACCGGAACTACCGCCTGCAAAAGGGCGACACTTTGCTGGTCCTCGTGCCGCACAACCACCGTTACTGGCTGGCCAAGGGCGAACGCTGGGAGTTCTTCTGGATATCGATGAACGGCGAGGAGGCACTGCGCATCCACAAGTCGATCCTTGCCGCCGTCGGTCCGGTCCTGCGGCTGCAGCCCTCGACGATCGATCATCTCGCGGATTGCAGCGTACGCCTGATCACGGGCGCGGTCTCGCCGGGAGCCGCCTCGGCCGTCGCCTATGAAGCCGCCATGGCGCTCTACGACGATGTCTTCGGCTCGCATGCCGTCACCGACGACAAGAGCGCCATGCAGCCGGTCATCGACCACATCAGGGCCAATCTCGACAGGCCGCTCCGCGTTGCCGATCTCGCCGAGATCAGCGGCCTGAGCCGCGCGCATTTCTCGCGCTGCTTCGCCGAGAGCGAGGGACTTCCGCCCGCCGAATTCGTGCTGCAGCAGCGACTGCAGCGCGCGGCGAAGTTGCTGACGAAGGCCGATTTCCTGCCGGTCAAGGAGGTCGCCATCATGTGCGGCTTCGAGGATGCCAATTATTTTTCCAAGGTCTTCCGCCGCCTCTACGGTATCAACCCGACGCAATTCCGCACCAACGGAATGTATGCCAGCCTGGGAACCGCCCGATAGATTGGCCCCGCTTGGCACCAGGTGAGGGAACGCTTTTGCTTCCCCTCGGTTTAGGACAAGAGAGCCCGCTCGCCGCTGCCGCACCCCGCTCTGGTGGAGATCAGGCCACAGATATCAGGGGAGTGATCGATGAACAACCCCGATCCGAACAACCCGAATCCACTGCCGGACAATCCCAATCCGGAGCCGGCGCGGCCGCCTGCCCCGCCGGAGACTCCGCCGGGAGAACCTCCAGGCGTACCCCCGCCCTCGCCGGATCCAATTCCGACGCCGGATCAGGAGCCACTTGGAGTTCCTCCTGGCACGCCTTCCGAAATTCCTTCGGAACCGACCTTTCCCGGGCCGACCGCCTGAAGGCGGTTGGAGTGGAGGATGGGTGATTTGGCGAAGCGCTCGAAACGGGTCTTGCCATGGAACGTTTTGCGCTGGCGCTCATTCACCCTTCCATCACGAAATTCGGCGGCGGGCCCTGCAACCAACGGAGGTTAAAATGAAAGTTGGCAACTGCATGACAAAGGACGTCGAGATCGCCAGTCCGCAGCAAACCCTGCGCGATGCGGCAGAAATGATGGGTCGCCTCGACGCCGGCGCGATGCCGGTGGGCGAGAACGATCGACTTGTCGGCATGGTAACCGATCGCGACATCGCAATCCGCGGCGTCGCCCAAGGCAAGACACCTGACGCCAAGGTACGGGAAGTGATGAGTACCGAGGTCAGGTATTGCTTCGAAGACGAAGACGCGGAGGATGTTCTGCGCAACATGGCTGACCTGAAAGTGCGCCGCTTGCCAGTGCTAAACCGTGACAAGCGCCTGGTCGGCATCGTTTCGCTGGGCGACCTCGCCACCAACAGCGAGACCGCGACAGCAGGTGAAGCGCTGAGCGGCATCTCGCAACCCGGCGGCGAGCATTCGCAAACGATACACTGACGGCGCGCCACCGGCCGGCCTTTGCCACGACCGAACCGCCGGCTTGATAGACGCCGGTCTGCCGGCGAAACAGTTCAGAGGCGAATTGGACTCAACCCGACGAGGAGCAAGCCATGATTACTATGAAGGCCGTCCGTATCCACGATTTTGGTGGACCGGAGGTTCTTTCGCTGGACGCGGTTCCGTTGCCTCAGCCCCATGACGACGAGGTCACGCTCAAGGTCTACGCGGCAAGCGTCAATCCCGTCGACTACAAGGTTCGCGAGGGCTCTTCGGGCGCGGATCTGCCCGTCACGGTCGGCCGCGACGTGTCCGGCGTGGTGGAACTGTGCGGCACGCGAGCCCATACGCTGAAGAAGGGCGATCCGCTATACGCCATGCTCGGCAACGACCGCGGCGGCAACGCCGAATATGTCGTCGTCAAGGCAACGGAGGCGGCGGCGAAGCCGCAACGCTTAAGCCACGCCGAAGCCGCCGCGGTGCCACTCGCGGGCCTTACCGCGTGGCAAGGCCTTTTCGATCACGGCGGCCTCAAATCCGGGCAGCGGGTCCTTATCCATGGCGGCGCCGGCGGCGTCGGTCATCTGGCGGTGCAGTTCGCAAAGGCCGCGGGCGCGTTTGTCGCGACGACCGTGTCCGCGCAGGATTTCGATTTCGTTCGCGGGCTTGGCGCCGACCAGGCGGTCGACTACAAGAACCAGCGCTTCGAGGAGGTTGTCGAGGACGTCGACCTCGTCTTCGACCTGGTAGCGGGTGAAACACAGGACCGCTCGTGGGACGTGCTCAAACCCGGGGGGACGCTCGTCTCAACGCTTTCCGAACCGTCGGCGGAGAAGGCCCGCCTGCATCGGGCTCGCGGCGTTTCCTATTTGACCAAGCCTAACGCGGCGCAGCTTGCCGAGATCAGCCGCCTCATCGACGCCGGGAAGGTCAGGCCATTCGTGCAGGCAATCTATCCTCTTGAGGAAGTCGCCAGGGCCGAGGAACAGCTCGAGAAGCAGCACACGCGCGGCAAGATTGTGCTTCAGGTAGCTGCCTGAGCACTCGCCGAACAACAGGCCGCAGGCGAGTTTGCGGAGCGCTCGGACACAGGCCGTTTTCTGCCGTCCAGAAGCCCGGCGGCCGAGAGTTTGACACAGGACGGCCCGCCGGGCCTGGCCGGCTTAGGCAGATGCCGGTTGAAGCAGCATGCGCCGGGTTTGCCGGGATGCGCAAATCAAACAAATCAAGGAGATGCAACGGATTGTGAGGCACGTCACGACGACACCGTCGCACGGCCGCCGTCAGTTAACTGCGAAGCGAAGGGCACAGCGTTTACCGACAGGCGGGCTAGGTTCCTACCGGCCGCAAGCCGCAAAAAACCGCTTCAAACTGTCGGAAACCGGCGATAGGTTCGAACCATGT
The DNA here is from genome assembly GCF_040319515.1 of Mesorhizobium sp. M0909. Lineage (NCBI taxonomy): Bacteria > Pseudomonadati > Pseudomonadota > Alphaproteobacteria > Hyphomicrobiales > Phyllobacteriaceae > Mesorhizobium > Mesorhizobium sp. M0909. The sequence goes on from NZ_JAMYOA010000005.1 coordinate 170,449, forward strand.
CTCAACCCGCCAATCCGATCTCCATTGCCCGTCGCGATCAGATGTTTCCAGCGCTGGCTGAGGCGGACCTGGACCGCATCGGCCGTTTCGGCGAAGCCGTGTCCTATGCCGCAGGCGAACAGATCGTCAAAGCCGGCGAGCTGGCGCCCGGTCTGATCGTGGTCCTGTCCGGCAAGGTGGATATCATCCAGGGCGGCAGCTTCGGCCGGCGCGAAACAATCGTCACGCACGGTGCAGGCAATTTCGTCGGCGAGTTGGCGCAGCTTTCAGCCCGACCCTCACTGGTGGATGTGGAGGCGGTCGAGCCGGTCGAGGCGCTCGTCATCCCCTCGCAAAGGCTGAGGGACCTGATGGTCCAGGAAGCAAACCTCGGCGAGCGCATCATGCGGGCGCTGATCCTGCGCCGTGTCGGCCTGCTCGAGAGCGGCACGGCCGGCCCGATCATTGTCGGACCGGTCGACAGCGGCGACGTTTTGAGGCTGCAAGGTTTTCTGGCTCGCAGCGGTCAGCCGCATCGCGTTTTCGATTCGGCTGCCGATCCCTGCGCCAGGACGATGATCGAACGCTTCCATGTCGATATCCACCATTTGCCGATCGTGCTTTGTCCAAACGGCAAGCTGCTGCTCAATCCCGGAGAGAACGAGCTTGCCCGCTGCATCGGCCTGGTGAGGCCGATCGACGCCGGCAAGCTGTACGACGTGGCCATTGTCGGCGCCGGACCGGCCGGCCTCGCGGCGGCCGTCTACGCGGCTTCCGAAGGGTTGTCGACGATCGTGCTCGATTGCCGTGCGTTCGGCGGACAGGCGGGTGCCTCCTCGCGCATCGAGAACTACCTCGGTTTTCCGACCGGCATTTCGGGAATGGCGCTGATGGCGCGCGCTTACAACCAGGCGCAGAAATTCGGCGTCGAGATGGTGATACCGGACGAGGCGAAGCTGCTGGGCAGCGCAAGCGACACGTCCGGTGCCCACTACACGCTCGCCGTCGGCGGCGGGGAGACCGTGCGGGCACGGTCGGTGGTGATCGCCAGCGGAGCGCGCTATCGCCGCCTCGACATGGCAAACCTGGCGCAATTCGAGGGAATCTCCGTGCATTACTGGGCTTCGCCGATCGAAGCGCGGCTTTGCGCCGGGCAAGAGGTAGCCCTGGTCGGCGCCGGCAATTCGGCTGGACAGGCTGCTGTCTATTTGGCGGCGCATGTGAAGAAGGTATGGCTGCTGGCGCTGGCGCAACCGCGACACCGAGACAACACGTCCGATCCGCCACCTCTTCCTGTTCATCGGCGCCGATCCGAACACCGACTGGCTGGCGCAATGCGGCGTGGCGTTGGACGCGAAGGGCTTCGTTCGCACCGGGCCTGACATTGGCCAGGAACGTGGCGCTCTGGAGACGAACCGCGGCGGCGTGTTCGCCATCGGCGACGTGCGCTCTGGCTCGATCAAGCGCGTCGCCGCTGCCGTCGGCGAAGGCGCCCAGGTGGTTGCGGCGCTGCATGCATATCTCGCGCGAAACGGCAGCCTAGCCGTGGCGCCACAACTGGTCAGGAGCGTATGATGGCAGACGAATGCAGGCACGCCGGGGACATTCGCGACGTGACGCCGAGCGCGCTCGGCTGCGAGGAATGCCTGAAGAGCGGTTCGCAGTGGGTGCATCTGCGGCTCTGCCGCACATGCGGTCACGTTGGCTGCTGCGACGACTCGCCCAACCGTCATGCCACCAAGCATTTTCGGGCAACCGGCCATCCTGTCATCGAAGGCTACGATCCGCCGGAAGGCTGGGGATGGTGCTACATCGACGAAATCTTCCTCGACCTCGGCAACCGCACCACGCCGCAAAACGGACCGATACCGCGCTTCATTTGAGCTTTTTTTGCCAGCGGGCCGCTAGAGCAATTCCAGAAAAAGTGTGAACGGTTTTCGTCCGCAATTGCGTCAAAAAAGATGGAGCTGTTCGGCGTTTCCGTGAAACGATGGACCGTTCCAAAGCATGTCGCGCAAAACTGTGCAGCGGTTTTGCGATAACGACATGCATACAACGAGAATCTAACGCGCGTCGCATTGAGGCCGATCGAACGCGACGCGCTTTAGTCCAAGGCTGCTTCGGCTTGAGTGGGGGTATCGCGTCCCTTTGGTAGTGCCGATGAACGCTCGCGCATTTGCCTGACGGTCTGGAGGACACGATCGGCAAGAGATGCAAGCGCACCCTGTGCCGTGCGCGTCCCGATGACGGATTCCAGTGTAACCGCCTGCGTTGAGAATTTGTGTTTGAACGACTCTGCGCCACAGAGGAAATCGACCATGCTCAAGCCGTGATCGATCGACCACTGCACGTAATCCATCAATAGGATCACACCCGGCGACGCCCGGCCGAAATCCGGATCGAATGTCGTCACGAAGGCCATCATCACGTCGTGCTGGACGAAGTTGATCGACACCGCGACCATCACGCCATTGCATTCGAGGACGAAGATATGCAGCACGCCGGCGCGCGCCAACGCATCGACTAGCGCGGCGAGTACCGGCACGCCCTCTTCGAACAGGTCTGACTCACGCATGCGCTCGGTCAGCCATTTCCGCTTCAAGGCCGCGAGGCGCTCCAGTACCGGTTGCAGCGGCTCGTCGGGGGCAAGCAGGCGAAATCTCACCTCTCCGGTTTCTTCCAGCGCTTTGATGCCGCGCCGATAGTTTTGGCGCGTCTTTTTCGACTGGTCCGCGAACCATGCCGCTCCGCTTTCCCATTGTCCGGCAACGCGATAGCTGACTTCCGTTCGGTGAAAGTGGCGAAGCCTGATGCCGCCGAAAGCTCCCGGCGTGAAAATTTTGCGGGCCGCCGCATCCGGCGAGAGACGACTGATCAAGGCAAGATCGAAGCCACCTGCATCGCAGAGTTGGGTCCATAGCTCCTGCAACGCCGACAACGAGCATTCCGGAGCAACGAGAATATCCCCATAGTCGGTATAGCTGCCGGCCGCCCATTCGAGAAACCGCAGCCCCCTGCGCCTGCCGATCGCCAGCGGAACGACGGCAACGAGTTTCTCGCCCTTCCAGACCAGGCCGATCCGCAACGCACGCTGGTCACGGCGTTGTACGGTACTCCACCATGCCGAAATCCAGGCATGGCTTTGAAAGATCAGCCCGTCGGTACGATGCCAAAGGTCCATCCAAGCGGCTTCGACCGCAGCCAGGCGATCCTCCGACCGGACGATTTCCAGGCGCTCCGCGCCTAGGACGTCCATGGAAACAACAGTGTTCATGAAGGAGAACTGTCCTGTGGCTGCGCGACTACATTGGGCCGCCTGTGAAACAGTCGCATGACATGCCTTCCCATCTTCTTGAGCGGCAGGATGTAGAGCCCAAAGAGCGACTGATAATCGCGCACATCGCGATCGATCAGGCCAAATTTCAGGTCTTCATCCGGTTCCGGGACAAATTGCGTTCCGAACAGACGATCCCAGAACGAAAAAAGCAGGCCGAAATTCTTGTCATAATGACGAGGGTCGATGCTGTGATGCACCTGGTGCCAGTGCGGACACAGGATGATGTTGTTCAACGGGCCGAACGAGATCTTGAGATGCGTATGACGAACAAAGTCCATCATCAGGATGTTACGGATGACGTAGACGTTGATGCCGAAGATAGCGACCTCTACCGGATCGAGTGCGATCAGGCTCCATATACCGAAGCAGATGCCCGGAATGACGCCATCCCACATGCGGTTCATCAGATCGTCCAGCGGATGAACCCGGTCCTTGGTGATCCCCACCATCACTTCGGCCGAATGATGTACCTTGTGCAATTCCCACAGGAACGGGAAACGGTGCTGGGCGACGTGGTAGAGGTAGTATGAGATATCATAGGCGACCAGCATGGTTGCGGTGAAGATGACGATCGTCACTGGTCCCGCCGGGCCGCCGAGAAGCGGCGCGTGGATGTTAAGGAGCCAGCCGATTGCCTCGCGTGTGCCATAGCCCATGGCGACGACGAAGGTGACGCCGGCGGGAATAAGCAGGAAAGGCATCATCGCCCGTTTCGTGATCCAGAACAGGGCGTCGGCTCGCGCCGACGGGTGCAGGATGACTTCCTGGGGGAAGGCGAAGTCGAAAAAATCCCTGAGGGACTTATGTTCGGCAGTTCGCCAGTAGGCGATCACCGCGCTGCCCAGTGCGGTGAGGAGAAGCAGGCCGAGCGTGGTCAGATTGACGTTCGAAAGCTTTTCCACAATCGCTCTGGCAAATTCGGAAAACATCGTTGCAGCGGCTCCTGGTCTAAGAAGGCAGTCTGGGGTTGTAAGCAGGCGATCTGGCGAATAGCAAAGCACAAAATTCCCGCCAAACTTGCTACGCCGCCTGCAACCAGTGGCTGTTGCGGACGCAGCGGGCAAAGCAGGCTGGATGGTGCGAGACTAGCAGATCAACGGTAACGAAACCGCTAAATGTCCAAACGTAATTAATGTCGAATACGGCTGGAACTCGCCCGGCAACTCTACGTTGGCGCCGGTTTTTGCCGTTGTGGCGGGTGAATTGGGGCAAGATGGATATGGATTCCGGCTTCGCCCACTTCACCGTGCCAGGCGAGGCGTTCGGCCTGCTGCCTGGTGCCAAAGCGCAGTGAAACCCAACCGCCTTGCCCCGGCATGTCACCGCCGGCGCCGACGTCGAGCGCAGCGTCAGGAAAGCGGATGGCCAACAGCGCCTCGTCGCCGCGTAATACCGTGACCGTATCTTCGTGCCGGTCGGCATGGAGGCCGGCGGCCAGTTGGAAGACGATCTCGGACTGACGCCCGCCGCCGAGCAGTTGGTCGGTGATGAGGATGCCATCGGCCTGGCGCGCCAAAGTGCGCTGATGCACGACGCCGAAGCGGCTTCTATAGCCATCATGCCGGGCGCTCAGCCTCCAGTGCGGTCCCGGCTCGCTCTCCACCAGCGCTGCGACTGCCTTGTGCGACCAGTTGAAATTTCCAGCGATGGTACTTTGGCTCTTGCCCTCGATGTTCAGCGTGTTGTGCGCCGGTGTGGAGCGGAACCAGTCGCGCCATGCGCCTCCCGAGCCGTAGAGCCAGGTGCCTGGATCGACCAGCACCGGCTCACCGTCGATGCACAGGGTGAGCGACAGCGCGTCGGCATGGCCGTGCGCCGCTATCGAGAGATATCCGAGCGGTCCATGGTCGAACGTCAGTTCGACATTGCGGCCATTCATTGCTCCGCGCCAGACTGAGAGCCCGCCTTGCGGGAATGTCTGCAAGCCGTGCACCACGGGCACCGGACCCGAGGGCGTACCAAAGAAAAGCGAACGAAAGTCGTTGGGCTCCGGCGCGTTGCCCGGCGTCCCCAGTAAGCCTTGGATGGCGGACGCGACGGATCGGATATAGTTCGGCTCGTCCCCCAGCTTCAGCACGTGGCCCTCATCATCGTCGCCGAAGCGGGCGGCTTTCTGTGGCAGCCAGCCGACGAAATTGGCGAAGGCGCCCAGACGCGCTTCGACAGCCGAGGGAAACGGCGTTCCCGCCTGGCGTGCCGCGGCGGCGCACAGCAAGATGAGTTCGGCGCTGAAGGCTGCATAGGTCGGTGTTTGCTCGGCACCTGCGCCATCGGCAAGTATCTGCTTGTGCGTCTCATTCAGGAGGGCGCCGCGGGCGATTTCGGATCCGGCCCCGAGCGCCAGGCCGGCCAGATATTCGCCGGCCAACTCTGCGACGAGATGGTTGTTGGCGGAGGAATATCGCGACGGAAACCGCGGCAGCCAATAGGCGCTTGCCGCGAGTATCTCACCAGCTTTCCGCAGCGTCACTGGGTCAAGCTGGTCGCCGACGAGGTCCAGGGTGACGATCAGGCTGATGGCCCGCAGCGCTACTTCGATACCGGACGCCCAGCCGATGCCTCGGAACGGTGGATTGGCGGAATGCCAACTACCGATTGCCGCCTCGATGGCACTCCGGGATCGATCGTCCTCGCAGAGGAGCAGGTGTGCAGCCAGTGGCGGCAATTGCTGCAGCCGGTTGATCTCCCAGACATATTTTATATCGCCAAGGTCGCCGCCATGGCGAAAATCGATGTCGAAAGTATGAGCCTCGGGGCCAGGCCAAAGCCTGCCGGTCACCGGATCAAGACGCCAAAGCTCGGCAGGAAACAACAGTTCGGGCTCACGCTTTGGCCATGTCCGCCCGAGTGCAGAAAACCGGCCCTGAAGCATCTCTTGCGCGGCCGCCGCTATGGCTTGCCGTTGGGCGTCGGTCGCTGCCAGCACAGCATGGCGAAATCCGGGCAGCACTGGGTGCAACCGCGGCGATGGATAGCGCTCCCACCCATCATCGCGGCGGCGCGACGCGATTCTTCGACGTTGCTCCACCAGCCGGTGCAGCACCTCGGCCGGTCCCATGCTGCGCAATCGGTTGATGTACCAGCCGATTCTCATGCACGCCCCGTCAACGTTTCGGTCCTTGTATACCATGCCGTCGAAAAGCTGCGGGCCGGCAATCTTCTTTCCCGTTCGTTGCGGTTAATATCTCCGGCGACCATACGGAGAGAGCGATGCGAAAAGCGGCGTGTGTTGTTGCCTGGGTGCTCGCCTTGCTTGTGGCGGCCGACGCAGCGCCCATCCCTCTCAAACGCGGCATTGGCGTGCATCAGTGGCTCAACTGGTCGCCGGTGGAAAAAGATGGAATCTACGTTTGGCCGCCCTATCGCAGCGAAAAGGAGTGGCTTGCGGAAAGCAGGCCGCTCGCCGACTGGCCGTCCGGGGAGGTGTTTGCCCACATCCGATCGATGGGCTTCGACTTCGTCCGGCTGAGCGTCGATCCCGGCCCGCTGCTTGCCAGCGAGGGCGTCAAGCGGCAACAGGCGCTGGACATACTTGCCGCCGCCGTCGAGCGGATCACGTCGACCGGCCTCAAGGTGGTTTTCGACCTGCATGGCGTCACTCAGGTTCCCGACTACAGCATGGAGATGATCTATGGCGGCGCCGACAGCGAGGGCGTTGCCCGCTATCGTCAAATGGTTGTGGCGGTCGCCGCCATGCTGGTCAAGATAGGCACCGACAAAGTCGCCCTCGAACCTTACAACGAGCCCGCATACTACCCTTGCGATGCGAGCGGCAGCGATGACTGGCAGCGGATCATGGCAGGGACCGTCCACGACATTCGATCGGTCAGCAGTGAACTTACCATCGTTGCAACCGGCGCCTGCGGCGGCAGCATTGCCGGATTGGTCAACCTCAGCCCCGGCTTTGATGACCCCAACCTCTATTACAGCTTCCATATGTATGAGCCGCACAGCTTCACCCACCAGCGGCCCGATGACACGATCAGCTTTGCTTCGGGACTTCCCTGGCCGGCCGACAGCAGTACACCCGAAGTGGTGTCCGAAACCCTTAAAGCGCGGATGGAAGCTGCCGGCTTGAGCCGGGTGGAGCAGATGATGAACATGGCCACCGCGCGCCAAGCAATCGCGAAGTATTTCGAGCAGAACTGGGGCCAGGGCCAACTGAAGGCGAGCTTTCGCCAGGCTGTCGACTGGGCTGAAGGCCATGGCATTCCCAGCCGGCGGCTCTTCATGGGCGAATTCGGCGCTATCCTCATGTCCGCGGACGGCCGCATGGGCGCCTTTGAGGCCGACCGTTCGCGCTATCTCAAGGCAGTGCGCGGAGAGGCCGAACGCTTTGCGATCCCATGGTCTGTCTGGGAGTTCTCCAATCCCTATGGGATGAGCCTCATCCTGCCCGATGGCCCCCCGGTACCCGACCCGGAGATGCTGCAGGCATTGGGCCTGCCATAGGTGCCGTCACTCCCTCTCACCGGTGAATAGCCGGCGGCAAACCTTGACCGCCGGGCCTGATCGAGGAACGGCCTGTGGCAGCTGTTCTCCCGGTTGGGTTGTGTTGGCACGAAGTGTTTAACACATTTGTTGTACTGGAGTGAGGAATGCGCGCCTAGGGGGTGAACAATGTGTGGAATTGCCGGATGGATCGGTCGAAGGGCTAAAAATTCACAAGAGCGGGCCGCCAGAATGTCAAACGCATTGCGGCATCGCGGTCCCGATGCCGAAGGCACCGAGATATTGGACCTGAATACCGGCGAGCAACAATTGGCATTGGTCCATCGCCGCCTGGCGATCATTGACTTGGCGCCTGAGTCAAATCAGCCGATGCAGATTGAGGACGGCCGTCTCAAAATAATTTTCAACGGAGAGATATATAACTACATCGAGTTGCGCCAGGAACTGATCGGCCTTGGCCATCAATTTCGAACGCGCTCCGATACCGAGGTGCTGCTCCGAGCCTACGATCAATGGCGCTTGTCCATGTTCGACCGGCTGAGCGGCATGTTCGCCTTTGCACTCTGGGATGCTCAGAGGCAGGAATTGATTCTCGCCCGGGATCCCTTCGGGGAAAAGCCGCTTTACCTCATGCAAAGCGAAAAATTGCTGCTGTTTGCCTCGGAAATCAACGCATTGTTGTCGGCGCAGCAAGATGCGCAGCAACTCGATCTGGATGCCGTGGACGAGTATCTGAACTGGCGTTACGTGCCGGGACCACGCACGCTTTTTAAACAGATCCGCAAGCTCAATCCCGGAAGCTATGTTGTCTGGTCGCAAGGGGTAGTCAAGGAAACGCGCTACTATACGCCTCCGGACCAGGCGGCCGTGACCGAGCGGGTCGACGGAAAAACCGCCAAGCGGCGATTTCTGGAACTGCTCGACTATTCCGTCGAGATCAGGATGCGCAGCGATGCACCTTTTGGGGCCTTTCTCTCCGGAGGGCTCGACTCCTCGGCTATCGTCGCGCTGATGGCCAGGCACAGCCCCACGCCCATTCGCACGTTTTCTGTCGGGTTCGACGACGCAGCCTATAGCGAATTTGCATTCGCCCGACGCGTTGCCGATCATTTCAAAACCGATCATTGCGAACTTGTAATCCAGCCAGGCGATCTGATGGATCACCTGCCGGCGATGGTTCGCCAACGCGGGGCACCTGTTTCGCAAAGCAGCGATATTCCAATTTACCTAATGTCGGAGCGAGCCTCGCAAGACGTCAAGATGGTGCTCACCGGCGAAGGAGCCGACGAGATTCTCGGCGGCTATCCCAAGCATCGCGCGGAATCACTGGCCGGGATCTACCAGTCGCTTGTCCCAGCCTCGCTGCACGATAACGTCCTTTCCCCTGTGGTACGCGCGATGCCGGGCGCGTCGGCCAAGGTCGATACGTTTGCCCGCACCGCGGGCGAAAGGGACTTTGCCGCCCGGATGGTCTCCTGGTTTGGAGCCGTTTCCGCGCAGCAGCGCGCGTGCCTGATCGGTGCGTCCGCAAATCGCCGTTATGAGCGCAATGAGTTTCCGTTCTCGTCAAGCGCTGCGGCCTCCCATCTTCGCCGCGTGCTGTTTTTCGATCAGACGTCGTGGCTGCCTGACAATCTCCTGGAACGAGGCGACCACATGATGATGGCCGGTTCAATCGAAGGAAGAATGCCGTTCCTCGATCGCGACCTGGTTTCGTTCGTCAGCAAATTGCCCGATCGCTACAGGCTGGGTTGGTTGCACAGCAAGCAGATCCTGCGCGACAGCATGGCCAATATCCTCCCGGAGGAAATTCTCAGCCGCCGCAAGGTCGGGTTCAAGGTACCGGTCGCCGAGTGGTTTCGCGGATCGATGAGGAACTACGTGCATGACCATCTTTGCTCGCCTCACTCCGTCATTCGCAGCTATCTGAGTCCGAAACAGCTTGATCAAATCGTCTCCGAACACACCACGCGCGCCGCCGACCACGAAAAGCTGATATGGGCGCTGTTGAATTTGGAGATATTCCACCGCGAATTCAGGCTCGAAGCGCCGCCGCGATCATCGGCCTCAGCGCTTGACCGGTTGACGGCTTGACGCGGCCGACCGCCAGACATCGCAGATTGCGCCGACAAACGGGGCGAGCTCAAGCCGTTCCCGATGCACGGCCATGGCACCGGCACCAAGCCTTGCCCTCAGTGCCGGGTTCTGCACGAGGCGGCTCAACGCGTCGGTCAACGCTGTAACATCGCCTGGCGGCACCAGCAGCCCGGATTGCCCGTCGGTGATTATGTCTTCGACCGCGCCAACCGGGGTCGCGACCACCGCCAAACCGGCTGCCATGCCTTCGATCACCGACATCGGCAGATTTTCGGCGAAGGAGGGAAGAACCAGAATATCGGCCGAAGAGATCAGCGATGCGACATCGTCAGGTCCCACCCAACCCGGAAAGGCGATCCGGTCTGCAATCCCCAGCGCGGCTGACTTTGTCCGTGCCGCCTCGACTTCGCCATCTCCGGCAATCGTGGCGCGCCAATTCTTGACAGGGCTCATGCGGTGCAGTGCCTCCAGCAATTGCGGTACGCCCTTGCGGTCGCCGATGCGGCCCAGGAACAGGATATGCACATGGTCGCCGCCGCCGACATGCGCCAGCGACGGGACTTCGGTCGCATTGGGCACGATCACAATATTGCCGGCTGCGCCCGGCGCCCGGCTGGCGACGAAATCGCGCCAAAGCCTGCCCAAAACGATCACCCGATCGGCGTGCTCGAACAGAGCTTTGATACGGCGGCTTATGAAACCGCGGTCGGCTTTCCAGAATGTCTGATACTGCGCCCCGTGCAAATGCAGGACATAGGGTATCGACAGCAGCCGTGCGCAGGCGGCGATCACCATCTTGCGGTAGGTGCTGCCGGAAACTGAGATGTTGATGTGAATGACATCGGCACGCCCAGCCAGACGCGCTTTAAGCATCCGTAAGCAAAAGCCGAGCATATAGAAGATCGAAAGTCCGACATGCCCCGGGCCACGGCTGGCAAGGAAGCACACATCGATGTCGGCGATTTCTTGCCGTTCGAACTCCTGCTTCAGCGCCCCCATGATGCGGTCGATGCCGCCCTGCCCCGAAACGCCCGACGGCGTCGCGACCAGGACATGTATTTTTCGATCGGATATGAGGCGCTGCAACATGATGGTACCCTAAATAACACAGACCGGGTAACTGCAAAGCAAACGTTCCCAACAAGGTTTACGGCAAATCTTTTAGTTCAAACTGAATCTGTTCACCCTTCGCCGTCATCGCGCTGGATTTTCCGCCAGTCGGCGGCTAGTCGAAGGTGAGTTTTCCAGGGACACGCCCTTGCTGCTCCGTTCCACGCTCATTTATGCTCCGGCGATCCTGCTGACGCGAATTTCGGCGCTGCTCCTGCTGGTCGTCGTGACGCGTTTGATCGACCAGACCGAGTATGGCCTGCTCACCCTGGTGGTGACCGTCGGTGAAATGACCGACATTGCCGTCACCAACTGGCTGCGCATCGCCTTGCTCAGGCTTGGCGGCAAGGGCGAGGTCAGCCGCGGCAGCCTGATGCTGGCGGGGCAGGTGTTGCTTGCGACCACGGCCCTGGCGCTGGTCATATCGATAGGCGCGTCGGCGGTGATCGTGCCTGAACGCTGGGTCGAGTTCGCGATCGCGGTCTGCGGCTATCTGGTCGCCGGATCCATCAGCCGCTTCGCCTTGACGGTGCTGCAGATGCAGCAGCGCCATTCGGTCTATTCAATGCTAGAAGCCCTGCGTGCGTTGCTGCAACTCGCGTTACCGATCGGCGCTATCCTTGTCTTTCAGGACAGCTTTCTGACGGTGTCGCTCGGTTCGAGCCTCGGCGCCTTGATTGCCGGCATCGTGGCGGGGATCATGGCATCCCGACGCGTTGTTACCGGTCCGCCGCGTTTCACCCACAGAGACTTCTTTGCGCTCGGTGTGCCGCTGATCATCATGGCGCTGGTTGGGTTTGGGCTCAACAGCGCGGAGCGTCTGTTCCTCAAGTTCTATTACGATGCCAGCGCCGTGGCGATCTTCGCCGCAGCCTATGCGTTAGCCCGCCAACCGATCGATATGGTCGCCAACGCCATCAACATGGGCGCCTTTCCCGAGGTGGTCAGCCGCTTCGACGAGGACGGGCCCGCGGCATCGGGTCGGTTGCTGTCGCAGTTGATGGCCTTGATGATGCGGCTTTGCCTGCCTATTGCAGCGATGCTGGTCGCGCTCAGCGGCGATATCACCGAGCTCATGCTGCCCTCGCAATATCACGGCCGCTTCGGCCTGCTGTTTCCAATCATTGCCTTCAGCGTGCTGTGCGCCAACCTCACCAGCTTCGTCTATGGCGTGGTGGTGCACGCGCACAAGCGGCCGTGGCTGCTGATCATCGCCAACCTCTTCGGCTCGGTGGCAACAATCGCATTGTCCCTGCTGTTGATCCCCCCGATGGCCGAGATCGGTGCGGCTTTGGCGCTTGCGGGCGGCTCGGTAGTGGGCTCCATAACCTGCATTGTCATCAGCGAGCGGCTCACGCCGGTGCCGGTGCCGTGGCGCGACATCGGTGTCTCGGTAGTCATCTCGCTCAGCACGGGGGTGGCCGCCAAGCTTGCCAGCATGGTGGCCGGCGACGTGCCGGCGATCTTCTCGCTTGTCGCCGGCGGCACCGCCGGCGCTGCGGTCTTCTTCGGGTTGACCTCGTTGTTCCATCCTGTAGCAGCGACGCAATTCGTCGCCCAGTTGCGGGCGCGGCTGCGGATCGCGTAAGGCGAAGTTCAGGGCCGACGCCTGTTTTGTGAGGGAACGCGAATCTATAAACCGGCGTTTCGGCGCCAGCGACGCTCCCACAACTCCCGACAGAGCAGCCCGGCATAGGCAGTGTTGGTATCGTAGTAGCGGCGCCACAAGCGTCGCGGCTCCTGGATGACGCGGAACAGCCACTCCAGGCCGGCCGCTTGTATCAGCCTCGGCGCACGGGCAACCTTGCCGCCATAGACGTCGAAACTGCCGCCCACGCCCATCACGAAGCTTGGGGCGAGTTCATCGCGGTAGCGTTTGAGAAAGCGTTCCTTGCGCGGTGTCGGCATGGCCACCAACAGGCAGTCGGCATCAGAGGCGTTGATCGCCGCGACGATCCCGGCCTCGTCCTCCGGCTTGAAATAGCCGTTGCGCGTCCCCGCTATGCTGAGGCTCGGATGGTCATTGGCAAGTCTCGCTACGACCGCATCGAGAACGTGCTGTTCGGCCCCCAGCAGATACGGCCTGAATCCACGCATCGCGCAGAGGCTCAGCAGATTGATCATGATGTCGACGCCCGCCACGCGCTCGGGCAGCGCGACGCCGCACAAACGCGCACCCCAAAGCACGCCAATGCCATCGACATTGACGACGTCCGCCCCGGCCACGTCGTCGCGCAGTTCGGCATTCTGGCGCATGGTCACCAGCTTGGCGACATTCACGACCACATGGTGCAGCGGCCGCCGCAGGGTCATCGCCTCTTCGGCGATGGCCAGCGTCTCTGCCATGGTCAGCGCATGGATAGGTGCGCCAAGGAACTCCCGGCGCCGTGACGCCAACAGGGAATGCTGCGCCCATGCCGGGGCGTGCGCGTTCATGCGGCCTGCTCCCTTGCAAGCGGCACTTGTGCGATCTCTGGTTTCTTGCCGTCGATGCGGGCGTCCGGCTTGCGCGCCTTGCGCCACGTCCACAGGCCCCTCGTATCGACGAGCTTCTTGTCCTTGAGCGCTTCGGGGTCGACCAGATTGAATTGCCGATGGTCGACCAGGAGGACGACGATATCGGATTTGTCGATGGCCGAAAGTGCATCGGTGAACACGATGCCCCTGCCCTCGAGCTCGTGCGGCAGCGCATTTGTGTTGGGTTCAGCCGCAATGATCTTCACATTGGGGATATCGGACAGAAGCTTCACCACTTCGACGGCCGGGCTCTCGCGCAAATCGTCGATGTTGGCTTTGAAGCTGAGGCCAAGGCAGGCGATCGTCTGCTTGCGGGAGGGATCGAGCAAGGCCTCGATATCCCTGACCACCGACATGGGCCGCTCGGAATTGATCCGGCGTGCCGAAGCCATCAGCCGCGTGCTGTTGGGTGCGGCATCGATGATAAAATATGGATCGACCGCAATGCAGTGACCGCCAACGCCCGGGCTCGGCTGGAGGATGTTCACGCGAGGGTGCCGATTGGCGAGATCGATCACTTCCCATACATTGAGCGACAGATCCTGACACACTGCGGCAAGCTCGTTGGCAAAGGCGATGTTGACGTCGCGGAATGCGTTCTCCGTCAGTTTCACCAGCTCAGCACTTTCGGCCGTTGTCATGAACAGGTCGCCGGTGACGAAGGTCGAATAGAGTGCCGCGGTCCGTTCCGACGATTTGCGGGACAATCCACCGATCGAGCGATCATTGTTGATCAGCTCGGTCAGCACCTTTCCCGGCAGCACGCGCTCGGGCGAATAGGCGACCAGCACATCGGCGTCTTCGCCATGCTGGACAGGAAATTTGAGATCGGGCCGCAATTCGGCAAGCAGCCCGGTCATGATCCGCGTGGTTCCGACCGGCGATGTCGACTCCAATACCACAAGGTCTCCCCGCTTCAGCACTGGGGCGATGCTTCGTGCCGCCGCGAGCACGTAGGTTACGTCCGGCTTATGGTCGTGGGTCATCGGGGTCGGCACGGCGATGATATAGGCGTCCGCCGGCTGCGGCGTGCTGTAGGCCATGAGCTTGCCGTTCGCCACGACCTTCTGGATCAGACCGTCAAGGTCCGGCTCGACGATGTGGATTTCGCCGCGGTTGACCTTCTCGACCACCGCTCCGTTGACATCGACGCCAATGACGTTGAGCCCGCGGCTGGCGAAAATGGCGCAGGTCGGCAGGCCGATATAGCCCATGCCGATTACGGAAACGGTTTTGATTTCAGCCATGATGCAGCAGTTCCTCAACAATCCGGTTACTGGCCCGGCCATCGCCATATGGGTTGTGTCGTTCCGCCATGCCGCGATAGGCAGCCTGATCGTCGAGCAGGCGATTGGCGTTGAACAGGATTTTCTCGACATCGGTGCCGACAAGACGGGCGGTGCCGGCCACGATCCCCTCGGGTCGCTCGGTATTTTCGCGCATTACCAGCACCGGCTTGCCGAGTGAAGGCGCTTCTTCCTGCACGCCACCGCTATCGGTAAGCACCAGATAGCTCTGCTTCTGCAGGTACAGGAACGGCAGATAGTCCTGCGGCTCGACCAGGTGGATGTTCGGCACGCCTTCCAGGTCTGCGTTGACCACTGAGCGCACATTGGGGTTTGGATGGACAGGGTAGACGATCTGCACGTCTCCGCGCGCCGCCAATCCCTTCAACGCCGTACAGATGCGCTGGATGCCGCCGTCGAAATTCTCGCGGCGATGGCCGGTGACGAGGATCATCTTCTTGGAAGGGTCGAGGAAAGGGAAGCGGGCAGCGAGCTTCGCGTTCATCAACCTGTCGGCATCGATCGCGCTTGAAAAATGCAACAGTGTGTCGATCACCGTGTTACCGGTTACGAAGATGGTGCTTTCGGCTTTTCCTTCGGCGATGAGGTTGTCGCGCGCCTGAACGGTCGGCGCAAAATGCCAGGTGGCGATGTCGCCGGCAATCTTGCGGTTCAGTTCTTCAGGAAACGGCGAGTTGATGTTGTGGCTGCGCAATCCTGCTTCGACATGAGCGACCGGGATACGCTTGTAGAAGGCAGCCAGAGCCGCAGCCATCGCCGTGGTGGTGTCGCCCTGCACCATGACGATATCGGGCTTGGCCTTGTCCAGCACCTCGGCCATGCCCAGCAGCACGCGCGAGGTCACGTCGAACAGCGACTGGCCGGGTTGCATGATGTTGAGATCGTGATGCACAGGCAGGCCGGTCAGCTCGACAACCTGGTCGACCATTTCGCGATGCTGGGCGGTTATGCATATTTCGGTGATGAAGCCTGGATGAGCAAGGGCGGCACGCGCCACTGGAAAGCATTTGAGTGCCTCCGGCCTCGTGCCGAACACGATCAGCAGTTTCTGCCTCGATGGCAGTTTTGGACGTGAAAGGACGTTCATCGCTGATCCTGGTCGCCTGCAGCCTTCGGGACATGCCGACTATTGCCCGCACGAGTTATAATAGCGTCGAGAAGCGCCTTCGTGATCTCAATTCTTAATATATGATTAACAACCAAGGCCGCGTTCTCCCGGGTTAACTCTTGTGAAAGGTTGGGCTGACAAGTAGTCTATGGCAGTAGTCTTGAAAAAGAATATATTGGATTGACTAATATTTTAATCATCGGCCACGCCGGCGCATCCCGGCGCTGGGAAAATGAGCTTCTGGCGCGGTTGAGTGCGGCTGGACATGCGGTTTCGAGTAGCCGCGCGCCGACGCCTGAACCCAATGCGCGCTCGATGGATAATGTGCTGGCGCTCGAGGGCCGGCGCTTCGGCCCCTCACTGGCAAGCCGTTCCCGGCCGTTGCCATCCGGCGACACCGGCCCAGTCGATCTTATAGTCGATCTCACCGCTAGCGCCGCACGACGGGGCACGCCTGTCCTGACGCTCGAATTTTGCGGCCACAGCAGCTTTGCCGCGGGTATGACCGAGATGCTGGCGAGCGGGCGGTTGCCCGAACTCACCGCGCGCCTCGACGGCGTTGCCGTCGCCAGGGCACGGCCGATGATCAGCGATCGGCTATGGCTCTCCCGGACCAGCAACGACCTGCTCGCCGGCGCCATCTCCGTGATTGCCCAATGTGTCGCCGGCTTTTCAGCGGGCAAACTTGCGCCGATTATTGAGAGGCCGGCGCCGCCCCTGCAGAAGGGCGGATTTATCAGGCACTATCTGCCCTTTTTCGGCAGGGGAATGGTCGACCGCGCGGTGCAAAAACTGCGACGTGGTCGGCGCCCCTTCTATTGGCAGGTTGCTTACCGGCTGATCGACGGTCCAGGCGTCGCCGAGACCGGACGACTCGACGGTAAGCCGTTCACCGTGCTTGCCGATGACGGGCAGCGCTTCTACGCCGATCCGTTCGTTCTCGAGCGCGACGGCCGCCATTTTCTGTTTGTCGAGGAATTTCCCTATGCCACGGGCCGCGGCGTGATTTCGGTGGCCGAACTCGGCACCGACGGCACTTTCGGCGTGCCGAAGGTGGTGCTGGAGGAAGCGCATCACCTGTCATATCCGCAGGTGTTCGCTCACTCCGGCGAGATTTTCATGATCCCGGAAAGCGCTGCGGCGCGCGAACTGGTGCTCTACCGTGCCGTGCAGTTTCCGGATCGCTGGGTACGCGATACGGTGCTGATGACGAACAGGGATTTCAACGACGCCACGCTGCTCGAATCCGACGGCCGCTTCTGGCTGTTGGGGACAGAGCGGTTCGGTCACGGTAGCGCGTCTGACACGATGGCGGTCTATTCCGCCCCGGCATTGCGTGGGCCGTGGGCTGCGCACGCGCTCAATCCCGTCGCGGTCGACCACTCCGCCACTCGGCCAGGCGGCGCCTTTATCCGCCAGGAGGGCTCGCTGCTGCTGCCGGTGCAAAACGGCTCAAGAGCCTATGGTGGCGGCCTGGGGTTAATGCGACTGGATCGGCTTGATGATTTCGATATCCGTTTCGAACTACCCCGCCCAATCGATCCGGGGCCGGCATGGGCCCGCGCGGGCATTCACACGCTCAACCGCGCCGGCAGTGTTGAGGTCGTGGATAGCGCCGGCTGACCGGATCTGAGGTCGGGCTTAACGAGATCCAGCCGGGTTGGGTGGGACGCAGCGGCCGAAGGAATGCTTTCGATCTGGCCCCGATAGGGCTGCTTTCTGAAGGCAAGCAGCAACACCACCATAATCGCAATCTCCGGCGACTTTGAAGAGAGCGCGTTGTTCGACAGCGCGGCAAGCAAGAAAGTCATGGTGCCTATCCAGGCAGGCAGCGGCGCCCCGCGCAGCAGCCGAAAAATGAACCAGAATATCAACACTGTAAAGAGCACTGCTATGGGCAGGCCGAAGAGCATGATGATGACCACCGGCGCGCTCTCGATGAAGGGGAGATGCAGCTTCTCGTTGACGATCTTCAGGAGTTCGTCGCCGTTCATGCCGAACAGGATGTCTTTCCAGCTGACAAGTCCGAACACCTGGTAGATCGTCACCCGGGCCATAAAGTTTTGGTCGAAGATGGTGTTGCTGAACCGGTTCAGCAGACCGCCCGCAAACAGCATCGCTACGAGCACCGCGCCACCCGTCACGGTGAACATCAGCACGACAAATTTGGCCTGCCGCTCATACTTGAGCGACAGGCCCGGCCAAGGCACGAACAGCAGTAGAATGAGGATTTCTCCGGCAGCGAGCAGCAGTGCGGCGCGAGCGCCCGATGCAGCACAACCGACGACCAATACGAAGATCGCCACCACCCGCACCCATATGCGCCAGCGCGTCAGCGGTACGAATCCGATGACTGTGGCGCAGAGCGCGCCCAGTGACAGCGGGTGGGCTGCCAGGCCGATCGGCCTGAACTGCAGTTCGTTGATACCGTACGGCAGAAATCGATGTTGAGTCACGGCCTCGATCGTGCCGATCACGGCGCTGAGGATAGCCATGCCAAGCACGACGTCGCCCAGCGCCCGCCGCGACTCCGCGTTTAATGCTAGCATCAACAGGCCTGCGGCGCCGGCCACCAGATAGGTATCGATGATGAACCCGGAGGAGCCCGCGCGGCCGGTAGCGAACAGATAAGGCACCAGCGCGAACATCAGCACCGAATAGCGGACCAACGCCTTGAATATTCCAATTTCGTCGCCCTGCAGCAGAAACGGTCGGCTGAAAAGAACGACAGCAAGCAGCAGGAAGATCGCATAGGTGCCGAAATGCAGCTTCTCGTAGAACGAGCCTCCCTGGGCCGTATAGTCGACGACCATGTTCATCACCTGCGGCGACACCGTAAAGCGAAGCAGGAACGCGAACGCTGCGCACAGGAAAAACAGCAGCGACAGCGCGTTCTGACGGCGCGCCTGGGTGGACAACAATCGTTCCGATGCGGCAGCGGGATAGCTCATGGTCCATCCAGGTGAAGATGTTCAAACGGCATTCCGGCCAACGAGATCCATTCAAGGACCGCCGAAGGGAGGCGGCCTGTGTGTGCCGGCGAAATATGCGCCGGGCCATGCGTTTGCCACAACCGTTAAATTCGATGCCCGTACGTTTGCACGGTCTCCTTATTTGTTCCCCGTGACAGCGTAAGGAAGCGATGTGTTTCTGATCGTTCTTCTGCCGTTCAGAGCGAGAAGAATCGGCTTCTCGATCATCTGGTGGATCACCAGACTGGCTATGCAGGCCGTCACGATGCTGACCACGGAGACCAGCAACACCGTCGCCGGATGTTCGTAGCCGATGGTGCGCCTGGCCAAATAGGCCACGGCGCCGATCACGAAGATATGCGACAGGTAAAGCGCGTAGGAGGCGTCGCCGAGCTCTTCGAGCAGGCTCCAGTGCTTCAGTTTCGGTTCCAGTATGAGGCCAAGATGAAGCAGGCTGGCTGCCCACATTACCTGCCCTACGAAGCTGATCTGGCTCATCAGCGGCGTGCCGTCATCGACGAATGCAAGCACCACACCTGCAGCGGCCATGAGGCCGAGTAGCCAGGCATGGCGTGTGCCGGAAACAAGGCCGCCATCCAGATAGCGCCGGCCTATCCACATGCCGATGACGAACGCCACCGGAGAAGCGTTCAGATAGAACTGGATAACAGGGTTGGTGGGAGCCATCAGCAGCCCGGCCAGCCACATCGCAATGAAAAAGACCGTCAGCACAATTACGCGCGCGGTCACTGACAGGAACGCGAGCGCCGCAAATGCGATATAGAAATAGACCTCATAATTGAGCGTCCAGCCGAGTGCCAGAATTGGGCTGACGCCATCTCGTTCGGGCGCTTCGTGGACAACGAAGAAGAGCGACTGGAGATAGTGGGGCCACGTAAAGACAGTCGTCTGGAAGAGACTTGGTGCAAGAGCGGCCAGAAGTGCGGCGACGCTTGTGAAAAGCCAGTAGAGGGGGACAATCCGGATCGCCCGGCGTTTCAGGAAGGTTGGAGCAGAGAAAACACCATTTCCTGTAATATAGACCATTATGAACCCGCTAACGACGAAAAACAGAACAACGCCAAGGCGCCCCGCGGTCACGATAATCGGATTGTCGATGCCGATCTGGTAAGAAAAAGCGTGCGCGAACAGAACCAGCAAGGCAGCGCAGGCGCGAAGATACTGGATCGAATAGAATTTGTTCACGTTCCCCTCCTGCAATTGCAGGCGACTGATGCCATCCTGCAGGTCGCGGTCAGTGCTTCAGTTGTCATCCAAAAGGCGTTGCGATGCTTTCAATACAAGCGCGCCGTTAAGTGCGCGTTACCGATTTCATGAAAATCACGCACCCGGTTCGGGCGCCAATCCGGCGATGGCAAGGATTCGCACCAGATTCTGGGCAACGGATCCGTTCAACGTCCACCGGACGAACGGGTATGAACGGCAAAATGGGCCAACTTGGAAAATAAGATGTTAACGATGTTTCTGTAGAGCAGGCCAAGCGTAATGATTTAACAAGGGTTGTCACCATGTCTGCCGGTTCCGGCACCCCCCCTATCTCCGCAGCGGCTTCCAACAACAGTGCATTCGAGCGTATTGCCAATGCACGGCGCAGGGCATTGCTGCAACAGCATGGCCCAGTCGCGGCGCTAAGCTCCGCACCGGTGACGCCGCAAACTCCGGAGCCTGTCGCCACGGTGACCCTGGACAAGATCGGCGATTTCCTCGAGCTCGATTTTCGACGCCTGTTCGTCTGGCTGCGGGCCGGCCTCGCCCTGGCGCTCATGCTGGCGGTAATCGGCGGCATTGTCGGCGGCGCCTATGCATTGCTGAGCAAGCAGCGTTACACCGTCACGACGGAGGTCCTCATCAACCCTTCCAATTTGCAGGTTGTGGAAAACGACCTCTACTCGCAACCGGGCCAGGTCGATAGCCAGCTGCTCAGCACGCGCAGCAAGCAGCGCATCCTGACCTCGGGCAACGTGCTTTCCCGTGTGGTGGACGAACTGAATCTGACTCACGATCCAGAATTCTTCGATCCGGACCGGAGCACATCCTCGTCTGGCGCTGTGGCGAAGCCCGACCCGAGGCTCATCGCCTTGAAGAATCTGGCGGACCGGGTAGACGCCATCGCGGACCCGACATCGTTCGTCACAACCCTCTCGGTATCTGCGGAAACCACCGCCAAGGCGATCCTGATCTCGCAGGCCCTAGTCAAAAACTTCCAGGAAGAACTGGCCAAGGCCGAAGCTGCCGGCGCCAGCCGTGCCGCGGCAGCCCTTGACAGCCGGCTTGGCCAACTCAAGAGCGACGTGCAGGCTGCCGAAGAGAAGGTCGAGAGCTATAGGCGTAGCCACAATCTGTCCTCCAGCAATGGCCAGCTTGTCAGTTCGCAGACAATGACGCAGCTCAATGGCGAAATCGTCGATGCGCAATCGCGCGTCATCGCCGCGCAGGCAAGCTACGACGCCCTGGTTGCCTCCGGCATCAATGGGGCCAATCCCGACCCCACGGTTTCGGAAGCGCTCGCAGCGCTGCGCGACAGGTCAAACAGCCTGCGGCAGCAGATCGACTCACAGTCGATGACCTTCGGCCCGCGTCACCCGACGATTGTCAGACTCAGGACGGAACTCGAGACCGTCAACTCGCAACTCCGGGCCGAGTTCTCCCGCACCGTCGGCACGGCAAAGGCCAGCCTGGACAAGGCCAGGGCCTCGTTGGCTTCTCTCAACGCCAGGATGAACGATCTGAAGAGCAATGTTTTCACCGACAGCGAGTCCGAAGTCGCCCTGCGTGAACTTGAACGCGATGCCGCCTCGAAGAGAGCCGTCTATGAGAGTTTCCTGTCACGTGCACGCCAAATCAGCGAGCGCGAGCAGATCGACACGACAAACGTACAGGTGATTTCGACCGCGGTGCCCCCGCCCGCGCGCTCATGGCCCCCGCGCACTGCCCTGGTAGCAGGCGCAGGAGCGTTCGCAGGCTTTGCCCTGGGCATGCTGCTGGCCATCGGCATGGGCATCATCCGCGACATGCGTCGGCCGCCGAACCGATCAGGCCTTGCCGCCAGCCGAGCCTGAAGCAAGGCATGGTGAAGCGCATCGTTTTCCACATCGCCAGCCTGAGGGGCGGCGGCGCCGAACGTGTCTTCGTCCTGATGGCAAATGAACTGGCGTCGCGTGGCCACGAGGTCACGCTTTTTACCTGGAACGCGGAAGGCCCTAACGCCGCGCTGCGTTCCGCTGCCGTGCATCTGGTCGACTTCGGCCTTCTCTTGCGCGGCGAGGGTTACGCCAAGTCGGCGACGCTGAAAGGCATCGTGCGAAGCGCAAATTTGTTCCGCCGCCTTGATCCTGATGCGGTCTATAGTGCCCCGGAATTCGCCAATCTGGTGATGGCGCTGTCACTCATGTTGGCCAGAAGCCGGGCAAAATTCTTTCCAAGTTTCCACGCGGCCGCCTCGCTGCCTGCCAGCGGCCTCGGCGCGAGACTGGCGATCGGGCTTTCCGCGCTGGTTGCAGCGCGTGCAACCAAAGCCATCGCCGTTTCGGCGGGTGTCGGCCGTGACATCATCGCCCGCGGCTTCCCCAAATCCAAGGTCGTCGTCATCAACAACCCGCTGCCGCCGGCTGAAGCACCGCAGGGGACTTCCTATGCCTGGCAGGCAGCGTTGGCGGCGATGGGCGATGGCCCCGTCATCGCCACCGCCGGACGCCTGGTGCCGGTCAAGGACCACCGGACTTTGCTGCGGGCCTTCGCTGCCCTGCGCGCCGGCCGCCCTGCCCGGCTTGTCATCTTCGGCGAAGGTCCGCTGGCTGCCGAATTGCACGCCTATGCCGAAGAGACCGGCATCGGCGCGCACGTGCTCTTTGCCGGCTACGTCAACGACCCCGCAGCTTGCTATGCCGCAGCCGATCTGTTCGTTCTGTCATCGACCAGCGAAGGCTTTGGCAACGTGTTGGTCGAGGCCATGGCTGCAGGTGTCCCCGTAATCTCCACCGATGCCCCGCATGGCCCGCGAGAAATACTCGGTGACGGCCGCTTCGGCGCCTTGGTGCCGGTCGGTGACGCCGCAGCCCTTGCGAAGGCGATGGCCGAAATGCTGGATCACCCCATCCCTGCTGCCGTGCTGAGAAACAGGGCGCTGGATTTCACAGTCGACAAGATCGGCGATCGCTACGAAGCGTTGCTCTAGTTGTCGCGCACGGCCAGCAGATCGCGGTTGGATGCGATCGACGCGGGCGGGTCTTGATTGCCGTAATCTCTTCACAAGCTGGAGCGCAGCGGCTCATGGTCGGGCGTTTCCTCGTTCCTTGAGTTGTTGGGCGAGGAAGTCCTTGACCGAATCGAGAACCGCGTCCCGTTCATGAGATACGCCTGGCAGCAAATCGAAGCGCACGCGCGCACCCGCCTCCTCGAACGATCGACACAAGGCCATGAGGCGTTCCGGCCGTGTTCGCCCGGCATCGTTGGCGCCTGGCATCCAATGGGTGCTGCCTTGCACATGAGTGATTTCCCAAGTCTCCAGGTCAGCGTCGCCGACGATCATCTGGAAAGGCACTTTTGCCAGCGCTGCGGCATCGAAGGTGATGCCGAACTTCTCCGGCAGATCGCGAATGCCCACCCACCAGTCATGCGTCGGATCGAGTAAGGTCACCGAGCCTGGCGCGCCGATTGAGGCCGCCCAGAGCCTGTCGGGATGCAGGATAGCAAAACGATGCGTGAAATGCCCGCCGCCGGAAAATCCGAACATGGCAAAGCGGCTCCAATCCTGACTGTATTTGGCGCTGACCTCCTCAATCATGGCGAGCAGCACCTGATCGTAGCGTATGTTGCCCTCGAGCATATATTTGTACCCACTGCGGGCATCGTCCCCGAGAACGCCGATCGGAAACAGCGGACACAACACGGCGCAGCCGTTCCAGCGTCCGAACTCGGAAAACGCGTCGCGGAATCCAAGAAAAGAGGTGCGGCCGGTGCCATGGACGGCGACCATCAGGTCGACTTTGGCCCCTTCTCCAACCGCGGGAGGCACATACAGGCAATAGTGAAAGCGCGGGTCTGATTTGGAAGCAAAGATGGCGGTCGCGCCAAGGTCATAGGTAGCGCGACCGCGATCCGCGACAGGCCCCTTGGCAACGCTTGTCAAACCGATAACTCCTTAATAGGCCCGGCATTCCGACAACAATATACCGGTCGGCCGACTTCGTGAACTGGAGGCGCCTCCAGGCAGCCGCGAGGAGGACCTCGTCTTGCACCGGAAGCAGGTCGCCGGCGGGACGATCGGAGGCAAAAAGAATGCCTCCGCCAACGCCTCGGGCAGCCGCCATTAACTTTTCGTTAACCATGCCGGGCTAGCCTTAACCAATCAGTAAGGACTCGCCTCTGTGACCTGCGTCGCTCCCATCCAAAACAAGTCCATACGCTTTCGAGCGCGCTCGTTTGTAGCCTTCACCCTCACCCCTGAGGCCCCGCTAGGGGAATGGCTGCAAAGCCTCGATCACTGGACCGAAAACTCTCCCGGCTTCTTTGCCGGCCGCCCGGTTGTGCTCGATCTGACCATGTTCAAGCCCGAGGTGGGCGAGATGCGGGATCTTGTCTCACAACTCGCGGAGCGCGGGATTCGCATTTACGCGATCGAGGTCGATGGCAACGTTGCTCTTGATGCCGATCTGCCGCCGCTCCTCGTTGGCACCAAGGAGGCCACCGCTGATGCGCTTTACGCGCAGCCGAACCCGAAGGCCGCCGCTGAGGCCAAGACGGAAGAGCCGCAGGCGCCGAACTCATTGATGATCAAGGCACCGATCCGCTCCGGCCAGTCGATCTTTCACCCCGATGGCGACGTGGTCATTGTCGGCTCCGTCAGTTCCGGATCCGAGATCATCGCCGGAGGATCGATCCACGTCTACGGCACGTTGCGTGGACGTGCGTTCGCCGGCGCCACGGGAAATTCCGCAGCTCGCATCTTTTGCCGGAAAAATGAAGCCGAACTTCTGGCGGTAGACGGCTGGTACCGCACCGCCGAGGAGATGGACGCCTCCTCGCGAGGAAGGCCGGTACAGGCCTTTCTCGAGGACGGCGCACTTTGCGTCGCACCGCTCAACTAACAACATTGGAGGCACAAATATGGGCAAGGTAGTGGTTGTCACATCCGGCAAAGGGGGTGTCGGCAAGACGACCTCGACGGCCGCTCTCGGCGCCGCGGTCGCGAAAACCGGCAAGCGGGTGGCCCTCGTCGACTTCGATGTCGGGCTGCGCAACCTCGATCTGATCATGGGCGCCGAGCGGCGCGTTGTTTTCGATATCGTCAACGTCATTCAGGGAACCGCCAAGCTCTCGCAGGCGCTGATCCGTGACAAGCGGCTCGAAACGCTGTTCCTGCTGCCGGCCTCGCAAACGCGCGATAAGGATGCTCTCACCGAGGAAGGAGTCGCCGATGTCATCGACAAGCTGCGATCGGTTTTCGACTACGTCTTCTGCGACAGCCCGGCCGGCATAGAGCGGGGCGCGCAACTTGCCATGCGCTTTGCCGACGAGGCGGTAATCGTTACCAACCCGGAAGTGAGCTCGGTCCGCGATTCCGATCGCATCATCGGCCTGCTCGACTCCAGGACGATGAAAGCCGAGCAAGGTGAATCGATTGCCAAACACGTCCTCGTCACGCGCTACGACGCTGCCCGCGCTGCCCGCGGCGAGATGCTCAGCATTGATGACGTTCTCGAGATCCTGTCCACGCCTCTGCTGGGAATAATTCCCGAGAGCCAGGACGTGCTGCGCGCATCCAATGTGGGCGCGCCGGTTACGCTCAGCGAAAACACCAACCCCGCCGCACGCGCCTATATCGACGCGGCAAGAAGACTCGAGGGCGAGGACCTGCCGGTCATTCTGCCTTTCGAACGGAGGGGCCTCCTCGACCGGCTGTTGGGAAGGAGGGCAGCATGAACCTGCTCGATATCTTCAAGCGCCGCGGCAGCGCGCCCGTGGCGCGCGAGCGCTTGCAACTGCTGTTGGCTTACGAGCGTCGAAGCCGCAACCAGCCCGATCTCGTCTCCGTGTTGCGCGAGGAGATCATGGCGGTGATCGCCCGGCATGTTCAGGTCGACCAGGATTTCCTGCAGGTAAGCATGGATCACGGCGAAACGACGTCGAGATTGGAGATCGACATCCAGATCCCCAACAAAGTCGCAATGCCCATGGCCGCGGCGTTCTAACGAAACCCTCCAGTCAGGGCTTGCGTCGGCTGCTGCCGAAATTGCGGCGCCGTGGTTGGTGTGCTTGAGCCGGTCGCCACCGGCAAGTTCTCGCAAGTCGAGGACAGTAACCACTCCCTCACCAAAACCCCGCGGCCGTTTCCAGCCGCGGGGGGCCTTGGGAGGGCCTTTCGAAACCCGTGGTCAAATGTTGGCGAGCAATTCGTTGACGCGGCTTTCCATGTCGGCAAGGGCGGTGTCGACGTCCTTCTGGCCACTGATTGCTGCACTCATCTCTTCGCCAATAATGTCCTGGATCGCAAACTGACGCTGTACGGCGGACGGCAGCGGCTTGCCGAGATCAGCGACCGCAGAGATTGTGTTGCGATGCGGCAGTGCCTTGAAGGCGTCCGAGGTGATGACGGCCTTGTAGGCTGGCAAGTGGCCGGTGCGCGACCATTCGAAGTCGTTGTCGGCGAAGAACTTCAGGAATTTACCGATAGCCGCGATCTGTTCAGGCGTGCGGTCTTTCTGCGAAACGGCCCAGGTGTGGCCGTCGGCATATTGCGCATGGGCGCCGCCAAACAGCTGCGGATACGGATAGACCGCATATCCGCCCTTGTTGAGCGCCGTCCCCTTGGTCTCGGACTGGGCGTTGTAATCGCCGACCACCCACGTACCGTTGAGATGGACGCCACCCTCGCCGGCAAGGAAGGCGTTGATCGAGCCGCCATAGTCGAGATCCTTGGTGGTGTAGCCCTTCTCGAAGATCGCCTTGTACATCTCGACGACCTTCTTGGCTTCCGGCGTATTCAATTTCACATGCTTCGGATCGGCAAAGAAATCGGAATCCTGCTGGAAAAGATAGGTGTAGAGGTTGCGTGTGTAGAGTGCAGTCTCATTGGCCAGGTTCTGGACGAAATAAGGCTTGCCCGTCTTCTGCTTGAACTGTTCGGCCTGGGCGAGCAGTTCCTCGGGCGACTTTGGAAAAATCGGCGTGCCGTCTGCATTGACGAGGCCGGCTTGTTTGAAAAGATCCATGTTGACGTGATAGAGCATCGTCCAGCTGTCGATCGGCAGACCATAGATCTTGCCGTCTTTGGTGGCGCCATTGCGTGCCGCGTCGGTGAAGGCGTCGGGTGTCACGCCGACCGACTTCAAGAGATCGTCGAGCGGCATCAACAGGCCCTTCGACTGATAATCCGACAGTACGGATTCATGGATCGTGACGATGTCCGGAGCGTCGCCTGAAGCGAACTGGGCGGTCAGCTGATCATAGCCGGGCCATTCCACGGTGGTGACGTTGACGTGGACATCGGGATTGTCGGCGTTGAACTTGTTGATCAGCGAGGTGATGATGCCGCATTCGCCAACGGCCTTGGTGGCATCGGTGTTGGTGCCGAAATCAGCATCGCAGGCGCCGAAAAAGCGCTGCACGCTCAGTTCGGTGGCCGCGAAGCTTGGAGCTGCGAGCAGCATTGCGCCCGCAGAGACTGCGGCAAACAGTATTTTTTTCAGTTTCATATCAGTTCCTCCTACTGAGTTTCCGCCGCTCCACCCTGGATTGGCTTTCGTGCTTCAATCGCTGCGCATTCCCCCGGCCGTCAGGCTATCTTCGTTATCTCACCGCAGCGCCGGAGACCGCCGTGACGATGTATTTCTGGAAGAACAGGTAGACGATCAGGATCGGGGCACCGGCGAACACCGCCTGCGCCATCAGGAAGCCGATGCCTTCGGACTGGGCGAAATTGGTCTGGGTCGAGGCCATGCCGACCGTCAGCGTGAACATGTCCTTCCTCGTCGCCGAAATCAGCGGCCAGAAGTAGTCGTTCCACGCGCCGAGAAAGGTGAAGATGCCGAGCGTCGCCTGCGCAGGCAGCGTGAGCGGCAGAAGCACCTTCCAGAAAATCCTGAGCCGGCTGGCGTTATCGAGCATGGCGGCTTCGTCCAGCTCCTTCGGGATGGCCTTGAAATACTGGGTCATCAGGAAGACGCCGAACGGAGCCGAAAGGCCCGGCAGGATGAGCCCTTGATAGGTGTTGTGGAACTTCAGCATGCTGAAAATTTGGTGACGGGCGACCAGCACGGCCTGTTCCGGGACCGCCAGGCCGAACAGCACGATCACGAACAGCACGTCTCGGCCGGGGAAATTCAGCCGTGCAAAGCCGTAGCCGGCGAGCGACGACAGGATCAACGTGCCGAGCGTCAATCCGCCCGAGACGATGATGCTGTTGCGCACCCAGATGAACACCGACGAGGTGCCGACGGTGTTGATGTAGTTCTTCAGCGTATAGGGCGCGTGAAACACCGAATTCGGATCGGCCATCAGCTCGGTATTGTCCTTGAGCGACAGGCCGATGACCCACAGAACCGGCGCGATCATGACGATCGAAAGCAGGATGACCAGGGCCAATAACAAATGGTCGCCAAATGCCCGGCCCTTGATGGAAGCTGTGGCGCTCATGCCTGGTCTCCCCTGCTGCGTGTCACCAGGTACTGGGCCATGGCCGCGACCAGGATGAGGATGAACAGGATTTCCGATGCCGCGGCGCCCAGGCCGAGATCCCAGCGACGGAATGCGGTATCGTAGATGTAGAGCACGATCGGCTTGGTCAGGTTGTTCGGACCGCCCCGCGTCATCAGCCAGGCCTGGCCGAACAGCTGGAATTGCAGCACGATCTGGATGATGATCACCAGGATGAAGGTCCGCTTGATCGACGGCAGCGTGATCGAGCGTAGCGTCTGCCAGCGATTGGCATTGTCCAGCGCTGCCGCCTCGTAAATATCCTGTGGAATCTGCTGGAGCGCCGAGAGAAAGAGCATCATCGGCAGGCCGATGCACCACCAGATGGTGGCAATGGCGATGCCGATCATCGCAAGGCTGGGATCGGAAATGAAGGCCGGTGCGGTTGCGCCGAACCATCCGTAGATCGTCGACAACAGGCCGACATTCGGAATGAAGACGATGCGCCAGATCAGCGTGACGATGGTGACCGACAGCACCGACGAGGAAAAGAACAGCGTCCGCAAAACCGCGGCAGTGCGCGTGCGGCGCTTGAGGCAAAGCGCCAGGAAAAGCCCGATCAGCGCCAGCGTCGGCACCGTCAGAAGCACGAAGTAGAAGGTATTCCAGATCGATTGCAGGAAGACCTTGTCGTGATACAGCCTGGCGTAATTGCCGAGACCGACAAAATTTCCGGACGAAAACGTGTCGGCCTTGTGGAAACTCAGCCACATCCCCCAGAGCAGCGGGAAGAGCAGCAGCGTGGTGAAGAAGAACAAGAATGGCGCAACGAAAATGAAGTTTCGCCATTGCGGCGCATAGATGTCGGCGGTAGGGGCTCTGACGCCGACAGCAAGCGTCGCGGTCGGGGACGTCGCCAGCCGGTCAACCATCTCAGGCCTCCCTCGCATGCCAGGCTCGGCCGGTCTCGTTGAACAGATGCGATTTCTGGCCGTCGAAGGCGAGCCCGATTCTGTCGCCGACGGCGACGCGGCTGTTGCCGGCATCGGAGCCGACGATCTGCTGGCCATCGCCCAGCCGCGCGTAGATCAGGGTGCGTTCGCCGAGCCGCTCGAGCACATCGACGACGCCGTCGGCATTGCCCTGTCCGGCGGCAACGATGCGCACGTCTTCCGAACGGATGCCGAAAGTGTAGTTGCCGTCGGCCAATTGGCTGGAGGCGATCTCGGTCTGCACCGAGATGCCGTCCGCAAATCTGGCCGTGGCGTTCTTGCCCGATCTGTCGAGTATCGCATCGACGAAGTTCATCGCCGGCGCACCGACGAAACCCGCGACGAATTTGGTCGCCGGGCGTTCGTAGATCTCCATAGGGGTACCGATCTGGTCGATCTTGCGATTGTTCATGACGACAATGCGGTCGGCCAGCGTCATTGCCTCGACCTGGTCGTGGGTGACGAAGATCATCGTCGATTGCAGCCGCTGGTGAAGCTGGGCAAGCTCGATGCGGGTTCGGGTGCGCAGCGCCGCATCGAGATTGGAGAGCGGCTCGTCGAACAGGAAGGCCTTCGGCTCCTTGACGATCGCACGGCCGATCGCGACGCGCTGCCGCTGACCCCCGGAGAGCTGGCCCGGCTTGCGATCGAGCAGATGCGGCATTTCGAGGATGCGGGCGGCTTCGTTGATGCGCGCCTCGATGACCTTGCCTGGTACGCCGATATTCGCAAGGCCGAAGGCCATATTGTCGCGCACCGTCATATGCGGATAAAGCGCATAGGACTGGAACACCATCGCAATGCCGCGCTTGCCCGGCGGCAGATGATCGATGCGCTCGTTGTTGATGGCAATCTCGCCGCTATCGACAGCTTCAAGACCGGCGATCATCCGAAGAAGCGTCGATTTTCCGCAGCCGGACGGCCCCAGGAACACGATGAATTCGCGTGCCCTTATGGAGAGCGACAGGTGATCCAGCACCGTCATGGCACCGAACTGCTTGCTCACGTTCCTGATCTCGATATCGGCCGTCACGTCGACGCTCCTCCTCAGCGTTTGCGCTTTCTCGATGATCCGCCCGAACTCAGAGCCTCAGGCGTATGAACTGGTAGGAATACGCCGGCAGCGACAGGTTTAGTTTGCCGCCGGCGACTGCGGCGCCCTCACCCTTCCTGGGGCTGACATTGCCAGGGTTTTCGGCCGAATTGACGGCTTTCAGATCGGCGTGTGCCATCACCTGGTGATCGACGATCTCCGCCGCGCCGAAGCCGGAGAGGTCGACCACTGTTTCGATTGCCTCGCTCGAATGGCGGTTGACGGCGAAGAAGGTGACGTGGCCGGTTTGCCTGTCGTGCACGCCGGCAACATCGACATAGGCGACGTCGCCCGCAACGCTGGATCTGTAGGTCGGGCTTTCCACCTTGAGATCCAGCGCATTGCCGCGGCCATAGTTGGAAGCAAACAGATACGGATAAAAAATCGTCTGCCGCCATGCCGGGCCATTCGGAACGGTCATGATCGGCGCGATGACGTTGACCAGTTGTGCCAGGCAGGCGATCTTGACGACGTCGGAACGGCGGATGAAGGTGTTGAGGATCAGGCCGACCTGCAGCACATCCTCGAAATTATAGATGTCTTCGAGCAACGGCGGGGCGAACGGCCAACCGTCGCTACCGCCGAGTATCTTCTTGTCTTGTTCCTTGGAATGGTACCAGACGTTCCATTCATCGAACGAGATGTAAACCTGCTTGTTGGAGCGCTTCTTGGCCTTGATATAGTCGATGACGCCGGCGACCGAGACAATGTAGGCGTCGAGCTTTTCGCTCATGGCGAGATAGTTCGGAGCGTCGTTGGCTTCGTTGTCGAAATACATGTGCAGCGAGATGTAGTCGACCTCGTTGTAGGTATGGTCGAGAACCGTCGCTTCCCATTCAGGGTAGGTGGGCATCTTGGCGTTCGAAGAGCCGCAGACCACCAGTTCGAGTGACTTGGAGAAGGCGCGCATGGCCTTGGCTGTCTCATGCGCCAGGCGGCCATACTCGTCCGCGGTCTTGTGGCCGATCTGCCAGGGGCCATCCATTTCATTGCCGAGGCACCAGAGCTTGACGTCGAAGGGCTCCTTGCGGCCGTTGGCTATGCGCTTGTCGCTCCATTTGCTGCCGCCGGGATGGTTAGCGTACTCCAGCAGGTTGCGGGCTTCGTCGAGGCCGCGCGAGCCGAGATTAACGGCAAGCATCATCTCGGTGTTGGCGCAGGTGCACCAATCGGCAAATTCATGCAGGCCGACTTCGTTGCTTTCCGACGTGTGCCAGGCGAGGTCGAGCCGCACCGGGCGCTCTTCCTTGGGGCCAATGCCGTCTTCCCAATTGTAGGCCGAGACGAAATTGCCGCCGGGATAGCGGACGATCGGAACATTGAGTTCCCTGACGAGATCGATGACGTCCTGACGCATGCCGTTGGCATCCGCTGTCGGATGGCCGGGCTCATAGATGCCGGTGTAAACTGCCCGCCCCAGATGCTCGATGAAGGATCCGTAGAGCCTCGGATCGATTTCCGAGACAACATAATGCGGATGAGCCGTAACGGCTGCCTTCATGCATTCCTCCCATCGATATCAAAAATGATGATTTAAATCATCTTGCCCGATATCAAAGCGGGATTGACAGCCCTTCGTCAAGCCAAAATAGCCAAATGTAGGACAATTAGACGAACGCTTTGGCGCGGCAGAAAGCCAGCTAGTTGAAATTGCTAAGTTATCTTCAGAACCCGGTTTCATGATATCAACCAGTTTTGATCCTGAGCAGGATGTCCTGATCGTAATTTCCAAAGCCCTTGCCGAAAATGTTGATCCCGCCGGGGCGCTTGGCGTCGTCCTTGACGCCGATACGGACGCGGATTGAATGATGGCTCTTCAGATCGAGTGCGGCGAGACCGGTTTCGGAAATCCTGAGGCCGTCGACATAGGTGCCGTCATTGGCAATTCGCCAGTTCTTCAGCTTACCGTATTGCGAGCCCTTGAGCTTCCACCAGGAGGGCGTGAAGACGCCGCGCTTGTCGCCGAAATCCCCCGGCGACGTCCATGTGCCGACATCGACGCCATTGATCGTCAGCGTAATGTCCGAGGGCCAATCGGCGCTGGTGCCCGGCACTTCCGAGGACAGCTCTATCGCCACTTCGAGTCCGGTGATCTCGGCATTGGCGAGCTTGGCATTGTTGGGAAACTGGTATTCGACAAAACCGCGCGTGAACCACAGCAAACCGGCTTTCATGCGGTCCGGATCGAGGAAAGTGTTCGGCACATCGAGCAGGCCGATGATGCCGTCCGGCGAACAAAGGCCGCAGGGCGCGGTAACCTCGAAGCCGGTGTAAAGCCCGATCGGCATCGACACTTCGATCGCGTCGTTCTTGACCGCACGATATTCGCTCTTGAACACGACGAGCACTTCTTCGGCCGTCGGATAACAGATTTTCTGACTGCCTTTCTTCGCTTTCAGGTTCTCGGTGCGGATCAGCCCCGCATCCTCCAGCACTTGGATGTTGGTCGAGACGGTCGACTGCGGTAGCGACAGCACGGCGGCGATTTCGTTGATATTCATCGGCCCCTTTTCATGCAGCAGTTTCAGCATCGAGATCCGCGCCGAGGAGGCAAGCCCTTTTAGCACGGCAATGCCTTCCTCAGGTTCAATCACCAGAAAATTGCGACTCATGAAATTGCCCGGCCCATGCGAAATCCATATCCGAAATTTACCCTGTATATCGAGATAGCTGATTTAATCAATGCGCAGGCGGAACGCCGGGCAATTTGTTGAATCCGGCAGGGCGAGGGTCAACCAGTGGCCCTGCACAGAGTTTGTGCTGGAGTCATATGCGGAGTGGACACCTGAACGCCAATCGCCCAATCTAGTCCCGAGCCGAGCCCCGGTGATGGCGGCTTGCACATAAATTGGTGTGGACGGGTCGTGACCAAAGGGTGGAAATTATACGATCAGCGACTGGCCTGGGTCCTCGTCGCGCCTGTGCTTATACTGCTTACCCTGCTTCTGCTGCTGCCGATCGCGATGATGACGGTCTACACGTTTTTCACCTTCGTCACCGCCGGAGTTGAGTCGGCGGTGCTGACCTTCGATAACTGGAAGGAATTCCTCACCGACAGCTACTATCACGGCTTTCTTTGGAAGACCGTTCGCGTCGGCGCCATCACCGCGGTGATCTGCGCGATCCTTGGCTATTTCCCCGCCTATTTCATCTGGGCCACGACCTTTAGGCATAAATGGCTGTTGTTGCTGCTGCTCATCGTGCCGTTCTGGATCAGCTTCACCATCCGGACGTTCTCGTGGATCCACATCCTTGGCGAACAGGGGCTGATCAACGTCGCGCTCATCAGGCTGGGCGTCATCAACGAGCCGTTGCCGATGCTCTACACCGAGGGCGCCGTCATCATGGGGCTGCTGCATTTTCTGCTGCCCTACATGATCCTGAACGTCTATGTCAGCCTGGAAAGCATCGACCGCACGCTGATCGCCGCCGCCCGCTCGATGGGCTGTACCAGCGCGCAGGCGTTCCGCGAAGTGACCTTGCCACTATCGATGCCGGGGCTGGGCGCTGGGCTGCTGCTCTGCTTCGTGCTGGCGGCCGGTTCCTATGTGACGCCGCAGCTGCTCGGCGGTAGCCGCGATGCGCTGTTCGGCAACCTGATTTACGATACCATTATGGGGCAGCTCAATTGGCCGATGGGCGCAACGCTTTCCATCGTCCTGTTCGTCCTGCTCGGCGCCGCCGCTGCCGCCTACAGCCGCTATATGGGCCTGTCGCAGATCATGAAGGGCCTCAGCGCATGAGAGCGGATCATCCCGATCGCGAAGGCAGATGGGCCTGGCGGCTGACCGGCGTGGTCACGGTGTGCGTCTACGTCTTCATGTTTGCGCCGATCCTCGCCACGGTCGTGCTTTCCTTCAACGCCTCGATGTTCGGCGGCTTTCCCCTCACCGGCTTCAGCTTGCGGTGGTATGAGAAGCTGCTCACCAACGAGCCGGTTCTCGACGCCTTCCGGACATCGATGTGGATTGCCCTGGTAACGGCGACGGTGACGACGCTGCTCGGCATCATGGCGGCATTGGCGCTGGTGCGCTTCGAGTTTCGTGGCAAGCAGGCGATCAACACACTTGTCATTCTTCCCGCGCTGGTCCCCGAAACGATACTCGGCGTCGGCCTGCTGGTCATGATCAAAGCCGTCGACCAGCCGCGCAGCATGACGCTGCTGGTGCTCGGCCACATTCTGCTCACGCTCCCCTACGTGGTGCTGATCGTCCAGGCGCGCATGGTCGGCATAAAACGTTCCTATGAGGAGGCGGCGCTGTCGCTCGGGGCGCCGCGTGTGTCGACATTCCGCGAGATTACGCTGCCGCTGCTCATTCCCGCAGTGCTTGCCAGCGTCCTGCTCGCTTTCACGATTTCGTTCGACAACACTTCGGCCAGCCTGTTCTGGCGGCCGGCGGGCGTCGAGACCATGCCAACGCAAATCCTTTCGATGCTGAAGATCTCGATCAGCCCCGAGGTGAACGCGCTCGGAACCGTCATGATCCTTTTGACGGTCGGCATTCCCTTGGCTGGCGGGCTCATCCTGCAAAGCCTCACCTGGTTCAAGGCAGGCAAGTGAAAATGAAAATGGGAGAACGGAAATGAAAGTGACAACCACCAAACGACTGGAACGGCTCAACGAACGATATGCCGATGGCGACATCAGCCGGCGATCATTCCTGACGCTGACGGCCGCCGCTGCCGCCGCCACCGGACTTTCCATGCCCTGGATGGGACGGGCGCTGGCCGCGGTTTCGGAAGTGCGCTTCGACGGATGGGGCGGCGTGGTGCAGGAAGCGATCGATAAGTACGCGTTCCAGCCCTACACCGCCAAGTCCAAGGTCAAGGTCGTCCAGGGCACCTTTGGCGACGAGAACGAGATCATCACCAAGATCAAGACGTCGAAGCCGGGCGACTTCCAGATCGTCCATTCTTCCGGCGTCAACTACTACATTAAATACGTCAATGGCGGTTTCAATTCGGAGATCAACGAGGCGAACATCCCGAACATGGCAAATGTGCTGACCGCCATGATCGAGCCGTTCCGCAAGATCACGCCAAAGCTGTCGGCTGTGCCCTATGATTACGGCACCACCGGCATCGCCTACAACAACAAGGTCATCTCGCCGGAGGAAGCCAAGGAAAAGGGCGCCAACCTGCTTACCGACAAGAAATATGCCGGCAAGATCGGCGGCTACGCCGATATGACGACGCGCGTCTGGTATGCGGCGCTGCAGACGAAACAGGATCCCAACAACATCCAGGACATGGATGCCATCTGGGCCAAGGTTCGCGAGACCCGCGACCTGGCCAAGAAGTTCTGGAGTTCCGGCGCGGAACTGATGGACCTCCTGTCGCGAAACGAGATCGTCGTCACCGACGCCTGGTCAGGACGTGTCGCCGCCCTGCAGCAGCAGGGCCAGCCAATCGGCTATCTCGACCCTGCCGGCTCATACGCGTGGATGGAGGACATGCTGGTGCTCAAGGGTTCGCCCATGGCCGAATGCGAGGAACTGATCAACTTCATGCTGGATCCGGCAACGTCGATCGCCGTCGCCGAGGGCCAGAACTATCCGCCATCGCTTGACCCGACCAAGGTGAAGCTGACCGACAAGATCGCGGCACTTCCGGCCTTCGATCCGACCGGATCGATGAAGTCGTTGACCTTCGCCGATCCGCTCTACTGGGCGAAGAACGAAGACGCCTGGACCAAGCAATGGGACAGGGTGTCGAAAGGTGCATGACGACGACAGCCACGACCAGCGGCCTCGGCCTGCGTCGGCCGGGGCCGCTGGCGACCCGCTCGCCCAAGGCGAGAGGCAGCCGACAGGAAAGCCTGCGGTCGAGTTTCGCGACATCGATATTTTTTATGGCAAGTTCGCCGCTGTGCGCGATTTTTCACTGGCGATCCGCAAGGGTAGTTTCGTCACCTTGCTGGGGCCGTCCGGGTGCGGCAAGACGACGATCCTGCGATCGATCGCGGGCCTGGTCGACATCTCCAGCGGCCAGATCTCGATCGGCGGAAAGCGGGTCGACGACATCCCGATCTACAAGCGCAACATTGGTCTGGTGTTCCAGAACTACGCGCTCTTTCCGCACAAGAACGTCTTCGACAACGTCGCATTCGGCCTGAAATATCGAAACGTGCCGAAACCGGAAATCGTGCGCCGGGTCAAGAAGGCGCTGGACATGGTGCGGCTGCCCGGCAGTGAGACAAAGCTGCCATCACAGCTCTCTGGCGGCCAGCAGCAACGCATCGCACTGGCCCGCGCCATCGTCTTCGAGCCGGAAGTGCTGCTGCTGGACGAGCCCTTGTCGGCACTCGACGCCAACATGCGCGAGGACATGCGCGTCGAGATCAAGAAAATCCAGAGGGAGACGGGCATCACCGCTATCTTCGTGACGCACGACCAGGAAGAAGCTTTGTCGATGTCCGACCACATCGTTGTCATGAATGCCGGCCTGATCGAGCAGATCGGCTCCCCCGCGCAGGTCTATGACCAGCCGGCCACCGCATTCGTCGCCAATTTCCTTGGCAAGGCCAACATGCTGCCTGGCAGCGTGACAGTGATGGACGGCAAGATGGCGACGATCGCGCTGGCCAGCGGCCACGTCGTCAAGGCGGCCGCGCCGAAGGCGCTCGCGACCGGCAGCGCGGTCACCGTCGTCGTTCGCCCGCAGAAGCTTACCGTCAGTGCCGACGGTGCTGCCAACAGACTGGCGGGACGGGTCGTTTCGACCTCCTATCTCGGCGGCAATGCGGTCTACGAGATCGACATCGGCGCCGGCACGCTGGTGCGCGCCAACACGCTGATCGACGGCCAGCCGCTGCGTGAAGGCGAAATGGTCGATGTCTGCTTCGATCCGCTGGGCTGCGTGCTTCTCGACGCGCAAGGCTTACGCATCGCGTA
The DNA here is from genome assembly GCF_040319515.1 of Mesorhizobium sp. M0909. Lineage (NCBI taxonomy): Bacteria > Pseudomonadati > Pseudomonadota > Alphaproteobacteria > Hyphomicrobiales > Phyllobacteriaceae > Mesorhizobium > Mesorhizobium sp. M0909. The sequence goes on from NZ_JAMYOA010000005.1 coordinate 207,960, forward strand.
GCGAGGCGGAACTGAGCCGTTCAGTCTTTCGCGTCACCCTTTGGCCCGAGAAACCGCGCATAAACCTCACCGACAATACCGCGCCGGAAAACCAGCACGCAGACCATGAAGGTCAGGCCGGTGGCGATGGTCACCGGAAAACTCGAGGTGGCGAGCGTGTTTTCCAGGCCGACGACCAGACTGGCCCCGATGATCGGCCCGACCATGGTGCCGATGCCGCCGAGGAGCGTCATCAGGATCACCTCGCCCGACATCTGCCAGGTGACGTCGGTGAGCGTGGCAAACTGAAAAACGATCGCCTTGAGCGCGCCGGCCAGCCCGGCCAATGTCGCCGACATGACGAAAGCCGCCAGCTTGTAGTTGGCGACGGAATAGCCCAGCGAAATGGCCCGGCTCTCGTTTTCCCGGATGGAACGCAGGATCATGCCGAAAGGCGAGTTGATGATGCGCCAGATGGCGAAGACGCCGATCAGGAAGACTGCCAGCACGAAATAATAGATGTTGATCGAGACGTTCAGGTCGAGCATTCCAAACAGCCTGCCACGCGGCACGCCCTGGATACCGTCCTCACCTCCGGTGAACGGTGCCTGCACGCAGAAGAAGAAGAACATCTGCGACAGCGCCAGCGTGATCATGGCGAAATAGATGCCTTGCCGGCGGATGGCAAAGAAGCCCATCACAAGGCCGAGCAGGGCCGCACCCAGGACGCCGAGCAGGATACCCGCTTCGGGCGGCCAGCCCAAGACCTTGACCGCGTATGCGGTGAAATAGGCCGCCCCGCCGAAGAACGTCGCATGGCCGAAGGACAACAGGCCGGTGTAGCCGAGCAGAAGGTTGAACGCGCAGGCAAACAGCGCAAAGCACAGCATCTTCATCAGGAAGATCGGATAGACGAAGAAAGGCGCCACCAGCAGCGCCAGGATGCCGAGCCCGACCAGCGCCCATTCAAGCCGTGCGGAATTCTTGGCACGCGTCTCGCGAAGGGTCAGTTCGGCCATCTCAGGCATCCCTTCCGAACAGGCCGGCTGGCCGAACCAGAAGCACGATGGCCATGATGACGAAGACGACCAGATTGGAGGCTTCGGGATAGAAAACCTTGGTCAAGCCTTCGGCGAGGCCAAGCATGTAACCGGTGACGATCGCCCCGAGGATCGATCCCATGCCGCCGACAACGACAACGGCGAAAACGACGATGATGAGGTCAGATCCCATCAGCGGGCTCACCTGATAGATCGGCGCGGCGAGAACCCCCGCAAGCCCGGCAAGAGCGGCGCCGAGGCCGTAGGTAAGGGTCAGCAGCAACGGCACGTTGACGCCGAAAGCCTGCACCAGGCCGGGGTTCTCCGTTGCCGCGCGCAGATAGGAGCCCAGCCTGGTCTTCTCGATCAGCGCCCAAGTGCCGAAACAGACGATCATCGAGGCTACCACCACCCAGCCGCGATAATTGGGCAGGAACATGAAGCCGAGATTGGTGCCGCCGGACAGCGGCGGCGGCACGGAATAAGGACTTCCCGATACGCCATAGTAGTAACGGAATACCCCCTCGAGCACGAGCGCGAGGCCAAAGGTGAAAAGCAGCCCGTAGAGCGGGTCGATGTCGTAAAGCCTCGACAGCGCCAGGCGCTCGACCACGACGCCGAAGCCGCCGACGATCAGCGGCGACAGGATCAAAGCCGGCCAGTAGCCGATGCCGAACCGGGTGAGAAGCAGGTAACCGATGAAGGCGCCGAGCATATAGAGCGCGCCGTGAGCGAAATTGATGACGCGCAACAGGCCGAATATGACAGCAAGGCCCAGGCTCAACATTGCGTAGAACGAGCCGTTGATGAGGCCGACCAGCAATTGGCCGAGGAATGCCTGAACGGGTATTCCGAAGATCATCGTCATGGCGCCATCATACACCCAGCACTTCATGCAGCAGCGTCATGCGATCCGGCAGTTCGCCGACCGGAAAGGCCGCCACGACCTTGCCGTGCTCCATCAGGTAGAAACGGTCGGTGACGCGGCTGGCAAAGCGGAAATTCTGCTCGACCAGCAGGATCGTCATACCGCGCTTTTTCATCGTCGCCAGCAGATCGCCGATGCGCTGCACGATGACCGGAGCCAGGCCCTCGGTCGGCTCATCGAGAAGCAGCATTTTCACGCCGGTTCTGAGCATGCGCGCGATCGCCAGCATCTGCTGCTCGCCGCCCGAGAGCCTGGTGCCGGGGCTGTTGCGGCGCTCCTTCAGATTGGGGAAAAGATCGAATATTTCCTCCACGCTCATGCCGCCTTCGGCGACGATCGGGGGCAGCACAAGATTCTCGTCCACGGTCAACGTCGCGAAGATGCCGCGTTCCTCCGGCACCAGGCCGATGCCTTGATGCGCGGTCCGGTGCAATGGCAGGCGCATCAGATCCTTGCCGTCGAAAAAAATCTGGCCGGTCCGCTGGCGGATCAGCCCGATGATGGCGCGCAATGTCGTGGTCTTGCCGACGCCGTTGCGGCCCAGCAACGTCACAGTTTCACCTGGAAAGACCTCCAGATCGACGCCGTGCAGCGCATGGCTCTCGCCATACCAGGCGTTGAGGCCGCGGACTGCAAGAAGCGGCGCGGCGTCAGTCATCGGCGGTGCCCATATAGGCGATCCTCACCCGCTCGTCGCGGCTGACCGTGGCGTAGTCGCCGGCGGCAAGGATTTCGCCGCGTTGCATGACGGTTATCCAGTCGCAAAGATCGGCCACCACCGTCAGATTGTGCTCGACCATCAGCACGGCGCGATCCCTGGCAACGGAGCGGATGATGTCGGAAACCGTGCGCACATCCTCATGCCCCATGCCGGCCATCGGCTCGTCGAGCAGCAGCACTTTCGGCTCGAGCGCCAGCGTCGTGGCGATCTCGAGCACACGTTTCCTGCCATAGGAGAGATCGGCGGCGGGCCTGTTCTTGGCATCGTCGAGACCGACAGACCGCAAAAGCTCCTCGGCGCGCGGCGTCAATCTATCGAGCGCCGACAGCGAGCGCCAGAACTGAACGCTGAGCCCGCCCGGTCGCTGCAATGCAACGCGCACATTGTCGAGCACGCTGAGATGCGGAAACACTGCCGATATCTGGAACGAGCGCACCAGGCCCATCCGCGCGACCTTGGCCGGCGAGGTGCGAGTGATGTCGTGGCCGAGCAGTTCGATCCTGCCGCTGGTCGGCGGCAGGAACTTGGTGAGCAGGTTGAACACGGTGGTCTTGCCGGCGCCGTTGGGTCCGATCAGCGCGTGGATATTGCCGTGGTAGAGGTCGAGATCGACATTCCTGACCGCAACAAAGCCGGCGAAGTCACGCCGCAAACCGCGGGCGGAAAGCACTACCCGCGGCCGATCCGGTTCAGGCGGCGCCATCGGTCCGCCAATCACTCGCCGGCCGTGGGACAGCCGCTCTCTTTGGCGCTCAGGAACGCCTCGTTACCGGGGATCGTGGCGAGGGGTTTGTAATAGTCCCACTCCTTGGTGCTCTCACTCGGCGACTTGACCTGATAAAGATACATGTCGTGAACCATGTTGCCGTCGGGCTGCACTTTGCCGTTCGCCGTAAAGACGTCGTTCACCGGCATCGAATGCAATTCCTTGGCGACCGCCTCGGTTCCATCGGTGCCGGCTTTGTCGATCGCCTTCAAATACTGTGTCACCGCTGAATAGGTGGCGGCCTGGATCATATTCGGCATGCGGTTGGTGCGCTTGAAGAACCGCTGGGCGAACTCGCGGCTCTTGTCGTCGCGATCCCAGTAGAAGCCTTCGGTCAGCACCACGCCTTGCGCCGCCTCGAGACCGAGCCCATGCACCTCGGCCAGCGTGAACAGAAGTGCTGCAAGCCGCTGACCGCCCTGCACGATACCGAATTCGGCCGCCTGCTTGATCGAATTGGAGGTGTCGAGGCCGGCATTCGCCAGGCCGATGACCTTGGCGCCCGACGATTGCGCCTGCAGCAGGAAGGATGAATAGTCGGTCGAGCCGAGCGGGTAACGCACCTCGCCAACCACCTTGCCGCCATGGCTCTCGACAAAGTTTGCGGTCTGCTCCTTCAGCGAATAGCCGAATGCATAGTCGACTGTGACGAAGAACCAGCTGTCGCCGCCTTGCTGGACGAGAGCGCCACCGGTCCCCACTGCCTGCGAATGCGTGTCGTAGGCCCAGTGGAAGCCATAGGGCGAGCACTGTTTACCGGTTAGCTCGGTGGTCGCGGCGCCGGTGACGATATCAATTTTCTTCTTTTCCTTGGAAATCCCCTGGACGGCGAGCGCCACCGAGGAGGTGGTGAGTTCCATGATGGAATCGATCTGTTCGGTGTCATACCACTGCCGGGCAATGTTGGAGGCGATGTCCGGCTTGTTCTGGTGGTCGGCGCTGACGATCTCGACCGGCGCCCCTTGCACCTTGCCGCCGAAATCCTCGACCGCCATTTTGGCGGCCTCGACCGACCACTTGCCGCCGAAATCGGCATAGACGCCCGACTGGTCGTTGAGAATGCCGATCTTGACCTTGCCGTCGGAAATCTCGGCGGCTGCGGCAGGCATCGCAGTCGCTGCAAGAAGCGCGGCCGAGACCAGGTACGATAGCTTCATTGGTGACTTCCTCCCTTATGGTCGACAACCGAGCAACATGTCGGCGGCTGCCTGCTGCGACACGAAGAGTGGCCTCCCACATTCCATCCTCTCCGGCGCAAAATCACGCAGCGCTGTACGGCCGCCGTCCTCAAATCGTAGCATCGCTCGGCAACGCGAGAACAGTTACTTTAGTATTAGGCATCCGCGATGCCCGGCCGCCGAAGCGCAACATAGCGCCGGATCGTGCGGCGTCCAGATCGGCCTCTATTCTCGCCGAAGCTACGATTACGGCTGACGGTCCGTATCGTTGAACGAGAATTCCCCTCGTCAGCCGTCGGCTGGATGATGGCAGGCGACCAGGCGGCCCTCGCCGATGCTTTGGAGAAGCGGGCGCTCGCTGCGGCAGATCGGGGTGGCAGCTGGGCAACGGGTGTGGAACCGGCACCCCGAGGGGTGGGTTCATCGGGCTGGACAGGTCACCCTTGAGCACCAGCCGGCCGCGCCGCGCCCGGTCGATGCCGGGTATCGGCACGGCGGAACGCAGCGCCGCGGTGTAATGGTCGCCCGGACATTTGCGGCAATCGAGGAAGATCCGACCGTCTATCACACCATGAATGGTCCCAATGAGTTCCACGTCATCGGCACGATGCGGGACTGGACCATCGTCGACCGCCTGCATCGGATCGAGACGCCGACCCTGGTCTTCCGCGGCTTCTACGACGAAGCGACCGAGGCCTGCGTCCAGCCCTTTCTGGATCTTATTCCCTACGTCGAAGGCCTGGTCTTCTCGAATTCCAGCCACATGCCGCAGGTCGAGGAAAAGCACGAGTGCCTCACCGCCGTCGGGCGCTTCCTGGCCAAACACGATTGACGTTCCAGCATCCGGCCTTCTGCTCCAACGGATCGTCGACACGGCGCAGTGGTCATGAAGGCCGGCATAGCCCGAATCAGCCTGCCTTCACCTGTACTGGCTTCCCGTCGCTGAAAAATCTGACGGATACGGAGTGGGAGGGACCCCCGGCGCCGGTGGGTATGGAAACCATCGCCTCCAAGTTTCGCAAAACACGTTGCAACCGAATTGATTAGCCGTCGTTAAAGTGCGGGTGATCTAGCGGGGCATGGGGAGGCTTTCATGCAGACGTATCTCGTCGAGCGTATGGACGGCGACGATGTTATATCGGTGCGCGTTGTCAACGCGCCGAGTCCGTTCAGAGCCGCAGCTATGATGACGGGCGGGCGTATTACCTTCCGAACGTGGGAAAAGGATTGGATTCGTGTGACCGACGAAAATCGGGGACAGATCTATGCATATTGTTTCGTCCCCGGCAGCTATTCCGACACCGAAGCATCGCCTGTATCGCCCGGGAGAACCACAGAATAGGCAATATGCCTGCGTAGCGGCAATTCCGTCTTCAACCCGCCTTGGTCTTCGATCCCGCCTTGGCATGTGTCCAACAGGTGTTGCCAACTTGGCACAAACGCCAGTGCTCGCCGTGTCATGCGCACCACGGCAGCCAGCGAGCTCGGCATGATTGGCTCGGCCCGCGGCTTGCGAAACAGGCGAAGGGCATCATCAGAATGATCGATGAAAAGATCGGGGCGGGGGGCGATAAGTGACCCTAATCTTAGCGTAGGCAACTCATGTCTTCGGCATATTTGGGATCAGAAGTCGCGGATCAGGATCTAGCGGTGGATTGTCAGACAACGACCTCCGATAATTGGTCAAGTGTCCCACAATACCCACTGGATCAGGGTGGTCCCGTACTGCGCCCATTTCAAAGATTGGGCGCCGATTTTGCCAACATTGCGGCCTTCGAGCACCTGAGAAATATCGTCCGCCAGTACCCCGACAAGCTTGCAATCAGCGACGGCGCCAATCGTCTGACCTATTCCCAGCTTCTCCGGTCAGTCGAGACGCTGTCCTACCAGATCGCGGCGGCCGTCCCAGATGGACAGGCGATAGGGATTCTTCAGGCCAACTCAGCCTGGTATCCCATCGCCATGCTGGCAAGCATGGCGGCTGGGCGCCCTTCGGTGCCGCTCAACGCACGAGATCCTGGCTCGCGGATTCTTGAAATCGTGGCCGGGGCGCGACTCTCAGCTATTCTGGGCGAGGGCAATGTCCGACCCGAAGGTTTGCCTCACCGGGTCAGTTGGATCGGTGTGTCGACCAGTGCGGCCTCGCAGGGTGGGCAAGTGCCTCAGTCTTATTCCGCCTCGGTCGATGCGCCCGCCATCGTGCTTTATACGTCAGGAAGCACGGGCCGGCCCAAAGGCATCGTTAACAGCCAGCGCAGCTTGCTGTGCCGGGTCCAGCAATATGTCGATGCATGCCACATAAACTCGGATGATGTTTTCCTGCCATTGACCGGACCCGCCACAATCGCCGGGTGCCGGGAAATTCTTGCGGCTCTTCTCACCGGCGCCACCTTGCATCTGGTCGAAGTCGAAGCGGTCGGCTTGCGCGCCGTGCAACGTCTGGTGCGATCCGCGGGCGTGACAATCACCTATCTGGTGCCGGCACTGCTTCGCGCGCTTATGGCAGACGGACCTGCGGAAGCGTTTCATTCACTCAGAGTCGCCCGGATCGGTGGCGAGAAGGTGCCGTGGAGCGACATCGCCCTGCTGCGCAAGACCGTCTCCGATACGTGCCTCATCCAGATCGGTTACTCGTCAACCGAGACCACGGGCTCGCAATGGTTCCTGCCGCGAGACTGGCCGGAGCATGGAGATTCGGTTCCAGTTGGCTGGCTACTGCCTGGCATCACCTTTGCAATTGTCGACAAAGCGGGCCGCCGCGTTCAACCCGGCCACCGCGGAGAGCTTCTGATCAGGAGCCCCTATGTCTTGCTTGGCCATTGGGAGGACGGGGCGGTTGTGCAGGCAACATCAGACCCGGACGATCCAAGCCTTCGGATTTTTGCGACGGGTGACCTCGTTCGACTTGATGACCAAGGCCTACTGCACATCGTCGGTCGCAAGGGGCGCCAGGTAAAGATCAATGGTCGACGCGTCGAGCCAGCCGAGCTCGAACGGGTGCTGCGTTGCGCACCCTCTGTTGCGGATGCTGTGGCAATCGTGGCTGCGGCGAATGAGCTTGTCGCCTTTGTTGTTCCTCGGCGCTCGGCCGAAGCGACCTTTTCAGACGAGCTTCGCCAGCTTGTCAGGTCCAATCTGCCGCCGCCGCTGCGTCCCCTGCGGTTGCACACGATCGCCGAGATGCCGCGTCTGCCGAGCGGCAAAGTCGACATTACGACACTTGCAGGCATGGATCTTTCAGCCAGAGAGACGGCAGCGATCGAGCGTCCGCTCGAGCCGCGAGGCAAGCTGACGGCGCAGCAGGTCGTCCAGCGGGCATGGACCAGCATTCTTAATACGCGGGTGGCGGCAGGGCGCTGGGATGACGCCGGAGGAGATTCACTGAAGCTGCTGCACTGCGTCATGGAAATCGAAAGCGCTATCGGGCAGGAACTCGGTCTTGAGGCCTTCACCGTCGGGATGAGCCTGGACGAAATGGTCAAGGCGGTCGTGTCTGCACAGGCAGGCGACCAAAGCGCGCGCGCCGAGAAGCACGACCCTCCCATTCTTTTTCTGTTCCCGGGGTCGGTCGGCTATGGCCCGAGCCTTGCTGCCTTTGCAGCAGCGATGGGCAAGGTCACCCGCGTTGCCCCGATCAGGTATCCGGCCCTGGCTCTGATACTGCGCGGGCAAAACAGCCTCGCCGACATGGCCGATGCCGCCGTCGAGCAGATCCGCCGCACTCAACCTTCGGGTAACATACGACTTCTTGGCCATTCGCTCGGCGGGGCTGTTGCTTTCGAAGTTGCGGCGCGGCTGCTGGCCGCGGGGCGAACTGTAAAGTTCCTCGGCATCCTCGACACCAGCCTCATCGGCGAGCGAAGCGCCTACTTGGAGACGTTTACGCGCACATTCAATCGAATCCGGACCAACCGCGTATCCGCTTCCCGGATGGCTTGCCGCGCCCTCGCGAAAGTCGCCGTGAAAATGCGGCGAGAGGCGCAACTGGTCCGGTTTCTCGATCGCTACGCTCAGGGACAATTCAATGCGACGAGCTTTAGAACCAAACTGGAACTGCAGGAGGTTTTGCGGGCACGGGCCTTCTTCCAGTGGCTGACAGAGCCGAAGCCGGCGCTGCCGATCACCGGCACCCTGTTTCGCTGTGCTCGACCCGGAATGACTCTGGCCATCGGCTGGGATCGCGTTTTCGCCCATCTGGACGTGATTCCGATCGTCGGCACCCATATCGACCTGGTCATAGAGCCTCACCTCGCCACCAACCGTCCCCTTATCGAGAAAGCGGTGGCGCAAACCTATTCGCCAACCGAGTCTCGCAAACTGGAGTACAAGCCATCGACCTGATCTCAACATTCGGCAAAGACGCCCTGGTGCTCGACGCTGGCGCGGAAGTCGATCGCATCGTCCAGATCTTGCGCCAGCACGTCTTTGGCACCCTGCGACGTCGAGGGGTGGTTGTCGGCCTCTCAGGCGGCATCGACAGCTCAGTCGTCGCGGCGTTGTGTGTTCGCGCCTTTGGAAAAGACAAGGTCCTCGGGATATTCATGCCGGAGCGCCATTCCTCCGGCGACTCGCTAAGGCTCGGCCGCACCGTCGCCGCGCAGCTTGGTATCGATACGGTCCTGGAGGATATAACGCCGGCCCTCGAAGCGATCGGCGCCTACAGACGGCAGACCGAAGCAATCAAGACTGTCGTTCCCGAATATGGGGACGGCTGGAAATGCAAGCTGGTGCTCGCCTCGGTTCTCGAGAGCAACGGTCTCAACATCACTCGCCTCACGGTTCAGGATCCCGAGGGCAGGACCGACACGGTGCGTCTGCCGTCGGCAGCCTATCTGCAGATCGTCGCGGCAACCAATTACAAGCAGCGCCTGCGCAAGATGACCGAATACTACCATGCCGACCGCCTCAACTACGCGGTAGCGGGCACGCCGAACCGCCTGGAGTACGACCAGGGCTTCTTTGTCAAGCAAGGCGACGGAATTGCCGACCTGATGCCAATCGTCCACCTCTACAAGACCCAGGTCTATCAATTGGCCGAATATCTTGGGGTGGAGGAAGAGGTCCGGCGAAGACCGCCCACCACGGACACCTTCTCGATGCCGCAGAGTCAGGAGGAGTTCTACTTCGCGCTGCCTTATTATTTGATGGATCTGTGCCTCTACGGCTTGAACCACGGCATAGCCAACGAAGAGGTCGCTGAGGCAACCGGCCTCACCGTGGCGCAGGTCCAGAAAGTCTTCAAGGATATCGATAGCAAGCGGCGCGCCGCACGTTATCTTCACGCGCGGCCGTTGGTGTCCTCTTCAATGGGCGAGGGCTAGGCGATGTGCGGCATCGCCGGAATTGTGTCGCTGAGCGGCGCCGCGGCTCCCCCTTCCCGGGATGCGCTGATGCGCATGGTGGGCGCGCTGGCGCATCGCGGCCCGGACGAGCGTGGCCTCTACCGGGACAGACGTGCGGGATTGGCACATGCCCGCCTATCCGTCATCGATCTCGCGAGCGGCCAGCAGCCACTCGCCGGCGCGGGCGACACGATGTGGATCGTCTTCAACGGCGAAATCTTCAATTACGTCGAGCTGCGACAAGACCTGGCCGCGCTCGGTTATCGCTTCCGCACACGCAGCGACACCGAGGTCATCGTCCATGCCTATCATGCCTGGGGCGAGGCCGCCTTCGAGCGAATGAATGGGCAGTGGGCAGTCGCCATCTGGGACTCCGTGGCTGGTCGTCTCGTCTTGTCGCGGGATCGGTTCGGCATCTGCCCGCTGCACTTTTGCGAGCATGGCGGACGGCTTTACTTCGCCAGCGAGGTGAAGGCCATTTTCGCGGCCGATGCGGACATACCCCGCGCGTTCGATCCAGCCGGCATCGATCAGACTTTTACTCTTTGGACTGTCGCGCCGCCACAAGGCGTGTTTGGAGGAGTAAGCGAACTCACGCCTGGGCATGTCCGCATTTATGACCGCGGCGTCGTTCGCGAGCGGGCTTTTTGGAAGCCTGCCTATCCAGAGGTTGACGGGCCTGGCGATGATGAATTCAGCGGCTCGCTTGATGACGCGGTGGAGGAAGTGCGCAGCGCCCTGGAGACCGCGACGGCGCTCAGGATAGTACGCGCCGACGTGCCGGTTGGCTGCTATTTGTCCGGCGGGCTCGACAGCTCACTGGTCGCCACGCTGGGGAGACGCTTCGCGGGCGAGCGCTTCCAGACTTTCTCGCTGCGTTTTGCCGACGCCGAATATGATGAGACGCATTTCCAGCGCCTGGTTGCCGGCGTGGCCGGCAGCGACCATCATGAGGTGGTTGTTTCGCGCAGCGATATCGCTGGCATCTTCCCTGAGGTGATCTACCATGCCGAGCGGCCAATCCTAAGAACCGCGCCGGCGCCGCTGTTCCTGCTCTCGAGACTGGTGCGCCAGCATGGCATCAAGGTCGTGCTGACCGGCGAAGGGGCCGACGAAATGTTCGCCGGCTACGATTTGTTCCGCGAAGGCAAGGTCCGCCGCTTCTGGGGACGCCAGCCCGCCTCGAAGCGACGCTCCCGTTTGCTGGAGCGCCTCTATCCTTATCTCAGCCGCTCGCCGGTACAGCAGCAAGCGATGGCACGCCAGTTCTTCGGGCGCGACATCCATGCCTGTGATGCGCCTGGTTTTGCGCATGGCACGCGCTGGCGTACCACAAGCGCCATCAAGCGGCTGTTTTCGCCAGACATGCGCGCCCAAACGGAGCGCCATAACGCCGTGTCCGAGCTGCTTGCCCGCCTGCCGCCGGAGTTTTCGCGATGGGGCTCTCTTGCGCAGGACCAGTATATCGAGATCCAGACGCTGATGTCGGGCTACCTGCTGTCCTCACAAGGGGACAGGATGCTCATGGCTCATTCCGTCGAAGGGCGCTTCCCGTTCCTCGACCATGACCTCGTGAGGCTCGCGAATTCGCTTCCGGCCGCCTATAAGCTGCGCGTGCTCGACGAAAAGCATGTGCTGAAACGTTTGGCGCAACCGATCGTGCCGTCGGAAATCGTCACCCGCAAGAAACAGCCTTACCGGGCCCCCAACGCGCTTTGCTTCGTCGCAGATGGCGCTCCGGCCTACATTCGCGAAGCACTTTCGGAGGCGGCGCTGCGCGAAGCGAACGTCTTCGATCCCAAATCCGTGACCCGGCTCCTGAGCAAGTGCCAAGCCAGCGCCGGCGGCGGCGACCTGTCCAACTCCGACAATATGGCGCTGGTCGGAGTGCTGTCGACGCAGCTTCTCCATCGGCAATTTATCGCGAGCCGTCCAAGTGGGGCTCGCACGCTCAAGCTCAGCATCGATATCGACCGCGAGCATCGTGAAGAGGTGCTCGCATGATGCATGGCGCCGTACCCCTCCTGCACGACTATCTCACCAACTCTGCCAGCCGGCTCGGCGCCAAGGTGGCCCTGGTGTGCGGCAATCAACGTGTCACCTATGGCGATCTCGACATGCGCTCGAACGCCATAGCGCACCATTTGACCGAGGCTGGAATTGCGCGTGGCGATCGAGTGGTGATCTTCGCCGACAACACTGTCGAGGCCGTCGTCGCTTTCTGGGCGGTGCTCAAGGCCAACGCCGTGGTGTGCATCGTCAATCCACTCACCAAAAGCGACAAGCTCGATTATTTGCTCAACGATTGCCGCCCGACGGCACTGATCACCGACAAACACCTGCACTCGATTTTCAGGGATCCGGCGCGGAATTGCCCATCGTTGCGCCGCATGATCGTCTCCGGGCCGATCGAACGCAACGACCTGCAAGAACTTCCGCATGCTGTGCGCTGGGATACTGCGGTCGCGGCAGCCCGCAGCACGCCGCCCGCGCGCCGCTGCATCGACATCGATCTCGCTGCGATCATTTATACGTCCGGCTCGACGGGCGAGCCCAAGGGCGTGATGCTGACGCATCGAAACATGATCGCCGCATGCGCCTCGATTTCCTCGTACCTGGCGCTTGCCGAAGACGAGGTGATCCTCAATGTCCTGCCGCTCGCCTTCGACTACGGTCTTTACCAGATGATCATGGCGTTCGGCGCGGGCGCCCGGCTGGTGCTTGAGCGCTCGTTCGCCTTCCCGGCGCAGATCCTTGGGCTGATCAAGCAAGAAAGGGTGACGGGCTTTCCCGGCGTACCGACCATCTTTGCCGCACTCGGGGAGCTCAAGTCTCTGAGGGATCAGGATTTTTCGAGCATTCGCTATGTCACCAACACTGCGGCCGCCCTGCCGCTCAAGCACATTCTCCTGCTGCAGGAGCTGTTTTCTGGCGCCCGTATCTATTCGATGTACGGCCTTACCGAATGCAAGCGCTGCACCTACCTGCCGCCGGACGATCTGGAGCGAAAGCCGTTGAGCGTCGGCATCGCCATCCCCAACACGGAAATGTGGATTGTCGACGAGCATGACAGGCGGGTCGGACCCGGCGTCGTTGGTCAGCTCGTCATCCGCGGAGCGACGGTGATGAAGGGCTATTGGGGCAAGCCGGAGGCGACAGCCAGAAAGCTCAAACCCGGACCGCTGCCGGGTGAGCAGGTCCTGTACACCGGCGACTACTGCCGGATGGACGCCGAGGGCTATCTCTACTTTGTCGGTCGCGGCGACGAGATCATAAAATCGCGCGGAGAGAAGATAGCGCCGAAGGAGGTGGAAAACGCGTTGATGAACATTGCCGGCGTACGGGAAGCCGCGGTCATCGGCGTTCCGGACGAGCTGCTCGGGCAAGCAGTGAAGGCGTTTGTCGTGATGGAGCAGGGAAGCATGCTCGGCGAAAAGCAGTTGCAGAAAGAGTGCCAGAGACGGCTGGAAAACTTCATGGTTCCGAAGTCCATCGTCATCGTACCCAGTCTGCCGATGACCGACACGGGCAAACTCAAAAAAACGGCCCTGTCATGAGTCGGCACCAAAGCGAAGTTGATCAGCATTCATCTTTTGTACCGGAGGCGAAATCAATGTTATCTACCAAGGATAGAACCGATACCTTCAGTGAACAAATTCGCGCTTTCCTGGCCTCGAATTTCTATATAGCCGATCCGGACAGTCTGGAGAGCGACACCTCGCTTCTCGACCAGGGCATCGTGGACTCGACGGGGGTGCTCGAGGTTATCGGCTTCATCGAGGAGACCTTCGGCATCACGGTCGAAGACAGCGAGCTGCTGCCCGAGAACCTCGATTCCATCCAGGGAATTGCGCGATACGTTATGCGCAAGAGAAACTGATTGCCGAAAGCCCGCAGCTCTGTTTCAAATCCCCGGCTGTTTTAAGCCGCGACAGCGCGTCTGAAGCCTGCCGCGACTGTGGCGCTTATGCCTGCGCCTTTGTATGTGCCACAACCACCCGGCCCTCGCCGGCTGGATTGGTGACTGCCCGGATACTCTCATAGACCTTGGAACGCTCGAGCAAACTCATGACCTGCCGGTCCTGGCCAAGGCCGACCTCGAAAAGCAGGATGCCTCCGCGCCGCAAATAACGCGGCGCCTCCTTCAGCACCCGCATGTGGATGCTCAGGCCGTAGGGGCCGGCTGCGAATGCTTCACGCGGCTCGAGTTCGACCAGGTGCGAACGGTCGCCCTCGAGCCGTTTTTCCGAAATGTAGGGCGGGTTGCAAACGACCACATCGATCGTGCCGTCAAGCTCCAGGCCGGAGAAGGCGCTGAACAAGTCGCCCTGAAGCACCGTTACCCGCTCCTCCAAATCAAGATGGATGACGTTGCGGCGCGCGACCTGCACGCATCCGTCGGTAAGATCGCTTGCCCACACGCGCGCGGTGGGGGCGTGGTGCGCGATGGCGCACGCCAGATTGCCCGCCCCACAGCACATGTCGACAACGCGAGGTACCGGCAAGTTCAGTTGGCTCAGAACATCGAGAGCGGCGTTGCCGAGCAGTTCCGTTTCCGGTCGAGGAACAAGCGCACCGGGCGAGACGAGCAGCTGCAGTCCCATGAAGGTGCTGCGGCCCCTGCCATAGGCATCGGCGACATTGATCTCTTCGCTCACGACACTCACCTCCCGTTTTACCCGGCGTTGGTGGCCGACAATGGCGCACCGATAAAGTGTATCTTAAAACCGCTTAACTCTCGATCGACAAAATCAAAACCCAATCCCGCCTCAGACGCTTTGAAGCCCTGATGCTACAAAGATGACCATAAGCTTCTGCGCCGTGTCATGATTAGGAATATCTCCTTACTCGAGCCGGTTATCCCCAGGCTGGCGAGCCAGTTGCCGAATTCTCAGCCTGGCGTCACGATTTTGCTACATTTTAATCAAAGAAGGCACATATGTAAGCAATTCGTAATGTTCCAGCAGCGGGGCGGAGCTGCTGCTTCCCGGAAGGTTAAAGTTTGTCCCTCATCGAAAGAATCGACGAGATTGCGCGGCAATTTCGCGTCAACGAGCGCGCATCATGAAGTCGACCAAAGAGCGCTCGCTCGATCTACGCTCCGCAATGTTTGGCTGTGTGCACGGCCTCGTCGGCGTAGGCGTTTTCTCCGCATTGATAAATATCCTCGCCTTGACCGGCTCCGTCTACATGCTCCAGGTCTACGACCGCGTGCTGCCTTCGCAGAGCGTGCCGACTCTTATCGGATTTACCGTCGGGATGCTGGGACTTTACGCGGCCTATGGGCTCCTCGATTTCGTGAGGCTTCGCCTGTTGGTCCGCATCGGCAGCCGCCTGCATAAAAATCTGCAGCAAAAGGCGTTTGCAGCCTCGCTTTCCCTGCCCCTCGTCGCCGGGCCGGATGCGAACCGGATACACCCGCTTCGTGATCTGGACCAGCTACGTGGCTTTCTTTCCGGGCTGGGGCCGACGGTCTTATTCGATGCTCCCTGGATACCATTTTATATGGTGGTCATCTATCTGCTGCACCCCGCCCTTGGCGTGCTGGCAACGCTCGGTGCATGCGCCGTTGTTTTTTTGACGGTGGTTGCCGAGATCATCGGCCGCAAACCTGCGGCTCGTGCATCTGAAACACTCGTCGCGCAGCGGCTGCTGGCGGATTCCGGCCGCCGCAATGCAGAGGTCGTTCAGGCGATGGGCCTGTCTGCTCCGCTTAGCCGGCGCTGGAACGAGGTCAGTCATCTTTATCTGAAGAACCAGGAACGGCTTTCGGACGTCGTCGGCGCAGCGAGCTCACTGTCGAAGACGCTCCGAATGGCCTTGCAATCATGTGTGCTGGGGCTTGGTGCCTACCTTGTGATCGGGGGCGAGGCCTCGCCCGGCGTGATCATTGCATCGTCCATTTTGCTGGGCCGCTCACTGGCGCCGGTCGATGTGGCCATCGCAAACTGGAGAGGGTTTCTGGCAACCCGCAAGAGCTATTCCGAGCTGGCGGCAGCGCTGGATGCCTTTGCTAGCCAGCAAGAGACAATGGAACTGCCGCGCCCAAAGGCGGAGCTTGCGGTCGAAGATTTGACTGTCGCGCCACCAAGCCTGCAGAAGCCAACCATCTTCAATGTAAGCTTCCGCTTGGCAAGAGGCGCAGGGCTCGCGGTCGTCGGCCCGAGCGGCTCCGGCAAGACCACGCTCGTGCGCGCTTTGGTCGGGGCGTGGAAGCCGCTTCGTGGCACGGTAAGATTGGACGGCGCCTCGCTCGATCAGTGGAACTCAGAACTGCTCGGCATTCATATTGGCTACCTGCCACAGGACGTTGAGCTGTTCGACGGGACGATCGCCGATAACATTTCGAGGTTCGGCGGCAAGAGCGACGCAAAAGGCGTGCTGGCAGCTGCCAAGGCTGCGGGCGTGGACAAGATGATCATGCGTCTTCCGCAGGGTTTTCAAACACGCATCGGAGAAGGCGGCGCGGCCCTTTCGGCTGGGCAGAGGCAGCTCGTCGGGCTTGCCAGGGCACTTTACGGCGATCCCTTCCTTGTCGTTCTTGACGAACCAAATTCCAATCTGGACGCAGACGGCGATGCTGCTTTGGCCGGCGCAATCCTGGCTGTGCGTCAGCGCGGCGGTATCGTGATCGTCGTTGCGCATCGCCCCTCCGCTCTCGTCAACATCGATCAGGTACTCGTCCTGTCGAACGGGATGCTCCATTCGTTCGGCTCGCGCGAAGACGTTCTGGCAAATGTGGTCCGGCCCTTCCCGCGTCCGGACAAGCCAAACATTGTCGTTCCGCTGCAGCACGGTGCAAGCGGGCATGCGTGAGGTATTGCTTAGTGTCTAACGTGACCATGTCGTCATATGCTGCGGTTGGCGGCGAAGGCCAGCCGACCGGGGCGAAGCCGGAGTCGGATGGCATTCGAGCCAATCTACCCTGGGGTAATCTGGTCCGGGGCCTGGCAACAAATTGTCGTTCCGCCGCGCAAAGGTGCGGACGAGCATATGCGAGGTATCGCTCCACTGTTACCGTGTCGTCATACGTCGCCGCCGGCGGTGAGAGCCGTTCGTTGGGGACGAAGCCAGAGCCGGATGGAATCCGGGCCAATCTGCTCCTGGGCCTGGCAACCAGCTTGCTGTTGGTCTTTGGCGGAGGGCTCTGGTTGGGATTGACCAAGATTGCCGGCGCGGTGATTGCGCCTGCGACTGTGGTGGTCGAAAGCAACATAAAAAAAGTGCAGCATCAAACCGGCGGCACCATCGGCGGAATCTTCGCGCAGGACGGCGATCATGTGAAGGCCGGCGACGTGTTGGTCAGGCTGGACAACACCTTGACCCGAGCAAACCTGCAGATAATCACCGAGGACCTCAATCGCGCCACCATTCGTCTGGCCCGACTGGAGGCCGAGCGCCAGGGTCTGCCGGAAATGCAGATCCCGCCCGACCTTCGCGCTCAAATGGGTGACCCGCAAGTGGCGGCACTTGTCAGTGGCGAGCGTGCCTTGTTTGAAAGCCGTGCTGCGGCGCTGGCTGGCCAGAAAGCCCAATTGCAAAGCCGCTCGAAGCAGCTGGAACGTCAGATCGATGGCCTCAAATCGCAGCAGTCTGCGACGGACGAGTCTCTGGATCTGCTGACCAAGAACCTTGCAGATGTCGAATCTCTCTATGCAAAGAAGTTGGTGTCCAAGGAGAGGTTGAGCAATGTCAGCCTGGAGAAGACCCGGACTCGCGGCGAATCGGGACGCCTTGTCGCGGCGATAGCGGAGGTACAGGCTCACATCAGTGAAACGGACCTGCAGGTGCTTCAGCTCGACGAACAAATGCGGAGCGACGTGACCAACGAACTTCGCGAAACGGAAGCCAAGCAGACCGAACTCAGTGAGCGCAAGGTGGTGGCCGAAGACGAACTCAGCAGGACAGACATTCGTGCCCCGCAGTCGGGCACGGTACAAGAATCCTCGGTCCACACCGTCGGAGGCGTAATTGGCGCCGGAGAGGTGCTCATGATGATTGTGCCCGATTCCGACAACCTTGTTGTCGACGCTTCCATTCCTCCGTCGCGTATCGATGAGATTCATCCCGGACAGCAGGTGTCGATCCGCTTTCCGGCGTTCGACGCCGGCACCACACCTGCTTGCGAAGGCTCGGTCAAGCGCGTCTCAGCGGATCTGATCAAGGATCAGCAACGCCAGCTTTCCTATTTTTCGGCTCGCATCGACGTCGAGAATGAAGCGACCTGCCTGACTGGAGAGAAAATACTCAAACCCGGCATGCCCGCCGAAGTCCACATAAGAACCGACGAGCGCAGTGTCTGGTCCTACTTGATGAAGCCTCTTACCGACCAGTTCTCCAGGGCCTTCAGGCAGTAAGGGGCTGCCACACTCTCAACCGGCAGCCCGGCGGGTTCATCGGGTCGCCGCGTTTTCGAGAGCGCTGCTGAACCTGACCTCGATCGTGTCTCCCGGCATGACCTCGGTGTCTTCTTGGACAAGCTGTTTCCGCCATTCTTCGCCGAGCTTGCGAACGATCGTGACCTCGGCCTGGATCCTTTCGCCGGCAACCGGCAACGGCAGGGCGGCCGCTCCCGTGGGCTGCAACTTCTGGCTGGCGGCGCGAAGTCTTGCGCTGACGTCGGCAAGGCGCACGTTGGTATCCTTCAGCTCGGTCAGCAGACCGATCCTTCTTTGGTTGTCATTGCGTTCGCGCTGTCTGGCAAAATCGTCCTGCTGACGTCGTGCTCTCATAAGTTCAACCGAGGTTTCGAGTGCCCGGCTGGAAGAGAGCACCAAAGCGCGCCGGACGTCGGCGAGCCGGGTATTGGTTAGATTTCCCGACTCAAACGCTTTCCTTACGCGCGCCAGTTCGTCTTCGTCCGCCTTCACCCCATCCGCTTCGGCCCGCTCGCGCTCGAGCAAGGTCTCGGTTTGTGTTGCAGCATCCTTGCCACTTTTATCGAGAAAGCTCTGCTCTTTCTGGAAATTGTCCAACGAGAGCTTCAGCCCTTCTGCTTCGGCCTGCGCGATCGCCGACGCAAAACCTGCCGACAAGGGCGACCCTTGTGGTGGCTGCATGTCGAAAGTCGACTTACCCTGAAGTTCGGCGCGGAGACGGGCGCTGTGAAAATAGTCTCTCGTGTATTCCCCCCAAAGCGACTCATAATCGCGCCGCAGATCCACCGGATCGGGGCCAACCTGGTTTGCCCGGGACCGCAAAAGGCTGAAGCCACCTGACACGGCAATCGCCTGCCGCACGGTCATCAGCGGGCGATAGGCCTGCTGTCCGGGAGTGAGCACGTCGCCAGTCACATAGATCGGCCTGTACTCTGCAACCACGGCGGTCACGTCTGTCGGCTTGATGACGATCATTTGCTCCCGCCCGTCAGGCAGCCGCTGGTGGAATATCTTGGTTGGCAAGATCGTCTGCATGCGTGTCTGCAGTTCGGCCGGAGTCAGGCCGCCAACCGAAACCATCCCGACTTCGGGAAGCGCGATCGTGCCGTCCATCTGGACCACCGCACGTTGCGTTCGCTCAGAGATGGAGGCAATTCCTATCTCGACGGTATCGCCGGCGGAAAGTCGATAAGGAACCCGTGCTTCCGCCGCAGCGGCCGTTTCCATCGCGGCTAGCATGCCGAGCACGACAAGAAGGATTCGATTAACGAGGACCATTGGCGGCAATCTCCTTCTGGTTCGACCGCGACTCTTCCGGCCAATCGAGACGGGTGATGAATTCGTAGACTGGCCCGCCAGGCACGCCCCAGTTGCTCGACCAGATCACCTGTGAGCCGTCGGGGGACGGCGAGGCATGGGTTTCGCTCCAATAGTCGGACGGGACGTTGTGGGTTTGCGTGACTCGTCGAACCTCACCGCTGCCGTCGAGGCGCAGCGCGATCACCTCTCGCGCATATGGCGCCCAGTCGCGATTGGCAGATATCTCATCGGGATTGCCGCCATAGCTCACGAACACCCAGCCGCTCCTGTCCAGTGCCCGCGCGGACGCATGCTCCGCTTCGCCAAATTTCATAAGCGAGGTGACCTTCCCGTCAATCAGTCTCCTTTTGATGACGTGATATTTGTCAGGGTCGGATTTGCTGATGCCCACGAAAACTTCGCTACCGTCATCATCGACCGTCATATCGCCATGGCCGGGCCGATGATGGTCCGTCCACCTCTGCCGCAACGTCCCGTCGACGGAGAAAATAGCTCGCTGTTCTGTGTCTTCGTTCACGTTCTGAAAGCACAGGATGTTCGCTCCCAGCGGGGAGATCGAGCAGGCGCTGACCGTTCCGGCAAGCTGGGCAAGATCGATGTCAGGAAATTTCCGGCGCTGCTTGAGATCATAGGCAAAGGCAACCATCGCACCATCCCCACGGATCGCGCGCACTGCTATGCGATCGCCGTCGCGGCTAGGATTGCCTTTGGACGGACCGAACTGAAGATCATGGTAATTCGGCGACACGAACAGCACGTCTTCGCGATTGGTCCGTGGCGCCCAGGTCGAAATTTTCCGGTCCTGAACGCAAATCATCAGATCGGGATTTTGCGGATGCCATTCGCATTCAGCCGATCGAGCGCGACGGAAAAGCGGGACATAGGTGTGCCCGTCGAAAAAGCACATGCCATTGCAGCCGTTGGTGATGACGAGGAGGCTCTGGTCTGAATTCCACGCCTGGGAGCTGGAATAACGGTGGCTGCAAAATTTCTTCTCGCATACGACGCCGTTGCCAAGAGCGCCAGGCTTGGTGATGCGCATGAAAACTGTCCCGAAGGCTGGATCCGTCGCGGGTTGGAGATAATCGGGCAGATCCATCATCACTGGCGCGACAAACTGTGTCGGCGCGCTGTCTTGCCGGCCGCTGGCCGTGGACAAACCCAACGACAAGGCAGCCGCAATCAACAGCGGAGCCAACCCACGCGGGCGAAAGGTCATGTCATGTAGCCCATTTCGTGTCGCACCCGGCCTTCGCTGAGGCGCCCTTGCCACCATCCGATGGTCCGCTCCAAGCCTTCGCGCAGGCTGGTCTGGGCGCGCCATCCAGTCTTGCTTTCGAGGAGCGAAGAATCGGCCAGCAAGGCACGCACCTCGGAATTCTGCGGCCGCAGCCGGCGCTCGTCGCGGTGAATTGGTTTCTTGCAGCCACTCAACTCGATCACCAGATCCAATATGTCCGAGATCGTCACAGCGCGCTGGCTTCCGGCATTGTAGGCATGGCCAAATTCGAGCTCGGCCGAACCTGCGGTCAAAAACGCCGCCGCAGTGTCTTCCACGAAAGTAAGGTCGCGGATCGGGCTTGTGTCTCCCACCATGATCGCAGGGCATTTTTTATCGAGAGCCTGACGTATGATGGTCGGTACGATGGCCCGCTCACTTTGGCGTGGGCCGTACGTATTGAAGGGCCGCATGATAACCACGGGAATGTCGAACGATCTGGCGTAGGACTCCGCCATCATGTCCGCACCGATCTTGGATGCCGAATACGGTGACTGTCCCTGCAATGGGTGGGACTCGCTGATAGGCATTGTCAGCGCGGTGCCATAAACCTCGCTTGTCGAGGTGTGCACCACACGCTCTGTCTCCCATTGGCGCGCCGCTTCGAGGACGTTGACCGTGCCCAGGATGTTGGTTTCCACATAGGACTGGGCGGCGGCATACGAATACGGGATAGCGATCAGTGCGGCGAGATGAAACACGACCGCCTGGCCGCGCACGATCCGATTAACGAACGCGCTGTCGCGAACATCGCCGCGGATGAGGTTCAACTGGCTTCGTATAGTGTCCGGTAAATCGTCCAGCCAGCCGTGGCTGTCGAAGGAATTGTAGAGAGCCACCGCGGTGACGTCGGCACCGCTACGGACGAGCGCCTCGGTGAGATGCGAACCGATGAACCCATCGGCACCCGTAACCAGAACTTTCCTGCCCTTGTATGCCATGACCCAAGCGTTCCCCCTATGACGTGAGGCACTGACTTTGCAAATCCACGAGAGCGCCGATGTCCCACCTGCTCTCAAGTTTCGATCGGCGGCGGCGAAACGACGCCAAGCACCGCCAGCAGGCCGCGCACCATCCAGATGACATCGGAGACGATCGTGCGTTGCGGATAATAGGAAAGGTCAAGCCTGGCTTTGGCCGGAAACAAGACCTCACGGTAGAACAGTAACGGGTCCACGGATCGCGGATAAAAATGCGCTTCATTCCGGAAGAGAACCTGGGCTGGACCAAGCAAGCCTGGCTTGTATTGTAAAATACCCTCGAAGCCCCCGCGAAAACAATCGGCGAAGACAAGGCTCTCCGGGCGCGGCCCGACGATTGCCATCTCGCCCCTGAAGACGTTCCAAAGCTGCGGCAGCTCGTCGAACTTGGTGACGGCGAGGAACCGTCCTACCGGCGTCATGCGGCTGTCATCGGCCATGGTCAGCGCCAAGCCACCGGGATCGCATTTTACGCTGAACTTGCGGAACTTGTACATGCGGAATGGGCGAGCACCGGCCCCGACGCGGGTCTGCGTAAAGAAGATGGGCCGACCGCCTTCCAGCAGCAGCGCCACGGCAATCAGCAACATCAGCGGAGCAAAGACGATCGCCGCGGCCGCAGCAATGACGAGATCAATTGCTCGTCTCACAGTCCCATGGGCGGCACTTGAGACGTTAGGCCGGTGAATGGCTAGGTCCAGGGCATTCATGCGGCTGTTCCTGTCTGAGCGCAACCGCTAACCGCTGCGGCAAGAGCGACAACCACCGTTTCGACCAAAGGTGCCGTGACCTGCGGATGCAGCGGTACCGTCAGCTCGCGCTGCGCGAAATCTTCGGTGCGCGGCAAATGAGTATCGGGGATAAGCTCACGATAGAGCGTCATCTGGTGCACCGGCGGGTAGTGGATAGTGGTTTGTATCCCTTGCGCGCGCAGTGCGTCGATGACGTCTTGCCTGTCGGCGTAACGTGGCAAAAGGATAGGCATGATGTGGTAGGCCGACGTCCGCGGCTCGTGGAACGGGATGGTCACGGCCGGACAATGCTTGGCTATGAGACGGCGATACAGCATGACCAGGATACGCCTGATCTCATTCCACTCCTGCAAATTTTGCAGCTGGACGAGTCCGATCGCAGCCCGCAATTCATCCATGCGATAGTTGAATCCGAGCATGGTGACATCATACTGAGGGGTGCGGCTGTTCAGCCTTTGACGTGTCCCGGTGGTCATCCCATGTCCACGCGCCTGGCGGATTGTCTCGAGCAGACCGGCATCCCTGGCGATCACAGCCCCGCCTTCCGCCGTGGTCATGTTCTTGTTGCCGTAGAAGCTGAAGGCGGCCGCGGCACCAAATGTCCCCACCTCCTTCAAGCCCGGCGCATGCGCCGCGTCCTCGACGATATGCAGCCCCCGGGCACGGGCGAACCTCTGCCATTGTTCCCGATCGGCGAGGTAGCCGGCGAAATGGACGAGAATGATTGCCTTGGTGCGGGTCGTGCATTTCGCTTCGGCTTCCACGATCGACATCAGCGGCACGTCGGCTGACTCGATGTCGACGAAGACCGGCGTCGCACCGACATAGAGGACCGCATTTGCGGTCGCCACGAAAGTCAAGGATGGCACCAGCACCTCGTCGCCCGGCCCGATGCCAAGTGCGTGCAAAATGAGATGAAGCGCTGCCGTACAAGAACCGACCGCGACGCAATCCTCCGCACCATGGACGTCGGCAAAAGCTTGTTCGAAGGCTCGTACCTGCTCCCCCATTGTCAGCCAGCCGCTGTCGATGACCTTGGTCAAAGCAGTCTTTTCCGGCACACCCAGGATCGGGGCACTGACCAAGAGCATCACAACCTCCTAGACTGATAATTGTGGGAACCGAGCTCGTGACTTCATCATGCAGCCGTCGCGGTGACCTCGATCGAGGCCGATTGGTCTTCCCAGGAAATGGTCTGTGCGTTCTGGAAGTCGTCGACGCGCCCGATATCGAGCCAGAGACCCTCATGCTTGTACACGTGCACGGTTGTGCCGTTCTGCATCATCTGCAGCATCAGGTCGTCGAACCCAAAGGGTATGCCGGATGGGATAAACTGCAGAACGTCCGGGTTCATGCAGTAAATTCCCATGCTGACCAGATGCGAGAGGGTCGGCTTCTCGCGAAAGACCTGCACGGTATTGTCGACTTCGTCGATGACGCCGAAATCCATCTTGATCAGACGACAGGCTGTTGCGATCGTCACCGGATCGGTGTGCTTACGGTGCGCTGCTACAAATCGACTGAGGCTTAGATCCGTAAGGACGTCGCCATTGAGAACGATAAACGGCTCCGTCAGTTCATCCCTGATCAAAGACAGTGGCCCGATGGTGCCAAGCGGCTCCATCTCCTGCGTATATCGAATCTTCAGGTTCCACTGCGAGCCATCTCCACACACGGTGCGGATCAAGTGGCCGAGATACCCGGTTGTAATATAGACTTCCTGAATACCGTTGCGTCGCAACCATTTCAGAAGCATCTCGAGAACCGGCCGTGCGCCGATCGGCATGAGCGGCTTCGGCAAGACCGAAGTGAAGGGGCGGAGGCGTGTTCCCATTCCTCCACATTGAATCACCGCTTTCATCCTGGTCCTCCCTTGTTCATTCGGCCTGAACGCTATCGTCACGGGCCGGCTATCCTGCCTTGGTCAGCACCCGGGAAACACGTTCTTTGCCCCTCCGAAGAACCGGTGAGATTTCCCGTAGAAGACCGGTGAGATTTCCCCACCGATCCCTGATCCGGACATTGCATCTGGATGGTATGTGGCCGTCGGGGTGGATGTCGTCGTGCATTCGAATGGTAACAATTCGGCCGTTTTGCTGTTCTATATCTTTGGATCTATGGCAGTGCTGAACGACCAGCCGGTCTGTCAGCTTTCCAAAAGGTCAGAACGTATGTTCGACGACGTTCGGCGGGTTCGCTCACAAGGGGCAAAAAAAAAGAGGAGCGTTTCCCGTTATTTAAGATTATATTAGAAATTCGGCGTTTGCGGTGTTGGGGGTGCCGCGGCGTCGGCTGGATGAATCGACGAGTGAATGGCTACGACTTCAGGCCCATCACCGTTCAATCCATTCAGATACGCGTTGGGGTAGTTCAATGTATCGAATCGTCATCGCCGACGATCACGGCTTGTATCGTCGCGGCTTGCGATTGGCACTGACCGCAGGCATTCCAGGTGTAGAGATATTTGAAGCGTCTTGTTTCGACGCGGTGCTCAGTTTGCTGGCGGAGCAATCGTTCGTGGATCTCGCGATCCTGGATCTGAATATGCCAGGCCTGTTCAATCAAGAAGTGCTCGGCGGGATCCTGTCCGCCTATCCGGATACGCGATTTGCGATCGTTTCCGGAAACGATTCACGCTCGGAAATACTCACGGCTCTGTCGATCGGGCTTCACGGTTACATCGTAAAGTCGCAGACGGACGAAGAGGTTGTTTTGGCCGTCAATGAAATCCTCTCCGGGCGCATCTATGTTCCCGCACTTCTGTCACGGTCGGGTGCAACGCAAGCAACCCACGCGCATACCCACTCCGAGAAGGGCCCACAGCGACGTACCGCTGGCGTCAACCTTGGCAGGCTGACCTCGAGGCAAAAGGAAGTCCTCAAGCTGATGGCGGAAGGCTATTCAAACAAGGAAATTGCGCGCGATCTGGAAATCGCGGAGGCGACCACGAAAATCCACGCTGCTGCGGTTCTGCGTGAATTGGGGGTACGAAATCGGACCGAGGCTGCCGTTATGCTGAAGACTTGGCTTTCGAGACATGCCAGCTAGAGCGCCGCGCGTCCTTTTGGACGTGCAACGGCATCCCATGACTCCTCACGCATATTACTGCATATCCAAAGCCACGGCGCAGCTTTGGGCCAACGACATTCTTGGAAAGAACACTGCCCATCTCAAAGGTCGCTCAGCGCCACTCGCCTTTAGATATCTGCTTCCGATTGTAGCACTGCACTACAATCCGATTTCCTTGCGCGACAGCCGCAGCGAATACCGCAACCCTTGGTCCGATATTTCCAGCCTGGGAGAGTGACCGACAAGCGGCGCTCCATCCACTCCGATTATCATGGAACCGAAGCCATGACGGACTACACTTGAGGTCCGCCGCCGCCCCGATTCGACCCACTCGAACACGATATCGCTGCCTGTGTCTTCAGCTGCGAACGTCCAGCTTACGTCGATCCGGCCTTTTGAATCGCCAAGCGCTCCGTATTTCATGGAATTGGTGGCAAGCTCGTGAACGATCATTGCAAAACTCTCGGCGGCGCCTCCCGATATCGCCACGGACGGACCGCTGACCGATATGGCGCGTGTCCCCATATAAGGGTGCAACTCTTGCGCAACGAGATCGTTTATCGCCCCCGATACGCTGCCATTGCGGGAAAGAAGCAAATGGGTTGCCTCGAGCGCGCGTATCCGATCGATCAGCATTTCCTTGTATTTGGCGACGTTATTTCCGGGAACATCGACCATCTTCACGAGCGCCGTGATCACCGCGAAAACATTGCCGAATCTATGACGCTGTTCGAGCATGATGCGCTCCCGCTTCTTTGCCGCGGCACGCAGCAGCGTGGTTTGTCGTCTCTCGCTCAGGTCGGCAGCCACTCCAAGCCGCTGTCCACCATCATCATGTCTTTCCTCCCTTCCGCGCAGCGCAACCCAGCGGATATGTCCGTCCGGTCGGCGGACACGTATCTCAACATCGTAATTCGTGACCGATGGTGCGGCCTTTCTCGATGCGGCCAGCTTTGGCCAGTCCGCCGGATGCACGACAGCTGACAGTTCCTCCAAACTGCGGCTATTGGCCTGGGCCAGGCCGAGAATGTCCCAGAACGTGTCCGAGCCCGTGACTGTCCCGTCTTTAAGGTCGATGCGCCACGTGCCCAAGCGTCCAGCAGACAGAGCGAGGTCCAGCCATTCCTTCTGAGCCCGAAGCGCTTCGTGAACAGCGCGTCGTTCCGAAATATCGTCGACCACCACGAAGATGCTCTCCGAGAGTCCCCCCTTGGGCACGGACGAAGAAAGCGTTAGCCGAGCCCAGAATGCCATACCGTCCTTTCTTAACAGACGGACCTCGGAAACGAACGAAGAGATGTCATTGCCCAGCCTTGCCAACAATTGCGCCAAGGTATGCCGGTCATTCGGATGGGCGAGCGTATCGAGCCGCAATTGGGCAAGCTCCTCCTCCTTGTACCCGGTCATCTCGCAAAGGCGTTTGTTGGACTGAAGCAACTCACCTTTCTCGTTGGTGTTCGCGAATCCCAGGGCAGCACGTTCGAAGGCCCAACGATAGCGGCTTTCTGTCGCTTCGACGGCAGCTAGCCTGGCCTCCGCGACTTCCAGCAACTCACGCAAGTCCTGCCGAAGGCGATGGAACGTCATGGCAATTACCCCGCCCGAAACCAGAAGCAGGATTGCGCGTGCCCAATCTCCATTTGAAATGTGATCGTGTCCTCGCGCCCACAGGCCGACAGTCACCATAAGAATGGTCGCAGCAAGCGCTGCCACGCGGTCTTCGAGATAGGCGATAATAATAATCGCCGGAATAAATTCCAGAAAACTTGCGCCTTGCCCAATATAGGCTGACGATTTGATTTCAAATATCAGTGTGGCAGCTAACACCGATGCAGAGGCAATATGAGTTAGCAATCTGCCCGACGGGTTCGAATTCGACCTGCGCGACTGCGAGCTCATGGACACAGACTACAACCTTCTGACTAGCCCGTCGAGACTAGAGCAAAAAACGTACAGCTTAGTACCACTGCCGGATTGCCATACCGCTATCATAGCGCGCATTTTATCGGACGCAGCGGGGCCTAAGAGCTGCCTTAGAACTGTCGGATCATATTAAGTTTTTCAAGGTGGCGATGAACATATTATCCGTCAGCGCATAGAAGACTAGAATCCAGCGACACATAGAAGACTACATGAATCCCGAATACTTATTTCGGGCGTGTGAAACTTTGGGTTAGGGGTAGAAAATGAATCTGATCGATAGACAGGTCAATACCTCTTCGAGCAATCGGTACATTGCTACGAGGACCAGGTATGATTTTGAAGCGCGGAATACGCGGCCCTCTTCTGGTCACCTTGCCGATCGCGCATCGGATCTATTGGACGCAAGGTTCGGCGAACAAAAAGGCCGCAGTCTGGAATCCATAACCGGCGTGCTTGATCGCATTGGCTGTGGCTATCTCGTGCTGAATCGCGAGAGAAAGGTGGTCGAGTGGAACGCAGCCGCCCAAACCACGCTTGAGCGCCAGGGCGAAGCGGCCGACACGGCGAGCGGGCTTACGACCGCCCTAAGGCGGCTGATCGCAAATGTTCCGGGTCAATTCCTGCCGGGCTCACTATCCTGGGTGGTGATCCGCAGCAGAGGCGACCGTCCGGTGATTCTGAACGAGAACGGCGTTATCGCTCCCGACGGAACGAGCATTGTGGCGTTGCTGGATCGGGATAACAGATCTGGGCCAAATCCTCGCACGTTGCAAAGAATGTTTGGCCTGACGAGCGCAGAAACGCACCTCGCCTTGCGCCTGGCTCAGGGCGACGCTCCTTTGGAGATCGCTCGCAGCTGGCGCCTCAGCCGCACCACGATCCGTTCCCAGCTTGCCTCGCTGTTCGCCAAGACCGAAACAAAACGCCAGGCGGAACTGGTGGCCCTTCTTGGCCGCATTTCGGTCCTGCCGTAGGGGCAGGCCACTGGATACCATCGCCGGACGTCGGCATCCGCCCGGGGATTCAGACGGCGCAAGTTGGAGTGTCATGACTTGGCAGGTCGTGCACCGCATGACGGAAGCCGCAATCCCGGACCGGCCATTCGGTACTGTCGAACGGATTCGAAAGGCGACAAGTTGGACAACGATGTAGGCAGCGAGTCTGTTCTTGCCGCAGCGAAGAAGGTGGAAATCGCTCGATCGCGTTCGGACCGCGCGGTGAAGAGACTGGCACGGACCGGACCGATCGTCGTCACCGGTGCGGCAGGCTTCATTGGTTTTCACGTCGCTTTGCGGCTTTTGCGTCTGGGTGTCGAAGTCATCGGCGTCGACAATTTCTCTCCCTACTACGATCCACGACTCAAGGAAGCGCGATTTGCGCGCCTCTGTACCGAGTCGGGCTTCACTCCGATGCGAATTGATCTGGCGGATGCGGCGCGTGTCCAGTTGCTGTTTTCAGAAGTTCGACCTTCAAACGTTGTGCATCTCGCGGCTCAGGCCGGCGTGCGACATTCACTAGTTGACCCGCATGCCTATCTGCAATCGAACATAATAGCCTTTCTCAACGTCCTTGAGGGCTGCCGGCACTTCGGCGTTAATCACCTCGTCTATGCCTCGTCGAGCTCCGTCTACGGCTCAAATCGAACCATACCGTTTTCCGAGCATCACGGCGCCGATCATCCTGTCAGTCTATACGCCGCAACCAAGCGTTCAAACGAATTCATGGCGCATTCATACAGTCACTTGTTCGGCTTACCTATGACTGGACTGCGCTTCTTCACTGTTTATGGCCCCTGGGGCAGGCCCGACATGGCGGTCTATATGTTCACGCGTGCGATTATCGAGGGGAATCCAATCGAAGTAGCCAATGCCGGCCGCGTGTGGCGAGACTTCACCTATATCGACGATATCGCTGAGGGCGTGGTTCGAGCGCTTGCTGCACCGCCGCGGCCCGATCCGCATTGGGACCCTTTCACCGCCGATCCTGCTACAAGTTCCGCGCCGTATCGCGTCTACAACATCGGCAACGACTGGCCCGAGGAGATCAACCGGCTCATTTCGATCATCGAGACCGCCCTTGGCTGCCGGGCGCTTCGCGTGGATGTGCCGTTGCCGCCTGGCGACGTTTTAGAGACACGCGCCGACGTCAGCGATCTTCGCAAGGCCGTCGGCTTCGCCCCGACGACGCGCCTTGAGGACGGAGTGCAACGCTTTGTCGAATGGTACCGGGACTTTCATGGAAGGGACACCGCGACCAGCATACGGCAACAAACGTTGGTGCATGTAGGGGCCACCGTGTGATCCGCGCCTTGTCGGAGCGACGGATCCACGCGTCTGTTATCCTGTCTCGGCTGCTGGTCTGGTCAAAAGATCAAGGTGATGCCGCACAGCGTAACGACGAAATTTCCGGTCATCGATGCCCCGCGCGATCCTCGCGCAAATCAGCTTATCGCGGGCAGTTCCAATGAGCGATCTCAATTCAGAGACTGAAGTTGTACTTGGCACGGAGCACAAAGAATTCGCCGCATCCGCGTTCTGCCGAACAATGTCATTCAGATGGATGATGGTGACGTTCAGGCCCCATCGTAAGCTCTATTCGACCGCATTTTTGCCTCCTCGGAATCGCGAGCTCATGTCCCAAAGCTACTTTCTGAGATCCAGGACGGTTCCTACGGTCGAGAAAATAATCACCCGTGTTCCTCCAAGCCCGATCGGCGGTATTCTTCGCGCGGCAGGAGGCGTTTCGGCCATGGCGATTGCCGGCCAGCTGACCCTGGTCGCCGCCATTCCCGTTTTGGCCCGGCTCTATTCCCCGGCAGATTTCGGGATCTTCACGATTTACCTGTCGATCGTAAACATCCTCGGTGCGATCGCAGCATTGCGTTTCGAGGCCTCGCTTTATGGGGTCAAGGACAGTGCGCAGGCATACGTGACCGTTAAGCTCATTCTCCTGGCTGTCATGGTGACGAGTGTCCTTGCCTTTGCGGCAGGACTGCTGTGGGCGAGCATCGCTCCAGCGCGAGTTGGCCACCTCGCCTGGCTCGTTCCACTTGGGATGGGGGGTGCCGGCCTCGTCGAAGCAATGAACTGCTGGAGTTTGCGCGTAGGCCTGCTACGCGACTTCGCCCTCGGCCGCCTGATTTTGCCGGCGACCATGGCCCTGCTGCAACTAACTTTTGGGCTCGCCCATTTCGGAGGTGAGGCGATGGTGCATGCTCATATCCTGAGCCAATTCATCTTTATCGGAATCCTCGGCTCTCGGGTTCTGAGCAGAAAGGACATAGGCGGCATCGCCCGAGCGCCGTGGCGGACCGTCTTTGCAGTCGCCAGGCGAGAATACAAGTTTCCATTGTTCGACATTCCCTCGGCCCTAGCGAGTTTTGCCATCATCAATCTTCCCGCAATACTCGTTGGTTCGCTGTTTGGCGCCGCTTTTGCCGGTTACCTGGGAGTTGCGTCACGGCTGGTGACTGCACCCGTGACGCTGATCGCCAACCCGCTTAGCAATGTTTTTGTATCTGAGGCGAACAAAACCAGCAGTCGCGCACATTTGCTCGGCACCGCGCACGGCCTGTTGATGCTTTCAGCCGGCCTCACTGCATTGCCAATATTAGCGCTTGGCCTGGCCGCGCCATATATCGTCGTTCCCCTCCTGGGCGCGCCCTGGGTTCCCGCCGCAGACATTATGACCGCGCTGGCGTTCATGGGTGCCACGCAGGCGTTGTCGACACCGCTTCAAGATGTCCCGGCTCTTCTGCGGCGGCAAGAGGTACGACTTCTCGTCGACGGCGCGCGGACGGCGCTTGTATTTGGCCCGCTACTCGCCGGTGCTGAGGCAGGTTGGGAACCACTTAAAGTCATTTATCTGATGGCGGCCGGCGGCGCCGTCGGGTTTGCATTGAAAACGGCGGCCTCTCTGTATCTTCTCCGCCACTACGTCGAACCATCGGGAGCCGCCATACCAAAGCAGAGTCATCATCTCGAGGGAAAAACACCATGAAGCACTCGCAGCTTGATCAGCTTCCAACGACCGATGTGGTTGACCAACATCATCGCGCTGATGCTTCGCGACTGCGCCCTTTCATTTCAGTTGCCATCCCGACCTTTCGCCGACCGGACACGATCCGCCGGGCGATGGATAGCATTCTGAGTCAAGATTTCGCCAGTTGGGAGCTGGTCGTCAGCGACGACGAGGGCCGCGAGGGAGCGACCTGGGCAATCGTGGCCGAGTATGCACGGACCGAGCCTCGCATCCGAATTGTCGAGAACGGTCGGGGCCGGGGTCAGGTCGAGAATACCAACAACGCCATGCTCGCTTGCGTCGGAAAATGGATCAAGCTGCTCCATGACGATGACTGGCTCGCCCCAGGCGCACTCAAGACCTTTGCCGAGGTTTCCACCAAGCATCCCTCGGCTGCATTCATGACCTGTGCCGCGAATATAATTGAAGACGATCGGATGAAATTCCGATTGCCACCGCAAGGGCGACAACGGATCTCCGTCTACTCGAGCCAGCAATGCCTAACGGACCTCTATCTGGTCCGTACGACGCGGAGCCTCGGGATCATCCCGTCGACGCTGTTGATCAACCGCGACGTCATTCACGCGGGTTGCCTGATGCGCGCGCACAATTCTATCCCGGCCGGAGTCGACCAGCTGTTCTTTGTTGACCTGGCGTGCCACGGAGACATGGTCGCGATAAATGACGGCTTGATTTTCTACGACGCGACCAATCACCCGAGCATCACTACGACTAAGAATTTTGACGAAGTTGATCAAGTAACTCTTGCTGTCAAAGAGCTTAACTGGAATCTAATTCAGGATCGTAAACACCTCCCTCGCCCCGAGACTTTGTTACGGGCGCTGCGGGTTGCTCGTATTCCCAGCAGATTCCACCAGCAGTCATGGCGAGCGACGATCCAAGATGCCATGCAAATTCTTCGCCCATCAGTCATGAAAATTGCGAGCCAGCACATTCTTACTTACGCGTTCGCCATCCGCCCGAGACTGGGCCGGTTGCGTAGCCAGAGGCGAATTTAGCGTGGCGGCATCATTGAGGCCTGCGTTGGCCGGCTGGCACGCATTCTACACCGTCGAAGGCGGCTTTCCTTCGTCCAGGCTTCAGGGATAGCGAGATGACCATTTGTCCGGCGTGTGGCAGTGTATCAACCGCAAAATTGTTCGAAGTGACAGCAGACGAGGCCTCTCGACATTTCATCAATCCGCGTCAGGACCCCGATCGCTCCCGAAAGTTAACAAGCCACCTGTCGGATCTCTGGGGCCGTAACACTTGCGACATTCGCAAATGCGCAGATTGCGGATTCGGTTTCGCAGATCCGTTCGTCGCCGGCGGCTTTGAGTTTTATAACTTAGCCTGGGCGTACCCTTCTTATCCAACTATGAAATGGGAATATGCAAGGACAATCGAAGAGCTCGCGGGCCTGAATACTGGCGGAAAGACTGCTCTCGAAGTGGGATCGGGGTTTGGGTATTTTCTCGACCGCATCAAGAATAAATTCTTCCATACTTCGGATATTTCTGCCGTCGACTACAACGAAACGGCGCGATCAGTACTGGCGTCAAAAGGTTTCAAGACATTTGCAAGTGACTTTCGAGATGGCAGCTTCAATTGCATGAAAGAGGCGTTCGATTTTATTTTCATGTTTCAGGTCTTCGAGCATATGGACCAAGTGGATGATGTTTTTGCTCGCTTAAAATATCTTCTGAAAACCCAAGGATCTGTTTTCATTGCCGTGCCAAATGAAAACAGAACGTACTATATGGAGTCTCACGGTTCGCTCGTAGACATGCCACCAAACCACATTGGCCGATGGACGAAAGGAGCCTTCGATGCCATATGTCGGCGGCACGGCTTGCAATTGAGCAAATGCGAGCGCGAGCCGTTCAATCTCGCCAAATTCCTGAAGCAAGACATCGTCCACAGCTTTTTGCGTAAGGGACAAAAACCAGGTAGTGTGAGTGAGTTCGTGCGGGCCTTGCCGCGAAGCAAAGCGCAACGAATGGCGCAAGGTTTGACCGCCCTTGCGATTTCACCGTCACGCTTGCCGGCATGGGCATACGCCATCAGGAACGCATCTACGATGGGCGGGAGCGCACTCTGGGCGAAAATCGACAAAGTCTCGTCACCTGCGCCACAGATTCATCGCCAAGCCAAGCAGTAATGAGCGGTGCGCCACGCCGCTTGTAGCGGGAAGGTGATTTTGACACCACCAGGCTGCTGGACCTGCCAAGCAGACGAAGGATGGCATCAGGGGCGTCGCCTCAGGCGTGGCTCCCGAAATTCATGAATGCCCGTCCGGCGGCTCCTGGCCAGTAGGTTCCGTTGTGACACCTCGGCCCCACGCTCCGGACGGATCTCTCCGCGGCAACCTCGGCTACGAGCGAATGGCCTGCGCCGGCAGCCGATCGGCGCCCAAAACAGTGATTTTCAACGAGCGGTGGTGGGAAGGAGGTAACAGTAAAAGCCGAGCTCGTCATGCTCCCTCCAGCAAGAGATCAGCGCTGTCCCCGAACCGGTAACCCGCGTGCTTCCTGAGATTAACCTTCGTGAGAACGCTTGCGACGGGAACCGAAGCTGGCGTATCGCCCGCAAGCAAGTCTAGGACGCCTCGCGCGATGCTGCGTCGCGTTTTCGCCCAGCGAATGGCGAAAAGAACCACGTCACCCCAGCCTGTCAGGAGTCTGGCCTCTGGTCCCTCAAGCCCCAGCGGCCCATTTATGATGACCACCCGATAGACCGAGTGCAGTTCATCTTTGAAAGGGGAGCCATCGACACTGGACAGTAAGGGCAGCAGATCCTCCGACGGTGCGAGCGCCATGAAATCGATTCCGATTGCCGACATTCCAGCTATCGCATCGCGCAGCGCACAACGGTCATTGATATAGTCTCCGAAAAAATTGTGCGGCTTACGTGCGCTGAATTCCTTCACAAACTCGCCTGTAAGGCGGCGGTCCGTGCGGTCCAGATCAATAAAGAGTACTCGCCCTCCAAGTCTTGTGGCCGCCAAGGCCATGCTCCATGCGAGCTCGGTCTTGCCATCATCCTCACTGCAGGATGTTATCAAGATTATGTTCGAGCAATCCCTCGCCCGCTGGGGCGCTGCAGCGACAAGCAGGGCCGTCACGGCGCGGCTGTATCTTGACTCCTGCTGACCTGAAACCAGCTGCTGCAGTCGCCTCGCGTGCGTTGTGGCAGCCTGGGGTATTAGCCCGAGGCACGGAACTTTGAGCGCTGCTTCAGCTTCGGCCTCCCCGTGCAAGGTGCTATCGAAGCGTTGGCGGACAAGTATGAAGATCCCCCCAATCAGGCCAAACACAACCATGCCGGGCGGAATAAGAAATATTGGCGAAAGAGTCGTTGGATTGGTAGGAGGCCACGCCGCTGAGAGAAGCCTGACTCCGGGGGATGGACTTGCAATACGCCGCATCAAGTCTTGTTGCCGGGTCAAAAGGTCGTTGTAGCGCTGCGTCAGGATGCCGACCTGGGGCTCGAGAGCGCGCAATCCGGAAAGCCGGCCGGCTGTATCGGCCACAACCGCATCCAGGACGTCCTTACGCTTTTGCAGCACCGCTATTTGGGAGCGATAGATGTTCGTCTCGGCAGCGACGCGGGCGATTTCTTGTTCGATCTCACGATCGATCGCATTTGTGACATCCTCATCTGTTGTGCCGTTGGCCTGGCGTGCCAAGAGATCGGCCAGCACGGGTGATCCGATGGTTTCGGCTACCGCGGCAACCGACGCGCCCCCCTTTCGCAAGTCCTGAATGTGTTGGAGTCGAGATTCCGATGCGGAGAGATCCGCTTTCGACAAGGAGATTTGCTGGGTGAGTTCGACTATCTCCTTGGCGGCATTATCCGCTGCACCTTGGTCGATCGCGCCATGGCTCAGCCGATACCTCTCAAGACGATCGGTCGCTTCTGCGAGACTGTTCTGTGTAGCTGGAAGTCCGGCAACTATTGATTCAAGTTCCAGTCTGTCCGATGCTTGGCTTTTCCTTGCCAGATCGCCAATATACACCTGCACGAACGTATTGGCGATCAAAGCAGCTCGCGCCGGATCGTGATCGGTGAAGCCGACACTGATGACTCTTGATCGCAACTCCTGGCCGATCCTTATACCCTTACGCAGTATCTTGAGTTCAGCCGCATCTGGCTCCGCCGGAGTGCTTCGCGGCCAAATTTCGGCCAGCAGATCGGCTGTACCCGAGCGCAACTTCGGCGGCTCGACGCCCGCAGGGTCAGCAGCAGAATTTTCGGTAACAGCATCAGCCTTTCTAGTATTGTTGAGAGCGTCCGTTTTGCGCAGCGCTGCCACCACGCTTCGCAGATGGCCTTGCGACGAGAGCATGGTGATGTGGTCGTCAATGCTGGAATCCAGCACATCTTGAGTAGAGACCGAGCCGCCGGCAGGGGCCGCTCTACTAGGTGCGTCGACGATTACCTGTGCAGTGGCTTCATACAGGGCAGGCCGTGCAAGACCCGCAAGCGCGGCTAATACACCGCCAGTGATGACCATGGCCAGCAGGAACCATTTTTTTCTTGAGAGGGTAATGAGGAGCTGATGGAATGGGGTTTGCGTGTCCATCTGTTCGCGTAAAGGCCGTTTCATGCGCGGAGCGATTTCGCGCGCTGGCACGTGCATTTCGTTAACGTGCGGAAGGTGGATGCGGCTAACTATGGACCCTTCCATCTTAATCTCCTGTAAGTTCGGGCACGCGAGAACCCGTTGCTGTGGGCGATGGGCGCCTTGCCTCGTTGTGCCAGGCCTGGAACATCAAAGCGGGCCACAATTCACGAGAATGGTCGTGCCTGCCGTCAACGTGATCGCGCCAGCACGCATCCACCTCTGCAAGGTCGAAAATCCCGTCTCCGGACAAACGCATATCGGCGACAAGGTCGTTTGCCCAACTCAGCAGCGGGCCTCTCAGCCAGACGGCTATAGGAACATCAAAACCTTGCTTCGGCCGCTCGATCAGCCGCTGCGGAACGTATCGGCGCAACAACTGACGAAGGATCCACTTGCCTTTGCCATTACGAACTTTCGTATTCGTCGGCAGGCGCCAGGCAAATTCGACAACCCGATGATCGAGCAGCGGGCATCGCCCCTCGAGGCTGTTGGCCATGCTGGCGCGGTCCAGCTTCACCAATATATCGCCGGGGAGGTATCCAGCCATATCGTCATACAACAGACGGGACAGCAGCCCATCAAGCCGGTGCTCGACGTGAATTGATGACGGTGGCTGGTGGAGGCTCAGGTTCTCGTTCGATGATCCCGTAAGTCGCCGATACAACTCGTCCTCGTTGGCTGCAGCAAGCAGCTGAGCTAGGCGATTCAGCCGATCCCCCCGAAGCGCATGCCGTGCACCCTCCGAAAGCGGCAGCTTGCCGACGAGATCGTGGCGGGCTGCACGGGCCAATAACCCAGTGCCTGCCGCGAGCGCCCGACGCAGTGCTGACGGCAGAATATGCTGTCGTCGCAGGCGGGCCGCCATGAAGTGGCGTGCGTAGCCGGCGAAGCATTCATCGCCACCGTCGCCCGACAGAGCCACCGTAACGTGCCGGCGAGCGAGCCGCGCCACCAGCAGAGTTGGTATCTGCGATTCGTCAGCGAATGGCTCGTCCCAGATCTGCGGCAGTTCTGGAATGACGTCGCGCGCTACGGCAGCCGAAAGGTGGAGTTCGGTATGGTCGGTCCCCAGATGGCGCGCGACTTCCGCAGCGTGGGGAGCCTCATCGAACCCGCCCTCTCCGAAAGCGATCGTGAACGTGCGCACAGGCTTTTCCGATTGAGCCTGCATAAGGGCCACAACCGTCGAGCTATCTATTCCGCCCGACAAGAAGGCCCCGAGCGGGACGTCAGCGATCATGCGCTCCCGAACGGCAAGTCGAAGCAGGCCGTCCAGTTCATTGGTGAGTTCCTCGTCGCTGCCGGCGACCTGTTCCGCCCGCCCTTCCGTGGCGGCTTCGGCCAGCGACCACCAGCGTCGAATGCGATGCGACAGAGAGGCGACACTGCGTTCCCCGGAGAACTCAGCGGCCGTTACCGACAGGACCGAACCCGGCGGCAGCTTGAACACGCCTCGCCAAATGCAGCTGTCATCCGGTACCCATCCCTTCGAAAGCATTGCCGCGGCCGCATCGATATCGAGCTCCTGGCAAAACCCTGGAAAACGGTTGATCGCCTTCAACTCGGAAGCAAAAACAAGTGCATCGCGTGTTGAGGCGATATAAAGCGGCTTTTTACCCATTCGGTCGCGGGCGAGATGGAGCGTCCTTGTCCTAAGGTCCCACAATCCTAAAGCGAACATGCCGGCGAAACGGGTGAGTGCTTTTTCGAGGCCCCAACTCTCAATTGCGGCGAGCATGACTTCGGTATCGCTGGCGCTCCGAAAATGATGGCCTGTACTCTCCAGCTCACGGCGCAAATCACGGAAATTGTATATTTCGCCGTTGAATGTAATGACATATCGGCCGCTTTCAGAATGCATCGGCTGACGGCCAGCCTCCGACAGGTCAACTATGGCCAGCCGCCTGTGACCGAAGGCGACCCCCGATTCACAGTTTACCCAGAATGCCTCGCCATCCGGCCCGCGGTGACGAAGTGCGGCCGTCATCTGCTCTATTGCCCTGAGCGGCCTCGTGTCGGCTGAATCGGAGGCAAGAAGAATTCCGGCAATACCACACATACCATTACCCCGGATTGTTGGAGATTGCAGAAACTGCTTTCGGCGTACCGGCGACAAGGCAGATGGTTAGCGCAAACCATACGATCGGGTGGCGGATGATCAGATGCGGCATCCCGAAGATGATGATTGACACCACGAGCGCTAACAGCGCGTCGAGCTTCGCACGCCACACCGATATGATGGCGGCGCCGACTATCCAGACCAGCGCCAGAACCGCAATGAGACCACCTTGAGTGTACAGGTCGAGGATCGTGTTGTGAGCCTCGAAGGGCCGTTCCAGAAATTGCGAGTCGAACACTGATGGGCGCTCGAGATGCGGACCTGGACCAAGGCCCAGCGACCCGGATTCGGCGCCCTTCTCCAGCGCTTCGTTCCAGAGATGCACGCGGAGTGCGGCGGTTTCGGCAGTGGCCTCGCCGCCTTTGTCCTTGGTCAGGCCCTTGGCGAAATTTTCGAGGACGCTCGCCTCAGTTACGGCGTAAGGGGTTATCGCGATCGCCAACGGAAGGATACCGACAAGCAACAGGAGGACGGCTTGCCGTGAAAAGCTGACCCTGTTGCCACCGGTCTTGAGCCATGTCCTGATCCGCAGCCCGAGGAACGTCAGGCAGGTCAGGATGCTGGTGTACAAATAGGTATCGCTCTTTGTCAGCCTCCCGACATAGAAGGTCAGGAACAAGCTGGCGATCCCAAGAAACCTGCCCCATCGATTGCTGGTGGTGGTCGCAAGATGCAAGGCTAGCGGGCCAAAGATTGCGCAGTAGAGCGCGAGCTGGTTTGGATTATGCGACCAGCCACGAAAGCGGTCCCAGTACCAGGGATCGACGCCAGCTTGGGGGATCCAGCCCCAGCCCTGTCCCAGCTGAATGGCAAGCGCGATATTCGCGATGCCCACAACCCACCAGCCAGTACGACGCAGCCGGCGATCAGCGTCGGGTTCTGCAGCGGCTAGGCAGGTGATACTGACCAACAGCAGGTAGGCCATCGTATCGTGCATCAGGCCCGTCAGATATAGAATTGTGGTCAGATAGCCGACGACGGTGCCGATCCCGAGAGCAAGCGCCATGATCGTCCAGAAGCTCACAAGGCGTGTCAGCGCCGGCCTTGTCTCCAGGTGGCCCCCGGCGAGTACGCGCCCAATCGACAGCATGATCCAAAGTACGATGAACAGTTCGCCAACCCCTAAGGGCGACCCTGGAATGTCGAGTTGCACCGCATAGGTCGTTGCGAGGCCGCAGGCCAGGATCGCGTCCCGGATCATCGGCGCCCGTCCAATCTGCTTCTCGCAGCACCCTCTCCAAACAAGGTCGGAGACGCCGGTCGGGCGAGATCGCTGTGGGGTTTGGCACCAAGGATATTTTTGTACAGATCGCAATATTGGGCCACCACCCGCGGCAGCGCGAACTGCTCCCGGACAAGTTCGACGGAACGACCGCCCATGACTTTTCCGCGACTGCGGTCGGAAAGGATGTCAACTATTCGAGATGCAAGACCATCGGCGTCGTGCGGTTGGACAAGATAGCCGTTCCATCCATCCTCGACCACTTCATTGCAGCCGGGCATGTTCGAGGCAACGATGGGCAAACCCGCCAGCCCTGCCTCGAGCAGGACGCGCGGGATTCCTTCTCGATATTGTGTGGGGAAGGCGAACACGTCGGCCATGCCAAGAAGGGCTGGAACATCGCGTCGTGGGCCAAGCGCGATAACATGAGGAGCGTGTCGATCGATTTCCGACTTGTCGACTGCAAATGGACCTTCGGACTCCCAAGGGCCGACAAGCACGAAACGAGCATTAGGTCTTTTGGAAAGGACGCGGGGCACTGCTTGAAGCAGTATCGGGATGCCCTTCTGGCGGGTCAGCCGGCCCACAAAAATCACGATCTCCGCTGACTGGAGCCCGAGTTCCTTGCGCATTTTCGTTGCCGGCGGAGCAAGATGCCTCGCCATGGCGAACGCATCGACGTCGATGCCAGAACTGCGGATCACTCTTCCGCTGCCGGGTTCAATTAATCGAAAGCGCTTGAAGAAGGCCTCATCGTCCCGGTTCTGAAACACCGTCGCTGCCGTCCAGAAGGAAGCAAGCCACTGCAGTCCGCAAAAGATTGGACGCAGGGTCAGAGCCCGCGGTTCGAGCGAGGAGAATGTCCAGCCCAGGCCGTTGATCGTGCGTACGACCGGGACTGTTCCGCGCAGCGAAAGGGGTGCGAGCAGGTTAGGCTTGGTGTCGAAACTTTGGACAATGTCAGGCCGGAGTTCCGCAACCAGTTTCCGAATCGCTCTTACGGCGGTCCACTCGCCACCGCCGCTGGCAAATCGGTCGAAACCGTAGCGGCGATGCGGAATGCCATGCCGCAAAAACGCAGCCTCATCGCCGGTCGAAACCGCAGTGACCCGGAAGCCGCTTTCGCGCAGCGACATTAGGAACGGAATTCTCAGGGCGTGATCTTCGCCTCCCACACAAACGAGATGCGGATTCATCCCGAAGCTCCCGTCCGTGCGCCGTGTTTCGGTCGCATGAAGTAACTACCTTTCGCATCTGCTTTCATGGTTTTGCTTCGTTACTTCTGTGCGCGTGAAAGGGTACGGTAGGAGGAGGCTTGCCTACTGTCCTCGTCTGTTTGAATGAGGTAAACCGCATTGGGATCACGGCCTTACGCACAGCGCGA
This sequence comes from Mesorhizobium sp. M0909, assembly GCF_040319515.1. Taxonomy (NCBI): domain Bacteria; kingdom Pseudomonadati; phylum Pseudomonadota; class Alphaproteobacteria; order Hyphomicrobiales; family Phyllobacteriaceae; genus Mesorhizobium; species Mesorhizobium sp. M0909. The sequence goes on from NZ_JAMYOA010000005.1 coordinate 248,987, forward strand.
AGCACCTCGACGGCATCTTGTGGATACGCCGATGAATTGTGCCTCGAACTCTGGCGACTTCTGCCAAGCCGGACTCGTCACTGATAAGCCAACCGAAGAAAGCCCTTCCGACAGTCGTGCGCTGTACGGCTGCTCTACGCTGCGATTCCTAAGCTCCCTGTCCGGTCCGCGTGTTACCAGGCATGATGATCAGCCCTCTCACCCACAATCCCTGACGCGGCTTGCCTCCTTGCGACCAGCGGGCAAGCCGATTCGACCCCTCCGATGTCGAAAACCTGATCTGCCGACCGATATCCCGCGACGAGCGGGCAGACGCTTACGAATTGTCCACAACTAATTGGTTGCGGCAATGGACTACGAAGGGCCTTGTCCCTTAGATTAAATGTTCTTCTGATCTGTAAATTTGCAGGTTAACAGCTAAATTAACAACTCAATACCGCAACATGCAGGCTAAATTTTTAAACAATTAATCTATCGATTTTCAATTAAATTGGGATTGATCTGCATAGCTATGCGAGCTTAACGTGATTGTATACTTGATATTTATTTAATACATCTATTGGGATTTCTCCCTCTGTGCAGCATTCCTACTGGCGATCAACCATTCTATCAGAGGCTGCAGGTATGTGATTTGGCGCTAATATACACCCTCTAGTAGGCAATCCCCGGGCGCTATCGAATGAGACAAAGGAATATTGGATGGCAACTCTGCACTACGCCTCGGGTGGCTCCGCCACCGAAATCGCAACCGCCGGGTTCAATCTGGCCGACGTTCAATATGTTAGCCAGGTCAACGCATTGCCGGATGGCATGAAGGGCCTGGTGTATCTGAATGAGCACGAGGGCGTAACCTCATCCTTCATCGAGAAAATGACCCCCTTCCTCGGCAATCCGAACGTGTTCGGATTCTATCTTGTTGACGAGCCCGATCCCACCGGCAGGTGGGGCACCTACGCAACCGCTGAGAACCTGAAGGCGGAATCCGACTGGATCCATGAGCATTTTCCGGGCGCCAAGACCTTCATCACCATGATGAATATGGGATCCCCGACCAATCCGGATTTTACGAACACCTACAATCCGGCCAACACGCATATCGACTATTTCGGAATAGACCCCTATCCGGTGCGCACGGGAACGGACACGGTCGATTACGACATGATCGATCGAGCCGTGGCTGCAGCGGTGAAGTCGGGCATCCCGGCTAACAACATCGTTCCGGTATATCAGGCCTTTGGCGGCGGTAACTGGGAGACTTCCGATGGCGGAAGACATGTCATGCCCACCCCCGAACAGATGCAAACCATGATCGATCATTGGGCCGCATTGGTTCCGACGCCCGGCTTCGACTACACCTACAAATGGGGAACGCAGAACGGCGACACCGCGCTTGAAAGCTCCTCCGAATTGCAAGCCGTTTTCCGGGAGCACAACCTCGCTACCACCGGGGCCGAACCTTCCGACACCAGCGACGGCAGCGCTGCCGCGACACCCCCTTCCGATGCCGCCGCCAGCGATAGCAGTTCGACTGTGACTGCCCCATCCCATGACGCCACCGGCGACAACACTTCGACTGCGACTGCCCCTTCCCATGACGCCACCGGCGATATCAGTTCGACTGCTACGGCCCCTTCCGACGCCACCGCCAGCGATAGCAGTTCGACTGCGACTGCCCCTTCCCATGACGCCACCGGCGATATCAGTTCGACTGCCACGGCCCCTTCCCATGACGCCACCGGCGATAGCAGTTCGACTGCCGCGGCCTCTTCCGAAGCCGCGACGGGCGATAGCAGTTCCACTGCAACTGTGCCTTCCACTGCCACCGCTGCCGATAATAGCTCTACTGTGGCCGCCTCCGACTCCAAGACCAGCCATGGCACTTCTACTGCGACTGCTACCGCCATCGCCCCTTCCGACGCCAGCACTAGCGATAGTAATTCTGCTGGAGCTGCGACTTCCCACCGCACGGCCAGTCACGGAAAGGCCACCAGTGATGCCTCCCATGCAAGTGCAAGCACCGACGAAATGGCGGGCCATAGCGGCAACGACACCTCCCATGTCGACACTGGCGGCAACAAGATGGACGATTTGGGCAGCGGCGTTGACCGGGTGCTGGCTGTGTTGAGCCATGCTCTTTCTGCCGGCTCGGAGTTTCTCGCCACCAACAATCACTCCGACAGAACGGCAACCAACCTGACCGGCCATGGGTTCGCCCAGACCGTCCAGAGCGGTGAAAATGTCGGGGCCCAGGCAAAGAACGGCGCCGCCGCCGAGATCATGTCGGGTCACGGAGGCAACGATGCCTTCGACTTCAGCAAGCTTCAGGACAAGCTCCACCTCGATCAAGCCGCTCTTGCCGAGCTTAAGTCGGGCGGGCTTTCATTGCATGCGTCTCCTGCTGGTACGGCCACGGATGATGGTTCCCACCACATCATCTTTGACAGCTCAACCGGGTCGCTCTCTCTCGACAGCGACGCGGTCGGCGGCGCAGCTCAAGCGCAGCTCGCCACCCATCTCCCGTGGCAGCATCACTCTTTGATCTGAAAACCGGAGCGGCGGACCTTCAACTCGAGCGTGTCCGCCGCTCCGTCTTTGTCCATTGCGCCACTGAAGGCCGCGTTATCGCCAATGCGAATTTCGGATTCGCCACACCCTAAGCAGTCTCGGCAATTTTCAGCACGGCGTCGATCTCGGCCATCACCGCTGCCGGCAGCGGCCCTTTTTCCAGCGCACCGAGATTGTCCTCGACCTGCTCGGGCCGCGTGAAGCCGGGAACCGGCAGCGCGATTGCCGACTTGGCGAGGATCCAGCCGAGCGCGCCCCGCGCAAGCGTGCGTCCGCCCGACGTGAGCAGGTCGCGGATTGCCGAGAGCCTTGACAGATAGTGCGGGTTGGCGGCGCCATCCCTGAAAAATACCATCCATTCGGCATTGCCGCCGCGCACATCGTTGGTGGGCAGCCGCATGGCCGGCGTGTATTTGCCGGTGAGCAACCCCATTGCCAGCGGCAGCCGGCTGAACGAGACGAGGTTCTCGCGCGCCGCAACGGCCATCAGCCCGTTCGCCGGGGTAAACACATTGAAGTCGTTCTCTACGGCGACGAAGCCCTCGCGCGGCGCGTAGGCGGCAAGCCGTTCGCGGTGATCGGTGCTCCAGCCGAAGCCGCCGATCTTGCCCTCCTGGCGCAACAGATCGAGCGTATTGAACACCTCGCCGGCGCGCTCGATCGGATACTCGTTGATATGTAGCAGCACGACGTCGATACAATCGCGCTGCAGGCGCTGCCGCGAATTGTCGATCGATGTCCGAATCGCCGCGGCAGAGGCATCCTCGGGTGCGATCTTGCGCGTTTCGGGATCGCCGAAATAGCCGACCTTGGTGACGATGACGGCTTCGTCCTTACCCTTCAACGCTCGCCCGAGGATCAGTTCGGCATTGCCGGCGCCATAGGCGGCCGCCGTGTCGAACACCCGCGCGCCGATCTCATAGGCCATCGCCAGCGCGGCTTGCGACCTGATGTCATCGACCTCGCCATAGGTTGTCGCCGTGTCACGCCAACGCGCGGGGCCACCCGCCGCCCAGGTGCCGATGCCAATGCCCGGTACCGAGCGGCCATCCCAAAGCTCAATCATCTGCATGCCCGGTTCCTCAACGACGCACGCTGGCGTGGCGGGCATGCTCGCGGATCTCTTCGCGAGAAATGCCAGCATCCGCAAGTGTGCTGTCTGGGGCCCGCCTCAAGCTCGCAAGCGTCTGGCGATAGGCAAGCCAGCGGGCGAAACGGTGTCGAAGTTCATCCAACATGATCGTCTCCTTTGGCGTGCAGAATGCCCGCGCGCCTGGGTTGGTCGAAAGCGCAAAGCATCGGCGCGAAGCGCATGCGCGATCGAAAAGATTGCGGTGGCTTCTTAGCCAGCCGAGGCGCTTGTCACTGTCCCGCCAAGCAAGAATGTCCAACGCGTCCAACGCCTGCATACTTGCGCATGATGGCCCTTCGCGCTACAGCCACGGTCGCAAGGAGTTTTTCATTTCTGCAAAATGGATATCGGCTGGGACGATCTGAGGTTGTTTCTCGACGTTGCGCGGCTGGGTGGCTTGAGCGCAGCGACGGGAACCACGCGCCTCAGCGCAGCCACCCTTGGACGACGCGTCACCGCGCTGGAAAAGCAGATCGGCGAACCTCTGTTCGTGCGCCAGCAGACCGGCTACCGGCTGACCCCGGTCGGCGAAGAACTGCTGCGGCGCGCCGAAGACGTCGAGGCAGCAATGCAGTCGCTGACCCGCTGGCGCGAGGGAAACCTGCCCGACCGCATTGTCCGCGTCTCGGCCGGGCCATGGACGTCGGCCTTCGTTTCCGCCCATATCGGCGAGATCTGGACGGTCGATGACGGCATAAGGGTGGAGCTTGTCACCACGACCGAGCGGGTCGACATCGGCCGCCGTGCCGCCGACATCGGCATCCGCAGCGAGCGTCCGACCGAGCAGTGGCTGGCCGGCCGTCAGAGCGGCAAAGTCGCTCACGCCATTTATTCCGGACGTCACCTGATCAACGGCATCGCCGCTGGATTGTTCGTCGGCGTCACCGGCGAAGGCGCAAACGTTGCATCGGCGCGCTGGCTGCAAGCCCATCACGGCGACCGCATCGCCGTACGTGGCAACAACACCCATGCGGTGCGTGAACTGGTGGCCGCCGGCGCCGGCCTTTCGGTCTTTCCGTGCTTCGTCGGTGACAGCGATCCGCGGCTGGTTCGCGTCGCTCAGCCTATCCCCGAGCTCGAAACCGACCAATGGATCGTCACCCATCACGAGGAACGTCACTCGCCGCCGGTACGAAAAGTCGCCGACCGGATTGCCGCCTTGATGCGGGCGCACCAGCCGCTGTTTCGCGGCGAGACGCCGATCCGGTAAGCCTCAGGCGTCGATCGGCCGCCAGTGGATCAAGAATCAGATATTTTGTGGGCCGGACGATGCGCCGCCGCTGTTGAGGACGCCGGAGTGAGGCGCGCTGCTCGTCGAGATCCTTGCCTTGGGCGAAGAGAGCGGTATAAACCGATCAGCACCGGGCCGCCTATCCGGTCACTCGTCCTCCTGCCGGCTCATAGCCGTATGCTTCGCCCTTACGCACCACGCGACCGATGCCCGGCCAGCCAAGGTGCGCGCCGGCGATCCACGTCCCCCGCCTTGGCCGCGTCACTGAAAACCTTCAGGCGGGTTGCGCGCGCCGTCGGCTGATCGTCGTCATGGCCCCAACTGAACGCGGGATTGCCGAACTGCAAGGCCGGCACATGAACGACGTCCCCGAAGAATAGGAAACGGTCCTCGTCCGTGTCGAACGCTTAGCCGGTATGACCGGGAGCATGACCCGGCAGGGCGACCGCCCTCAATCGCTCACCCACCAGGTCGCCATTCTCGACAGGCTTCAGCAGGGGCCGGAACTGCGCAAGGTGGGCGTCAGCGAAAAAGCTCCCAACAGCCGCCTCGGGAATTACGATCGCCGTCAAGTTTGGAAAGAGCACTCGGCTGTCGGGGTCAAAAGTCCGTGCACATGATCCTCAGCAGTTCGCCTTCACGTGTTCTTCCTGAAGTTTGAATCGATGCAGTATATGATTTCGGAAGCAGCTCTGCATTTCCACAAACGACCCAAACCCGAGACGCGATGCAAGTCGGGACACGGTCGCGGGTGATACATGGCATCGGCGCGCGATTGCGGCGGCATTTTCGAAAGCCACGTAATCCGGCTCCGCAAATATCACCCGGGCGACAGCCTCCGACTTCTCCGGAAGTGTCAGTTCCCTTTTGGCAATCAGCGCTTTGAGCTCGTCAAGCGATGGCGCTCGTCGGTTGTCAACTGATACGCGCTGTCGACCGCATGTCCGTGAGGGATAAGATGAGCCCACAGACATAGTTCTCAACCTTTAACTATCTTCATGAAGATATCGAACTCGGCATCCACAATCGGAACCGTGTGCTCGTAACCGGGATATCTGCCTGAATCGACGTCTGCCTTGTAGTTCTTAAAGGCAGCGACGCGCTCGTCCTGAATCTTCTCCAGCTCAGGGCCAAGGTTTCGATAAACTTTTCCGTGTCGCGGCTTATGGTTCTTGCCGTAACCGCAAACGTCTTCTGTGAAGAGGTACTGCGCATCGGCATATTTGCCAGCGCCCATGCCTAGCATGACAAGCGAGGAGTTTTCGGTGAGGAATTTCGCGACGCGATCTGGGACGACTTCCAGCTCCGCGCCGAAGACTCCTATTTGCTCCAGCTTTTGGGTGTGTCGCCAAATGCGCACTGCTTCGTCCGCGGTCTTGCCGACTGCGCGCCAACCCGTCCAGGTGATATAAGACGGCACTAGGCCGATATGGCCAACGACAGGAATGTAGTTGTCGCATAACGTCTTCTGGATGTCGTATGACGCCGCACAATAAAAGGCGTCGCCGCCTGTGCCGGCAAAGTGGAACGCTGCACGCAGATAGTCCTCCGCTGTTGCGAGCGGGCGGCCCGCGAAACTCCCATAGCTGCCATATGGCAAACCGACTTGTACGAAACAATCGCCGGCTGCTTGGCGCATTTCCGGATCGAAATATCGACCTTCGATGGAGAGCATATGGATGCCGGCGGCGGCTGCGGCAGCCGCCTCATCCGGGATGCTGACGAAGAGCATGGAGATTTTCTGTCCGCTCTTCTTCATCTTGCGGATGTCCTCGACATGAGGACGGTTGTGATACATGCCCATAATCAGCCTCCGCAGGGGATCAGGCAGTCAAACAGCGCCTTGGCGATGAATGGCCAATTCATTTCGGCGCGCCAAGTAATCGGGCGGTCGCGCCAGAGCATCTCGGCGCAGGCTGCAAGCTGGAACGGCTGGTCCATATGGCTCAGATCTCGATCATGACGCGGCCATTTTCGACCTTCGTCTTGTACGTCTTGAGATTCTCGCAAGCGGGCGGGGTCTCTACGTCCCCAGTCGTGAAGTCGAAAACGGATGCGTGTTTAGGACACTCCACTGTATTCCCCATTACGAGACCGTCAGCGAGGTGAATACTCTCGTGCGTGCAAAGCCCGTCGGTGCAGAAATATTCGTCCGCATCATTTCGAAAGATCGCAAAGGTGCGACCGCCATGATCGAAGCGCCTGGCTTCCTCGGCTTCGATGTCGGCGGCGGCACAGGCGTCGATCCAAGGCATGGAAACCTTCCTTCAGATGGCTTGCGGTTTGTAGTCGGCGGGGGCGGACGGCATGACTCCCTGCAGTAGCGCCACGGACTTTTCGAGTCCCTCCAGAGAGTTCAGGAGCACGTCCTCATGCTCGATGGAAAGCCAGCCGTCATAGCCGGCCATCTTGAGGCGATAGCAGAATTGCCGCCACCACTCCTCGCCATGGCCGAAGCCAAGCGTGATGTAGCTCCATGACCGGGCTGGAAGATCCATCAGGCTGCCATTCTCGAGCAGAGATGTCGTCGCCTGCACTGGTGCGTTGAGCATCGTGTCCTTGGCATGAACGTGATATACCGCCTCGCCCAAAGATTGAGCCGCCGCCAGCGGGTCGGCACCCATCCAGAACAGATGCGAAGGGTCCAGATTCGCCCCCACGACGGGTCCGACCGCCTGTCGCAACTTCAGAAGCGAGGGCACGTTGAAGACACACTGGTTGCCGTGGAGTTCAAGCGCGATGCGCTCCACGCCGTTCTCTTCAGCCAACGCCACGATCTCGGTCCAGAAGGGAATCAGCTTCTCTTCCCACTGGTATTTCAAAATGGCCTGTGTTTCCGGCGGCCACGACGAGACGACCCAGTTGGGCATTGTATCTGCAGCGTTGCCGGCCGGGAGGCCGCTCATGGTGCAGACCGTCCGGATGCCCATTTCGCCCGCGACGCGAATAGTGGTTTTCAGCCCTTCGCCCTGGGCCGGGTCGGTCGGGTGCAGCGGATTGCCGTTTGCGTTGAGGCTGATGATTTCTAGCCCGCGCGCCTCGAACGCGCCAACGAAGCGCTTCTGGCCTTCCCTGTTGCCCAGCATGGACGAAAGCCGAAAATGCGGCGCGGTGGACCAGCCACAGGTGTTCACCTCGACGCCGGAGACACCCATGCGCTTCGCATGATCCAGCATCGTTTCGAAGGGCAGGTTGCCGAGGCTGTCTGAAACGAAACCCAGCTTCACGCGTAAAACTCCGGCTTTGCGATCATTTGGACGGGTACGCGGCGGCCCTCGTGCAACGCCTTCACGCCCGCCTCGGCAACGACGGCGGCGCAATAACCGTCCCAGCAATTCGCAGCGGTTGCCGGGAACTCACCAGTCATGGCGAAGCGTAGGAAGTCGCGGTTCTGCCGACGGTAGGCATCGGCATAGCGGGTCCGCCAGTCGGAGTCGTAGCTCGTGCTCTGTGTAAGCGCAGAATCGATGCGAGTGTAGGCGACGTTGTTCATCGCAACGGTGCCCCGCTCGCCGATCAGCTCGGCACGGACATCGTAACCATAGGCGGCATTGTTGTTGATCTCGATGTTGACGAGTTGGCCATCGACCGTCTCCAGCACCATGAAGACAGGCGCGACCCGGGCATCTGAGCGCTTCGGCTGGAAGGCCGAAATCGACGCATATTCCGTCGAGAGCACATAGCGCACGACATCGAACTCGTGTGGAGCCGAATTGGTGATAGCCATTGCGCCGGTGAAATCTGCAGCCGGCGTTTCGACATTCCGGTGAAAATTGTGCATCATCAGGGGCCGGCCAAGGCGGCCGTCTGCGAGCGCCCGCTTAATCTCTTCGTAGGAGCGATCGTAGCGCCGCATGAAACCAAGCTGGACGAATTTCGCGCCCGACTTCTGTTCGGCCTCCATCACCGCGATACAGTTAGCGTACGCTTGGGAGAGGGGCTTTTCGCACAACACACGCTTGCCGGCGGCAATACAAGCTTTCGACAGCGGCGCATGCGTGGCATCGGGACTCGCCACGATGATTGCGTCCACGTCCTTCCGCGCGGCAACGCCTTCTGGATCGGTGGAGATGTCGAGCGCACCAAAGGTGTCGGCAACAGTGCGGGCACGCGCCTCATCCATGTCGCACACCAGCTGAAGGCTTGCTCCGGGAAGGTCTTCCGCCACTATCCTGGCGTGGTCGGCGCCCATCACACCGGCACCGATCACCGCAATCCGTATTGTCATATTTCTTCTGCTTTGTTCGACGTGAAGAGGCTGGTGGCGCCAAGGGTCATCAGGGCCGGTCGAAGGCAGAGGTTTCCCGAGGAAAACGATCGGGCCGCCCGCCCATCCAGCTCGAGAGGCGGCGCATTTTCATTGTGATCATGCATGCAATTCATGCTCGATTTCCGCCTCGAGGTCAGCCATGGTTTCACCGCCGGCCATCAGATCGGTGATCTCCTCGCGGGTTTTCTCGCGCTTCCGGAAATCGGCGGCGATCGCACCGCGAATGAGGACGGCGAAATGGTCTCCCACCGCCATGGCGTGCATCACCTGGTGGGTGATGAAGACGACCGCGAGACCGCGCCGCTTGGCTTCATTGACGATGCGCAGCACGTGAGCTGCCTGCTTGACGCCGAGCGCTGCTGTCGGCTCATCGAGGATCAGAACGCGAGCGCCGAAATGCACGGCGCGGGCAATGGCCAAAGACTGGCGTTCCCCGCCTGACAGGCCACCAACAAGCCGGTCACCGTCGTCGATACGCGTGATGCCGAAATCCCGCACCGCTTTCACCGCGATCTCGTTGGCGCGCTTGCGGTCGTAGATCTTGAACGGACACCAACCCTTTGTCGGCTCCAACCCAACGAAGAAGGAGCGGCCGATGCTCATTAAGGGGAACGTTCCGCCGAACTGGTGCACGGTGGCAATGCCCCGCTCCTGCGCAGCGCTCGGACGGTCGAAGCTGACCGCCTTTCCGTCCATCAGTATCTCGCCGCTGGTCGGCTTGTGGACGCCTGCCAACACCTTGATGAGAGTGGACTTTCCTGCGCCGTTGTCGCCGAGGAGACACAAGACCTCACCCCGGCGAATTTGCAGCGAGATGTTATGCAACACGTCGATCGGGCCGAAAGACTTGTTGACATTTTTCAGTTCGAGAATGGCAGGTTTTTCGCTCATAATTATCGCATCTTTCGTTCTTCCAAGCAGTCGCTGATCGCAACTGCAGCCGCATCGCTCAGTGCTGTATGGGTGCCCTCGGCACGCTTTGTTTTGAACCTCGCCGGTAAGACAGAGCCAGTTCCCGGAATGCCTGATTCATCAGCACCGCCGTCAAAAGCATCACGCCGATGATCAGGTTCGACCAGTTCCGGTCGATCTGGGTGAAGTAGATGCCCTGGCTGACAATGGCGAACGTGATGGTACCGACGAAGATGCCGATGACCGAGCCGAACCCTCCCGTGAGCAGCACGCCGCCGACCACCACGGACACGATCGCGTTGAAGATGAAGTTCATTCCGCCGGAAACCTGGGCCGAGTTGAACAGGATCGCCTGGCACATGCCAACGAATGTGGCGCTGACGGCGGACAGCACGAACAGTGCGATGGTCATGCGGCTTGTCGGAATGCCTGCATTGCGGGCGCTGACGCGATCGCCGCCCATTGCAAACAGCCAGTTGCCAAAGCGGGTCTTGTGCAGCACGAAGCCAATGATGACAGCGAACACCACCCACCAGACGATGATGACCTGGTGGCTTCCACCGATAAGCTGTCCGAACAGGAATTTGGCCCATTCGGGCGCGGTGACGGCAACGCTAGCGTTGCCAGTTAGCAACACGGACCCACTGAGCACCAAGCCCTGCATCGCAACCAGGGTGGCGAGCGTAATGATCAACGAAGGCACCGAGGTGCGGATCGTCAGCAAACCATTGACAAGGCCGACCGCCACACCGACCGCCAGGGCGCCGGCCATGCCCACCGCGATGGGCAGGTCATAGTAGCCGCTAAGGATGGCGGTGGTCATAGAGCCCGCGGGAATCAATGCGCCGATGGAGATGTCGAGTTCACCCGAGATCATCAGCAGACCGACCGGAATGGCGACAATGCCGAGATTGGCGGCGAAGTTCACCCAACTCGCCGCCCCAAGGAGTGTGCCCAGGTCCACGCCACCGAAAAATACGAAGAACAGCACCACCCCGATCAGGCTGAGGATCGAGCCTGCTTCCGGGCGGCGCAACAAGGATTTGATTGCCTCAGTCATGGCGGTCCCTCAAGCCTTCTTCGATGAGTAGCTGAGCGCCAGCTGCCGAAAGGTGTCGTTGGTGAGTACGGCGATCAGGAGAAGCGCGCCGATGATGACGCTTCCTATGTTGGGATCGATACTCGTGAAGTAGATGCCCTGGTTTACGATAGAGAAGGTGATCGTGCCGAACACGATACCTACGACAGAGCCAAATCCGCCGGTAAGCAGAACGCCTCCGATGACTACGCACATGATCGAATTGAAGATGAAGGACTGCCCAGCCAGAACCTGAGCGCTCTGGTAGACCATCACCTGGCTGACTCCGACGAACGCGGCGGAAAACCCCGAAAGCATGAATAGACCGATGGTAAGCCGCTTGGTGGGGATGCCCGCGTTGCGCGCGCTCTCCTTGTCGCCCCCGAGTGCATAGATCCAGTTGCCCACGGGCGAGATGTGGAGGAGCCAGAGAAGGGCGGCGATGTAGACGAGCCACCAGAGAATCGTCACTTGGAACATGCCCCCGAGATATTGGCCGAGAAGCATCTTCGTGAGTTCGTCGGGTACCAGCGAGACACCGGTGCTGCCGGCGATCATCACCGTAAGGCCCAGCGTCAGGCCCATTGTGCCGAACATCGTTCCTATTGTGATTATCAGGGACGGGATCGCGGTTCGCGTGACGAACACGCCGTTGATTAAGCCGATGGCGAGACCGAGCCCAAGGGCGGCCGTGATGCCGAGCCAATCAGGCAGGCCATAGTAGCCGGATATGATCGCGGCCGTTAGAGAGGCCGCGGGAATCACGGCGCCGACCGAAATGTCCAGCTCACCAGCGATCATCAGCAGCCCTATCGGCAGAGCGATGATGCCGATCTCGGAGGCGATGCTCAGCCAACTGGCCGTACCGGCTGCTGACAAAAAGCCACTGCCTCCGAATATGGCGAAGAACAAAAAGACTGCGACCATGCCCAGGAACGAGCCCGTCTCGGGCCGCCGTGCCAGACGACCTGGGGCCAGTCCAGAACGGCCGCGATTTGCCATCGGCGTTGGGGTGGATGTCACGGGATGTGCCGTCATGGGTAATCCGCGAGTTATCGAGCGCCAAAAATTGCGGTCGCTATGGAAGTAGAATGCACTGGCCGCCCGCCTCACACGGCGGGCGGCCGTAAGGACACCTAGCGCGCGCCGGCCTTCACGCCGGCAATGGTCAGCTCGACAGTGTTCTTGTCGATGATACCAGGACCGGTGAGGATCTCGCGCGTCGGCACAGTCAGCCCGTAGTTTACCTTGCCATTCAAGATTGAGACGGCGAGATAGCCTTGCCAGTAGCCCTGCTGGTCGATCGCGCAGGCCTGTTTTCCATCCTTGATGTTGTTCAGGATGGTCTCGTCAAAGTTGATGCCGCAGAGTTGAACCTGCCCGGCCTTGCCGGCCTGGGTAATACCGTTCATGGCCGAATTGGCGTCGACATTGCCGATGGTGAACACCGCGGTCACGGCTTGATGCTGCAGCAGATAGGCCTTCACCGCCTGCGCCACTGCTGTTGCCGAGCCGAAGGAGGTAGCTGGCAACGGCAACACATCGGCCTCGCCGCCGCCATTCTTCATCCCTTCCCTAAAGCCACCACAGTAGGCCTCGATATTGGCCGCACCCGGCAGTGTGTTGATGCAGACGCCTTTCTTGTTGCCGGCCTTAGCGAGATACTCGCCGCCGGCGACGCCACCTTTGTAATCGTCCGAGCCGACATAGTTCATAGCGCCGAGGCGATCAGCCGCCTGCAAACCGCCGGCATTGTAGATAACAAGCGGAATGCCAGCGTCCACAACCGCCTTGAACGCCGGATCCATGGCTTCCGGCACCCAGTCCGGACCGACAATGGCGTCGGCCTTCTGGTCGATGGCTTGGCGGATCAGTTCGGCCGCGTCCACACCCAGATTGTCGTAGTTCTGCGGCCCGAGCCAGGTGACTTTACCACCTTGAGCTTCGACCACCTTACCGGCGTCTTCGGCACCACGCTTGACGATTGACCAGAATGGATCGTCCGGCTTGCCGCCGATAACGAAGATGTCGGCGGCGAGCGTGCTGCTGGTGCTGTACGCAGCCAGCACTGCTGTGGACACAAGTATCTTGAAAAGCTTCATAGTCTTCCTCCCGGTTTACCCGCCCCGCGGGTTTCAACAAAAGCCTGGCTGCCCCGCACCCGCTCCTCTCGGGCCTAGCCGAGACAGCGTCTGATCGTCATTCCGCCGGCATTCCAGTGGCCGGGCCGCCGCGGGCTTCCTGCTGCGCGCGCAGCTTTTCTTTCTTTTTGCGGAAGCGCGCCTTCATAGCCTCGTCAGCTTCTTTGCTACCGTCGTGCCAAGTGCCAAAAAGCTTATCGAGAGGAACCAGACCGTCACCGCCGTAGTTCACCTCGAAATACTTGTGGTGCAGGTAGTGGACATAGGAATGGCTATCGAGCTTGATCTTGTCGGTGAGTTCGAAGGTCTCAAACCCAAGATGGCCATTCACCGCTCCGAAGCCGGCCCCATGCAGTGTGAAGTACGCGCAGACAGGGTTGGATGGGATCAGCAGGTGCAGCCAGGCTTCGGCATGGTAGAGGAACCCTTCCACCGGATGCATGGACAGCGACGACCACGGACTGGGGTTGATCGAGTTGTGGTGAACCGAGTGCACCCATTTGTAGAGCGGCGGCCAATGGATGGCGCGGTGCAGGAAGAAGAAATAGATCTCATGCACGGCCGGCGCGATGATGACGAGGAACGATAGGTAAAGCCAATTCGTCGTCCAGGGCAGCCAGACCGCCCAGCTATTAGCGTAGGCCCACAGCATCACGATTTCGACCACGGTCCACAGCGGTATAGTGATGAAAAACGACCGGCTGAAATTGTCGATATTCTGGCTCTGAAACCAGAAGACGTCGGACGGCGCGTCGGAGGGGAATTTTGGATTATACTTGAAGCGCGTCTCTTGCTTGCGCTGGATGTAATAGCGCAGCTCAAAGAACCCGTAGAAGAGAAAAATGCCCCCTGCGTTCAGGCCGTACAGCCAAAGGTAGTTGAGCAGCGAAAATGTTGCCAGGCTGTCCCAGCTCGGAATGAGCAAGTTGACCCAGATGATTGCCGTGGCCATGTGGAAGGCGTTCCAAGGCCACAGAAACTCGGGAAACCAAGCCAGTACCTTCTTGGCGTTGAACGGGCGATGCCAGATCGGCACCGGCTCGGCGCGGCGGTGCGGGACCCAGTTTCCGCGTTTGTCGCGCGTTCCATACTGAAGGTCATCCATCTTAATAGCCTCCTGACCGACCATCCAACCGGCCTTGGACCAGTTCGGGCTTCAATGCAGAGGCGATTCATATGGGCTCGGGGCGATCGACGACCGGGCCAAGAAACTGTCGCCGCATCACCGATTTGGTTTCCTGCTGCAGCAATCGACCCGTGAACTCTACAAACTGTTCGGGAAGAAAATCATCGCAGCTTGTCGCGATCGTCGCGACGAAATTGTTGAGGCCGTCGTCGAGTTTGTGGATCTCCTGACGCCGGAGATTATCTCTAGCCGACTCGTGGCGCTCGGCGACACCTGCGACGTAGTCGCGGTGATCGCACCAGATCACCCTATAATAGGACAGGCAATCCGTTCACTGAAGGAAATGGGGAAGCCCGTTGTTGCTTACATTACGGACCAATCCGCGCCGGAACGAGCGGCCTATGTGGGAACGGACAACTGGAAGCTCGGGCGTACGGCGGCATTCTTGATTGCGCAAACCACCCAAGGTCCGGGTCGCATTGCGGTTTTCATAGGAAATCACCGATATCAATGCCAAGACGTTTCAGATGCCAGCTTCCGTTCGTATTTGCGCGAACACGCTCCGCGGCTCACAGTGGAAGAAAGTCGCCCTACTCATGAGGAATCGAGCGAGGCTTACCGTATGGTGGCCGAACTCCTGAAGACGACTGATGATCTCGTAGGAATTCTGATCGTGGGCGGCGGAATAACTGGAGTGCTCCGTGCGCTTCGAGAGATCCCTGCTGAAAGGCGGGCGGGCATCAAGCTGGTTTGCCGTGACATTGGCCCCGATACGCGAAAAGGCTTGTCCGAGGGAATGATCACTGCAGCTCTTTGTCATCCACTCGAGGCGACCTCGGCTCTCCTTGTGCAGACGATGATTGACGTGATTGGACCGCAAGCACCGGTCGCGACCCTTCAGCGGTCTATACCTTTTGAAATAGTCACGCCGGAAAACATCTGACGCTTTTATCTCGGCGATGATTCAAGCGGTGCTTTGCGGATCGGGCTAGTCCGGCCAAGGCTGCCGATCGCTGGTTCCGAACCTCGTCGAGACTGCATGAACAATTTAAAGGCACCATTCATTATTGGTAGGACGGTCACTGTCGCGCACTGTTGGGGGACGTCCTCGAACTATTGATTTTATTGGCTTTTTCGTGGGCCTAAATCAGAGAGTTTCCCGTATTGTCTCGTATCGTTCCGCCCCCACCGGACGCTTTGAAATTGGCCACACCAAATGCCTGCTTCGCATCATCCACGAAGAGCTGCGCGCCATCTCCGGCGCCGAGCAATCCCGGCTGCAGCGCTTTGAACAACCAACGCTGTGGCCATCGATACAGCCCTTTGCGTGAGCCCTTCAGGAGTTGGCCAACCGCCAGCCGTCGGTGGTTCCTGGCCGACCTCAATGAATTGTACTCCTTTCGTATAAATCAGAAATCTTCCCGCATCGTTCCGTATGGTTCCGCGACCCCGGCGCCACTATTCCGCAGGTGCCGTCTGGCTTGGTTTCCCGAAAATACGCTTTTAGGAAAGTCCTGGAGCCGGATGACCGATCTTGCGACGCAGTTCCGAACCGATCCCTCGATGACGGGCTACCGGACATGGCCCGTCAAAGGTCTGTCGCTTACCAAGGAGCATCGGGACGGCAGCGACCGGTCTTGACCGGTCGGCGAGGATGACGAGCGTCCTTGTCGGCGAAAGATCCGCCCGCCTTTTCACGCCCTTAGCCACGTGATTGGATACGACGTATCTGTATATCAATTTCGTTGCTAGGGTCCTTCATGAACGAGCAAGATCGACGTTTTACACGCGAGCGCATGACAATCCTCGGCGATGTCAAAGCGGCATCCTTTCTTCCATGGATCGAGCGTCATGCCGCCAAGCTCGGCCTCGCGCCGGCAATATTCGTTGCCGGTGCCGACCGGATCGAACTCGACGTTGCCGGTCGTGCGGAACTGGTCGATATGATGGAGATGGGGTGCTCTCTTGGACCAATCGATGTCTGGGTCGAGGCCATTCGTCGGACGCCGATAGAAAACGAATCAGGCTAGGTTTGGGACCAGGGTCTCTGCCTCTTTTTTGGGCATTGTTGCCAGTGCGAAAATATTGTGCAAACGTGATCGGACTGATCGTCATGTCTTGACCGCGAATCTGCATTTGGGAAGATGGGTCGATGTCGTTCGAAGGTTGATGCATGCTGCCCTATCCGTCCGGCTCATGGATGCCAGTTGCCCTCTCCGTGGACTTGCCAGCGGGAACCGTAATGCCGGCGCAAACCCCGGTCGGACCGATCGCCCTTTGGCGAAGCCGGTCCGGCCGCGCGGCGGCCTTCGCGGACAGATGCCCTCATCGCGGCATGCGCCTTTCCCGTGGTTTCGTACGCGGTGAGGCCCTGTCCTGCATTTATCACGGTTGGAGCTATGCCCAGGCCGGAAACTGCTTGCGCATTCCAGCCCATCCGGGCCTGACGCCGCCGGAAACGATTGGTGTCGCAACACAGCCCGTCGAGGACAGCGGCGGAATCATATGGATTTCCGTAGGCGAACCCACCGCTCGGCCGCCGCGGTTCGACGGCCTAGCCCCTCTTCGCTCCATGATAGTAGAGGCGGGCATTGCCGCGCTGGAGTCGGCCGCCGGTACGAAGGCCGACGGAGGCCTGCTCGACTACGCGCAAAATGCCCAGACCCTACGGCTGCTGCTCACCCCCCAGGGGAAAGCGCGGACGCTGATGCATGTTCTGGTCGACGAAGGCACTGGTCCGGCCAAGCGTATCGCTGCGTCGAGGGCAGCCGAGACGCTACGGCGGACCGCCGAAGATATTCTGCGCAGTGGCGTCGCCCAATGACCCGCAACGCGATGATCGACCAATGGTATCCGGTCGGCCTTGCCGGCCGGCTTGACACGCATGAGCGCCAGACGGCGCTCATGGGCGAGCCGATCGGGGTGAGGCTCGGCGCAGACGGAAACGCGAAGGTTACGGGCAGCAACGGACGTGCCCTGCCGGTCTGCATCCGCTACGGCCATGTCTGGTCGTCGCTCGGCGACCCGCAAAAGGCGCTCTTTGCCATCCCCGAGGCTGATCAGCCCGGCCGCCGGCTCGTCGATGTCGGGGTTGTGCGCGTGCGCTGCTCGCCGCTGCGCGCGGTGGAGAACTTCCTGGACATTGCGCATTTCCCCTTCGTGCATACGGACATATTAGGGGCCGAACCGCACACGGAAGTCCCGAACTACAAGGTCGAGATACGGGAGGACGAAGACGAGGTTTGGGCGACCCAGGTGAAGTTCTACCAGCCGCAGGCCGCCAAGTCGGCGGAAGGCGGCATAACTACCGAATACATGTATCGCGTGCCTGCGCCGACCTGCTCGATCCTCTACAAGACCTGCCCGCCGCGCCCGGGTGAATGGGACGTCATCACGCTTTTCGTGCAGCCGCTTGCCGAAGACCTGTGCGACGTCTGGCCGTGGATGGCGTTGTTTGACGACGAAACATCGATGGCAGACCTGATCCATTTCCAGCAGACGATCTTCCTTCAGGACCGGTCGATTCTCGAAAACCAGATCCCGACGCTGCTGCCGCTCGATCCGGGCATGGAGATCCCCACAAGGGCGGACCTGACATCGGTTGCCTACCGGCGCTGGCTGAAACGCCACGGCTACACCTACGGCGCGCAACTGGTGGCGCAATGAAGCTCTACGACTACGTGCTGTCCCCGAGTTGCTACAAGGCGCGCCTGATGGCTGCGCTGACCGGGGTGAAGCTTGACATCCGCCCCGTCGACTTCCATCCCGGCGCCGAGCATCGCGGTCCCGAACTTATGGCGCTCAATCCGGCGGGTTCGATCCCGATCCTGGAGGATGGCGACCTCGTCCTGACCGAATCCTCGGCCATGCTGGTCTATCTTGCCGCGAAGGCCGCACCGCAATGGCTGGGCAACGATACTGCTCTGCAGGCGGCACGTGTCCAGCAATGGCTTTCCTTCTCGCATCGGCTGACCGGCAGCCTGGGGGCGGCGCGCTTGCACGAGATGCTGCTGCGTCCGGGCGATATCGCCACCCTTCATGGGCAGGGGATAGCGGCCCTGCGGGAGCTGGAAGCCGGCCTTGTCGAACAGCATATCCGCGGCCAGCGCTTCCTCGCGTCGGACCGGCCGACGATCGCGGACGTCGCCTGCTTTCCCTATGTGGCGCTGGCGCCGGACGGCGGCGTTTCGCTCGACCCCTATCCCGCGATCCGGCTCTGGTCGCGGGCGATCCGCAGTCTCGAGGGCTTCATTGAGATGCCCGGCATCCACCGGCTGCACGAACTGAAGCCCGAGCCCGTCCTCGAAGCCGGCGAGGCGTGACTTGGCGGGCCACTTGCTGAAGAACTGCGCAGCGGTCATCGTGGACGAGGGCAACGGTCCGGACATCCGGCGCAATGTCGATGTCTTGACCGACGGCCCGGCGATACGGGCCATCGGCGAAGACCTCGACAAGGGAGAGTTGCCCGTCGGGACCGTCACGCAGGACGCCGCCGGCTGGTTCGTCTATCCCGGCCTCGTCAACACCCATCATCACTTCTTTCAATGCTTCGTGCGAAACCGCGCCGATCTGGACTGGACGAAGTTGTCGGTCATCGAATGGCTCGACCGCATCTATCCCATTTTCTCGCGGCTGACCGAGGAATGCTTCTACCACGCTTCGGTCACGGCGATGGCCGAGCTGATAAAGCACGGTTGCACGACCGCATTCGACCATCAGTATTGCTTTCCGTGGAAGGCCGGCAAGCGGCTGATCGACCGGCAGTTCGAAGCAGCCGAACTCCTCGGTATGCGCTTCCATGCCGGACGCGGCGGCAACACGCTGCCGAAATCGAAAGGCTCGACCATCCCCGATGCCATGCTGGAGACGACGGACGAGTTCATCGCCGATTGCGCCCGGCTGATCGACGCCTATCATGATGCCGGCCCTTTCAGCATGGGCCAGGTCGCCATCGCGCCCTGCCAGCCAGTCAACTGCTATCGCGAGACCTTCGTGGAATCGGTGGCGCTAGCGCGTGATCGCGGGGTGCGTATGCATACCCATGTCGGCGAGGGCGAAAGCCCGGTCATCGAGGACCGTCACGGCATGCGGACGGTGGATTACTGCGCGGAGATCGGCTTCTGCGGGCCGGATGCCTTCTATGCCCATTGCTGGGAGCTAACCCACGACGAGCTGCGCAAGATGGCCGCAAGCGGTACCGGCGTCTCGCATTGCCCTGAGCCGGTCTATCTCGTCGGCGCCGAAATCACCGATATCCCGGCGATGTCGGCCTTCGGCCTCAGCATAGGACTAGGTTGCGACGGTGCCGCCTCGAACGACAATTCCAACCTGATGCACTGCATCCATTCCGCCTACATGCTGCAATGTCTGTCGGCATCGACACGCGACCATCCCGTTCCGCCGCCGGCCGATTTTCTCGGTTATGCGACGACCGGGGGCGCGGCGCTGCTCGGGCGCGGCGACATCGGCAGGCTGACGCCTGGCATGGCTGCCGACCTTTTCGCCATCGATACGCGGCGCATGGACTATGTCGGCACGCGGCACGATCCGCTGAGCCTGCTTGCCAAGGTGGGCATCGGCATGCCGACCGACATGACCATGATCAACGGCCGCATCGTCTGGGCCAAGGGCGAGTTCCCGGGGCTCGACGAGGCGCAGCTGTTCGCGGAAGCCGAGGCGGCGCTCGCGACCGTGGAATTCTAAACCGAAAACAAGGGGAACCGACATGCTGACAAATCTAACCCGCAGAACATTGATGAAGGGCGCGGCCGCCTCCGGCCTCGTCGCAGCGGCGGGCGGCCGCGCGCTTGCTGCCGACGAACCTCTGGGCATCGTGCTCGTGGTCCCGTCGCCGGTCGGCGATGTCGGCTGGGGCCGTGCGCTCGCCGACGGGCTCGAGCCGGTGAAGGCAGCCTACGGCGACAAGGTGAAGGTCACCATCATCGAGAATATACAGGAAGGACCGGATGCCGACCGCATCATGAACAAGGTGGTCGCCGACGGGAACAAGTTCCTGATCGCCGGCTCCTTCGGCTACCAGAACGGTGCCCTGCAGATCGCGCGCCGTAACCCCGACGTCACCGTGCTGCATGCTTCCGGTTTCCAGGTAGCGCCGAACTTCTCGCCCTTCGCGGCCCAATATTTCCAGGGTACCTACCTGATGGGCATGGCGGCCGCCGCGCTGTCAAAGACCGGCAAGCTCGGCTCGGTCTCCGCCTTCGCCATTCCCGAACTGATCACCTCCATCAATGCCTTCACGCTGGGCGCGCAAGCGGTGAAACCCGATGTCGAGGTCTCGGTGGTATGGGTGAACTCCTGGTTCGATCCGGCCAAGGAGCAGGAAGCCGCCAAGGCGCTGCTGGCGCAGAAATGCGACGTGATCTTCTCCAACGCGCAGGACACGCCCTCCGTCGTGTCGGCCTGCGAGGAGGCCGGCGTCCCTGCCTTCAACCTCAATTCGTCGATGAAGAAATATGCGCCTAAAGCCTATCTAGGCTGCGTGGCGACCGATTGGTCACCCTTCTTCAAAGCCTCGGTTGACGCCCACCTCGCCGGTAAGTTCAAGGGCGTCAACGCTTTCCTGGGTGTCGGCGACAAGGTTGTAGAGGTCGTTGACTGGAACCCGGGTATCCCGGCCGACATGATGAACAGGATCAAAGAGGTTGAAGCCAAGATCGCCGGCGGCAGCTTCTCGCCCTTTGCCGGTCCGTTCGCCAAGGCCGACGGCAGCGAGGGAGTCCCCGCCGGCAAAACGATGACCGATGCCGAGATCGTCGCAATGGACTGGCACGTCAAGGGTGTCACCACGCCGCTGCCCAAGTAACCATGACCACCCCGCTCCTGTCGCTGCGCGGCATCTCCAAGAGCTACGGCCAAATCCATGCCAATAGAGACATCGATCTGGATGTGGCTCCGTGCTCGATCCATGCGATCCTCGGGGAAAACGGAGCGGGCAAGTCGACGCTGATGAAGCTGATCTATGGCGTCGAGCAGCCGGACGCCGGAATGGCGACCTGGAATGGGGAACCCCTGGCCCTTGCTTCCCCGGCGGATGCGAGGCGCAAGGGGATCGGCATGGTCTTCCAGCATTTCTCCTTGTTCGAGACGCTGACGGTGGTGGAGAACATCCGGCTGGTCGTGCCCAGGGGCAAATCGGATCTTGCGGATCGCATCCGCATGCTCGGCCGCGAGTTCGGACTCGAAGTCGATCCGCTCGCCCATGTGCACGCGCTCTCTGTCGGAGAGCGGCAGCGGGTGGAAATCATCCGCTGCCTGATGACCGAACCCCAACTCCTGATCCTCGATGAACCGACCTCCGTCCTGCCCCCGCAATCGGTGGACAAGCTATTCGAGACATTGCGGCGGCTGCGCGACCGCGGTGTGTCCATCCTGTTCATCTCGCACAAGCTGGAGGAGATCCGCGCGGTCTGCGACCGCGCGACCATCCTGCGCGGCGGGCGCGTCACCGGCCGCGTGGACCCGCGCGACCACGACGCGCACGACCTTGCCCGGATGATGATCGGCCGCGACATGCCGCAGCCCATGCCGGCGCTTGCGCATTCCGGCGGTGAAAAGCGCCTCGAAATCGTCGGCCTCGACCATCGGCCGGACGATCCCTTCGCCGTGGCGCTTTCCGACGTCAGCCTGACGGTCCGGGCCGGCGAGATCCTCGGGATCGCGGGCATATCGGGCAACGGGCAGAGTGAACTGGCAGCGTTGATTTCAGGCGAAACTGTGCTGCCGCGCGAACAGTCCGACCGTATCTACATGATGGGAAAGGATGTTGGCGCGCTCGACGCGGCCGCCCGCCGCCGACTGGGCTTGGCCTTCGTTCCCGAGGAACGGCTCGGCCGCGGCGCCGTGCCGGAAATGTCGCTCGTCCTCAACAGCCTTCTGACCGCCCATCCGTTCGGCCTGTTGAAACGCGGCCTCGTCGACACGAACCAGGTGAAGGCTTTCACCGAGGACTGCATCCGGCAATACGACGTGCGCACGCCCGGTTCGGAGGCGGAGGCCGGCTCGCTTTCGGGCGGCAATCTGCAAAAATTCATCGTCGGTCGAGAGATCATGCTGTCCCCGCAATTGCTGTTCGTGGCGCAACCCACCTGGGGCGTCGACATCGGCGCCGCGTCCGCCATCCGCCGGCGCCTCGTTGCCCTGCGCAACGAAGGCATGGGTATCCTCGTCATCTCGGAGGAACTGGAGGAACTGTTCGAACTCTGCGATTCGATCCAGGTGATCCATCAAGGCCGGCTGAGCCCGCCGCTGGTGACGCGCGACACGAGACCCGAGGAGATCGGCCGCTACATGATCGGCGCGCATTCGACGGCCAAAAAGGTCCCTGCATGAGCGCTCTGTCCGCGCCGCTCCTTCCTGTTCTCGTTCGCCGGGAGCATGCCTCGCTTCCCGTCAAACTGATCGCCCCGCCCGTCGCGCTCGCCTTGGCGACGCTTCTCAATCTCGTGCTCTACCTCCTTATGGGCCGCGATCCGGTAGCCGTTTTCCACGCGATGCTTCTGGAGCCCTTCCTGTCTTGGGCCTCTTTCTCGGAAGTCCTGCTTAAGACCGCGCCGCTACTGCTGATCGCGCAGGGGCTCGCGATCGGCTTTCGCGCAAAGGTCTTCAACATCGGCGCCGAGGGCCAGTTCATCCTCGGCGCGATCTTCGCATCGGCCATTCCCATCTGGTTCCCAGAGGCAACGGGCCAATGGATCTGGCCCTCCATGCTTGTCATCGGTGCGCTGGGCGGCGCTCTGTGGGCGTCGCTCACGGCCTTCTGGCGCGTGAAGCTCAATGCAAACGAGATTCTCGTATCGCTCATGCTGGCGCTCGTTGCCGCGCAACTGCTCAACTACCTGCTTCTCGGCCCCTGGAAGGACCCAAACGGCTTCAACTTCCCGCAATCGGTGATGTTCCAGTCCGACGCGATGGTGCCGATCCTGATCCCCGGCACCCGCGTCAACGTCTCGCTGCTTATCGCCTGCGCGCTCTCCCTTGCGGCCTGGATCTTCATGCAGAGGAGTTTCGCCGGCTTCAAGCTGCAGGTCGGCGGCCTCGCGCCGCGCGCGGCCGGATATGCCGGCTTCAACGAAGGACGGGCGATCTGGCTTTCCCTGCTCATCGGCGGTTTCGCGGCAGGCCTCGCCGGAGCGGCCGAGGTGGCCGGGCCGCTCGGCCAGCTGCAGCGCTCCATCTCGACCGGCTACGGCTATGCCGCCATCATCGTGGCCTATCTGGGTGGCCTTCACCCGGTCGGTATTACCTTTTCCGCGTTGCTCATGGCGGCCCTCTATATCGGCGGCGATAACGCCATGGTCTCGGCAAATCTGCCGGTCGCTGCGGTCAGGGTTTTCCAGGGCAGCCTGCTGCTCGCCTATCTCGTCGCCATCGCCTTCGTCCGCTACCGGCTCGAATGGCGCCATGCCGCCCACGGAAGCACGTCATGAACGCCGTCGAGTTCATCATCGCCGGGATGTTGGCGGCGGCTACGCCGTTTCTCCTGGCGGCGCTCGGCGAACTGGTGGCCGAGCGGGCCGGCGTCCTCAATCTCGGGGTGGAGGGACTGATGGCCCTCGGCGCCGTCATCGCCTTCATTATCGTCTATCAAGGCGGCGGGCATCTCCTCGGTTTCCTCGCCGCGGGCCTCGCCAGCGCGGCTCTTTCCCTGGTCTTTGCCGTCATCGCGCTGGGATTTCGCGCAAACCAGGTTGCGGTAGGCCTTGCCATAGGCATCCTCGGCCAAGGCCTCTCGGCGCTGTTCGGCAAGAGCTATGAGAGCCTCACGGTTAAGGGGCTTCCGAAGCTTTCATTGCCCGGGCTTTCGGATATCCCGGTGATCGGCGGCTTGTTCGCCCAAGACGTTGTCGTGTGGCTTTCGCTTGCCGCGACCGTCGCCATCTGGGCGACGTTCGCCTACACCAAAACAGGCCTCGTCGTCCGCGCCGTCGGCGAGAACCCCAAGGCGGCCCGTGCGCTCGGCTATCCGGTGATCGCCGTGCGCTTCGCCGCGGTCGCCTTCGGCGGCGCGTTGGCAGGTTTCGCCGGTGCCTACGCATCCGTGGTCTACACTCCGCTCTGGGCCGATGGCATGATCGCAGGGCGCGGCTGGATTGCGATTGCGCTCGTCGTCTTCGGCACTTGGCTTGCCAGCCGTATCTTCCTCGGTGCGTGCCTCTTCGGCGCCGTGTCCCTCGCAAGCCTCGCGGCCCAGGCGACAGGGCTGGACGTTTCCTCGCAACTTCTGTCGAGCTTGCCTTATCTCGTGACCGTGATCGTGCTCGGCATCATCTCTTCGAACCGCCGTCTGCTCAAGCTCAACGGCGTGGCTTCGCTGGGAGAACCTTTCGAACGATAGTGTCGCTTGGTACGGCCCATCAAGGATCCCGTGAAGAATGGTGGATTGCGCCCGCGCTCTGAAGCCATCCAGCGCGCCGACTCGGCCCCGCTCGTCGCCTACGGGCGGCGGCAACCGGCGCACCTTCACAGAATGTCAGCCCCGACTCGAAGCATTCAGGCGTCAGCTAGAAGCGATAACGCACTCCAACAGTATTCGCGTTGGAACCCTCTCCCATGTTTCCAAACGTGCCACCGGCGCCGGATCTGTGATGGAGTTGATAGACAAGCTCGACGTTGGGAGCTTGCCTTAGTCTGAAAGAAAGCTCCGCGCCGATAAAACCAAGGAAGGATGCATCGCCATCGTAATGGATTTCGCGGGCTTGCTCGATCTCGGTGACGCCTGTAACGGCACTGACACCGGCCGTCAGCGCTGGCGCAATCGCCAGATCGCCGATGACAAGGCCCTGGTGGCGAAGCCGCATCCCGGCCCAAAGCTCTCCGGATGTATCGTCGTCCTCGCCAAACCTTATGGCAGCCCCAGTCACACCGCCAAGGACAAAACCGGCGCCAACATCGGCGAAATCACGGCCGTAAGCAGCTCCGATCATGTAATTGTTCGTATAGTCGGCCCCGAAGACGTTGATAGTATCCCCGAAGGACCCGGTCACAAAGACGCCCCCAAAAACATAGACGTCGTTCTTCGTCGGTTGACCGGCAGCGAAAGGATCTTCGGTTGCAAAATAGATGAAGGGAGAACGGTTGTCGGCGAGGGCGGAAGTGAAGGAACCGGTCAGAATCAGCGCAGCCAAAGCCGCTTGCACCCCGCGCATGCACAAGCTCCGAATCAATTCTCAGTTGATCATCATTCCTCCGGTGTTTCCCGTGAAGAAGCAAGTTCCCTGCTCCAGAAATTGGAGGGCTCTACCCCGTTGCTTGACCAAGGTTTTTTCGGGACGCTGACCTTCGGCTATATGGGGCAGCCCAACATCCCCCGCGCGCTGGCGATCTGCCGCAAGAAGGCTGGAAGTTCGACATCACGAGATCCTTCTTCCTGTCGCGGCGCTCGCTCAAGACATCGCCCAATTCCGGCATGCCGGTCTGGCAGGACAAGCTGTTCACCGGGCTGGCGCGCACGGCGGCTGATGCGACTGAATATTGCAAGATTCCGACCGGACGTGTGGTCGAGATCGTAACCCAGGTGGCTGTCTAAGCTTCTGCATATACAGTAGGCGCTGGTCCGACTTGGCACCTGCCCATCCGTCAACCCAACGTGAGCCCACAGGCGCATTGGCTCGCGTCGACATCATATGGATTTATCCAACCCATGCGAGCATACTGCCTGAATGCGTTCCTTTAGCGAGGAACAAGCTGATGCGCGTCGGTACGAGAGGCGTTCCGATCGAATACTACACGCTAAGGATTGCCGAGCCGGCAGGCTCGCAATCTGGTGCTGGAGGCGACCCCAAAGCAGAACACCGCAACGAGATAGCCGACGAGACTGAAGCGCAGATCACGAACGGCCAGGCCGGCAATGATGGCCAGTTGCGCAACACCAATGTACCGTAGGATGAGCGTGAGCGAGTCCGTGAGTGCCATCGGATATCAGGCCGACCCCCGGTCGACTATCTGCGGGAAGGTTGGCGCGAACCTTTGGCGGCCTCCTGCATCGCGATGGCAACAATTGCGCCAGAGACAAACGTCAATGCGGCAATCGATGTTATCGCCCACGAGAGCCCGAAGCGATCGGCGATGAGACCTGCTGAGAGCGCGCCGATCGCGTAGCCGAGATCGCGCCAGAACCGATAGACGCTGAGCGAGCGGGCGCGCCAGCTGGGATGCGAGGCGTCGGAAACGGCAGCGATCAGACTTGGATAGACCATTGCCGTTCCAAGGCCGAGCAGAAGACTGCCGATGAGCCACCATTCGAACCGGCCCGTGGCGGCGGTAAGAAACAGACCGCCGGCCTGGGTCCACATCCCGGCGACGATCAGGCCCTTGCGGCCCCAGCGATCGCTCAAGGGGCCGGTGACGACCTGCAGGATTCCCCATGTTGCGGGATAGACCGCCTTCAGGATGCCGATGCGCTCGATGCCAAGTCCGAAGGACACGAAGAACAATGGGAAAATACCCCAGCTCATGCCGTCGTTGAGGTTGTTGACGAGGCCGGCTTGCGAAGCCGCGAACAGATTGCGATTCCGGAACGAGGTCAGCGCAAACACCTCCCGGAAACTGATCGGCGCGGATTGCGTTGCGTGAGCGGAGGTTTCCAACCGGAGGTGGTCGCGCGTGTCACGGATTAGCAGCACCGACAATACGGTGCCGACGATGGCGTAGCCGATCCCGAGATAGATGGGCACCGGGCGCAGGCCGTATCGCGAAGCGAGATAGCCCGTGAGGAATGCCGTTACGCCGACGGCGAGATAGCCGGCAAACTCATTGAGGCCGACTGCAAGGCCACGTGATTTCGGACCGACGAGATCGACCTTCATGACCACAGTCATCGACCAGGCCAGTCCTTGATTGATGCCGAGCAGTGCATTGGCCGCAATCACCCATCCCCAGCTCGGAGCCCAGATGATCATGAACGGAACCGGCAAGCCGACAAGCCAGCCGAGGACGAGAACGCGCTTGCGCCCCCAGCTATCGGCGAGTTGGCCGGAGACGAGATTGGCAAGCGCCTTGACCACGCCGAAGCTTACGATGAAGGAGACGACAAGTGTCGTTGACGTGATGCCGAACTCTTCCGATCCGATGAGCGGCACGACCGTTCGCTCGATCCCGACCATGCCGCCGACAAAAGCATTCACCAGCATCAGGAGAGCAAACTGCCGCCAGTTTTCCCTAAGCCCAAGTCTGACAGTCGAGCCTGCTGACCGCGAAACGCCCATCGGTCAGGCCGCGGCGACCGACCCGGCATTGGTGGCTCGGTTGCGCGCCGCATCCGGCGGTGGGAGTGGTATGTCGGCGACCATCGTGGCGACGAAGGTGCCCTCGTCCTCAATGCGGAATGCTTTGTTGAAGCGCTTCTCGAAGCCAATCGTCGATGTCGGCTTGCCGCTGAGCGAGCGCCCGTAGACCGAGCCGGAATATGCGCCGGGCAGCACCTCGACGTGATCGGGCAGTTGCTTGAGACGGCGCACGCTGGAAAACAGCGTCCGCGCGCCGGCCTTGGCGTCGGTTGCCAGTTCGGTTCGCCCGAGATCGCCAACCATCAGCGTGTGGCCTGTCAGCACGAACCACGGCTCGCTCGCGCGTGTCCGATCGGTGACCATGAGCGAAATGTGCTCCGGCGTATGCCCGGGCGTGTGCATGACGGCCATCGTCACATTGCCGAGTTCGAGCACGTCACCGTCCTTGGCGCGCAGAAACGGGAACCCGGCCTCCGCGCCTTCGAAGAGCAGGTATTCCGCGCCGGACGCTGCAGCGAGCGCCCGCCCGACGGAAATGTGGTCGGCATGGATGTGCGTGTCGACCACATAGAGGATGCGCATGCCCGTCGCCTCGGCGACCCTAAGGTAAGGCGCAATGTCACCGACCGGATCGACCACCGCAGCGGCCGATTTTCCACCACATCCGAACAGGTAGGATGCGGCGACGGGATCGGAATGGAGGAATTGACGGAGGATCATGGCTTGCGCTCCCTACCTCGCCTGCGGTAATATTCAATTATTCTGCTGAATGTTTCACCGAGGAACAGTCGTGTCAAGCATTGGACCAAAACAGGCGATTTTCGCCAGCCTTGCCGAGGTGGCTCAGGCGCTCGGGCATGCGCACCGGCTGGAATTGCTGGAGCACCTCGCACAGGGTGAACGCAGCGTCGAAGGACTGGCGGCTCGGGCCGGCCTCAACTTTGCCAACGCCTCGCGCCACCTTCAAATCCTTCGACGCGCGCGACTTGTCGAGGCCGAGCGGCAGGGCAAGCATATGCTCTATCGCCTTGCAGGAGATGTTCTGGTGGTTGAATTAATGAAGGCTCTGGGGCGCGTGGGTGAGCGGAACGTCGCCGAGGTCAACCGCGTCATGACCGACTATTTCCAGGCTCGCGACGCCTTGGAGGCTGTGTCGCGTGAAGAGCTTGTCTCAAGGTTGCGTGATGGCCTTGTCACGGTTCTCGATGTCCGGTCGGAGGACGAGTTCGCGCTCGGACATCTACCGGGAGCGCTCAACATCCCGTTCGCTGAACTTGAAAACCGGCTGGCGGAACTTCCCGCGAACCGGGAGGTCATTGCCTATTGCCGCGGCCCTTATTGCGTTCTCTCGTTCGAGGCTGTCGCGGCATTGCGGGCGCGAGGGTATGTCGCTCACCGGCTCGAGGACGGGTATCCCGATTGGAAGGCCGCAGGCCTACCAATTGAGGCAGCGGCCTGAGTGGTCCCGCAGCCAAAAGTCTTCGGTCGAACAACATGACGCCACCAGTTCCGCGATCACCGCTGCTCGAGCTGAAGGACTATTCGGCCGAGTCCGTGTTTCAGGTTGAAAGCATGCTTCGCGAGGCGCGGCGGCAAAAAGACCTGTCGCCGGAACGCATGCCTTCTGTGTGTGTCCTTGATCCGGACGGCGACATAGTGCGCCGGTTGCGCAAAGAAGGCCGCGCCCGCCCATCGTCGGGCTGGGCCTGCTATCATACCGTCCTTCACGAGTTCGAACTGGATGGCCAGACGCTTGGCATCATTTGGCTGTGCGGTCGGCTCCTCCTTCGCCGTGCCGGTCGCCGAGCAGCTTTTCGCGTCGGGGTGCCGCCTGCTGATCAGCATCACCTCGGCCGGCCAGATCACGGTGCTTGGACCACCGCCCTATTTCGTGCTGATCGACCGGGCCCTTCGCGATGAAGGAACTAGCCATCATTCGTTCCGCACGCTGAATTCACCGAAGCCAATCCGGAGCTTATCGCGTAAGTCTTGATGTCGCAGCATCGGGGACTTGCAAAAGCTGCATTTTGCGGCCAGCCTAGGCGGATGATGGCCCGGCTGTCGCCAAAGCATCTCCTCGTCATGCTAATAGCGGTCTTCCTGACCGCCGGGTTCAGCCTGTCTGCCGCTCAGGCCAGCGTCATGTCGGCCAAGATGGCGGACGCTATGGCGATGTCCACCGGTGCCAGCACAGGCACTTTGGCCGGTGCTTCCATGAACGGCGACTGCAGGGCGTGCCTCAAAGACATCGGCGACAGTGGCAACCCGATGCATTGTCCGCCGACCTGCATCGCACCGGTGCTGACGGTGCTGCCGCAAGACCTCGCGGTGACGGCAGTTCTCCACGTGCAGCAGCCATCGACGCAAGCTGCCCCGTTCCTGCAGGGACGAAGTTCCCTACCCGACCCATACCCTCCCCGACTCAGCGCTTGACGCCGTTTCAGCCGTGACGCGGCTGATTCCCGGCGCCTGATCGCCTGTGTTGCGCATCGTTGCGCGCGCGGGCGCATACAGCATTCCAGTTCGATGCCGAGTGGCTCGCCATCGATCGAGATCGCAAAGGGCAAGCAGGGTGAAATACGATTTCAGTCATTCGATATCGCGCCGCGGGTTTTTTGCGGCCGCGGCGGGCGCTGCCGTGTCCTGCTCGCTGCGTCCTGCACGCGCCTCGACCGAGGACGAGCGCAGGATCAAGGCCGGCCCGGGCCAGGCGCTGCTCAATGGCGCCGACGGTCCGTCTACCGCAGTCTGGACCTATAGCGGCACCACCCCCGGCCCAACATTGCGCCTGCGGCAGGGCCAGCCGGTCCGCATCACTGTCGAGAACGGACTAGACGAAGACACGACCGTCCATTGGCATGGCATCCGTTTGCCGAACGCCATGGACGGCGTGCCGGGCCTGACCCAGAGGCCGATCGGACCGGGCGAGAACTTCGTCTATGAGTTCACGCCGCCAGATGCCGGCACCTTCTGGTACCATTCGCATGCCGACAGCCTGGTGCAGATCGGCCGTGGACTCGCCGGCCCGCTGATCGTTGAGGAACGTGAACCCGTCGCCGCCGACCGCGATCTCCTCTGGCTGCTGCAGGACTGGCGGCTCACCAGCGACGGCCAGATCGCCGGCGGCTTCGGCAGCATGATGGATGCGTCGATGTCGGGCCGCGTCGGCAATGCCGTCACCATCAATGGCGCGGCGCCGGCCGACCTGAGCGTGACGGCAGGTGAGCGCGTCAGACTGCGGCTCACCAATGCCTGCCTTGCCCGCATGGTGGCGCTGCGCTTCGAGGGTCACCGTCCGGTGATCGTCGCGGTCGACGGCCAGCCCTGCGACCCGCATGAACCGGAAGACGGCCGCCTGGTGCTGGCACCGGCCATGCGCATCGACATTATGCTCGACATGCAGGGTGGTCCCGGCAGCAGGCACGCGGTGGTCGACGACTTCTATGACGGCCTCGTCTACACGCTGACAACGCTTGCCTATGACAAGGCGCCGCCGCTGCGCCACCATCTTCTCGATGCTCCGCGTCGCCTGCCCGCCAATCCGCTGCCGGCCCCCGACCTGGCCAAGGCTGAACAGCATGAGATCGTCCTGCAAGGCGGCATGATGGGCGGCGGCAAGCTGGCCGGCGTCGGCGGCATGATGGGCATGGCGATGCCCGGCATGAACGGCGCCGCCGCCTGGGCAATCAACGGCATGTCGATGACTGGCGATGGCCATGCCGGCATGGCGCCGCAGTTTACGCTCAAACGCGGCGTGACTTGCCACCTCACTGTGCGCAACGAAACCGCCTGGTGGCACCCCATGCACGTTCACGGCTTCAGCCTGTCGGTGCTTTCGCGCAACGGCTTGCCGGTACCGCACCGGCAATGGCAGGACACGGTGCTGCTCGCCCCCAAGGACACAATCGAATGCGCCTTCGTTGCCGACAATCCCGGTGACTGGATGCTGCACTGCCATGTCGCCGATCACCAGATGGCCGGCCTGATGACAGTGTTCCGCGTGACCTGAAAGTTTTATCCAACCAAGGAGAACTGCAATGAAACTGACCTACCGCCTTGCCGCACTGTCCCTGCTGATCGCAACGCCGCTGCCCGCCTTCGCCGCAACGATCAACGCCGTCATGTACAAGAACCCGCAATGCAGCTGCTGTGAATCCTACGCCAACTATCTTGAGCACAATGGCTTCAAGGTCGATATCAAGCCGGTCAACAATCTCTCTCAAATCAGCAGCGATGCCGGCGTGCCGGCGGACCTTGAGGGCTGCCATACACTGATTGTCGACGGCTATGTCGTCGACGGCCTTGTGCCAGTCGAAATCGTCAAGAAGCTGTTGACCGAGCGGCCAGCCATTAGCGGCATCACGCTGGCCGGCATGCCGGCAGGCGCGCCCGGCATGGGCGGCGAGAAGTCCGAGACCTGGACGATCTACGCCTTCACCAAGGACGGCAAGGCGCCGACCGTCTATGCGACCGAGTGAGCGCACCGTGATCAAGTGCAAATGGGCTATCTTCCTTGTCTGCTCGCTGCTGGCGTTTCCGCCGCCCTCCGTGGCAGCGGGGGCATCTGAGAACTTCACACTGCTCGATACGCCCGCCGCCGTGCCGGAAATCAGCTTCGAGGACGGCACCGGCAAGCCGAAAACGCTCGCCGATTTCTCCGGTAAGGTGGTTCTGCTCAACATCTGGGCGACATGGTGCGCGCCCTGCCGCAAGGAAATGCCGACGCTTGATCGGCTGCAGGCCAAGCTCGGCGGACCGGATTTCGAGGTCGTCGCGCTGTCGATGGACCGGAAGGGTCCCGACGCCGTGAAGAAATTCTTCGCCGAGACCGGCGTTACACACCTTGCGCTGAACATCGATACCTCAGCCAAAGTCATGTTCACGCTCGGCGCGGTGGGCCTGCCGATGACCGTGCTTATCAACCGCGACGGCAAGGAGATCGGCCGGCTGATCGGGCCGGCTGAATGGGATTCTCCCGACATGGTCGATTTCATCCGCAGCCGTATTGCCGCTAGCCCGAAAGGAAAAGGCTGATGCTTGCCAGAAACCGGGACGAGCCGGCGGTTCGGGACGTTTCATCCGCCTGGAACGAATGGAGGCGTCTGTTGTGCGGCCTGATCGTCTTCACCGCGCTGATCGCCGGCTTCACGCATGGAGCGCCGGCGCATTCAATGGACGAAGTCGACGCCATGCTGCAGAACGACGAGAAATATTTCCAGCAGATCGACAGCCCAACGCCCGATTTCACGCTGCGCACCGCCGACGGTCGCATCGTGCGGCCGGCCGACCTCATCGGCAAGGTCGTCGTCCTCCATTTCATCTACACATCGTGCCCGGACGTCTGCCCGCTGCATGCCGAGAAGATCGCCGAGATCCAGAAGATGGTGAATAGCACGCCGATGAAGGATCAGGTCACCTTCGTGACGATCACCACCGATCCCACAAAGGACAAGCCCGATGTGCTCAATGCCTATGGACCGGCGCATGGGCTCGACCCTGTCAACTGGCTGTTCCTGACCACTGCCCCGGGCCAGCCGGAGGATATGACCCGCAATCTGGCGGAAGCCTTCGGTCACAAATTCAGCCTGGCCAATGATGGCTACCAGATGCACGGGATCGTCACGCATGTGATCGACAAGGAGGGCCGCTGGCGGGCGAATTTCCACGGCCTGAACTTCGCGCCCGTCAATCTCGTCACCTTCGTCAACGCGCTCACCAACAATGTCGAGCGCACGCACCACGAACGGGACGAAGGCTGGCTGGCAAAATTGAAGAGCCTCTTTTGACGGAGAGGCACCGACATTCTCGACGACAAGAAAGGGAGACGCGCATGTTCACCAAGCCAAGAGATGCAGCCAGGTATTGCAGCGGCATCGCCCGCGCCCTGCTCTTTGCCGGCCTGACAGGATGGTTCCTGCTCAATCCTGGCTTTCAAGCCATACAGGCGAATGCTGCAGGCGAAATGTCCCAGGATCAGTTCGACCAGCGGATACACGACTATATCCTGGCGCATCCGGAGGTTCTCGTGCAGGCGCTGAAAAGCCTGGACCAGCGCCAGCGTGAAGCAGATGCAGCCCAGGCCAGGCAGGTGCTCAAGGCGCGCGCGGACGACATCTTCCGTGACAAGCAAAGTCCAGTCGGCGGCAACGCCGAGGGCAACGTTACCCTGGTCGAGTTCTTCGACTATAATTGCCCCTATTGCAGGCAGATGGCGCCGGTCATGGAACAGGCTGCGGCCGACGATCCGCAACTCAGGATCGTCTACAAGGAATTCCCCATCCTCGGCCCAGATTCGGTGTTCGCGGCCAAGGCGGCGCTCGCCGCCGACAAGCAGGGCAAATACACAGCGTTTCACAAGGCGCTCTATGGGTCCAAGACAAGGGTGACCGAGGCGGCCGTCCTCAAGATCGCCGCCGAGGCCGGGCTGGACGTCGAGCGCATGAAGGGCGATATGCGGCAGCCGGACATCCAGGCGCTGATCGACCGCAACATGGAACTGGCCCAGGCGCTGAGAATAACGGGAACGCCGGGATTTATCGCCGGCGACCAGATTTTTCCCGGCGCCACCGATCTTGCGACGCTGAAGAAGCTCATCGAGCAGGCGAGGAGCGGCAAATGACAAGGACCCCAAACCGACGCACCGTCATTCTCGGCGTCTTCGGCGCCGCCGCGGCTGCAGGCTTTCTCGCACCGGATTTGGCAATCGCTGCCGACGATCCCGAATTGACCAAACGGTTCAAAGATCTTAGCGAGAGCGGCAACAGCACCTGCTCGGCCAAGTTTACCGAGTCGATCGCGACCATGCCCGCGATGGCGCGCATCAAGGGCTCGTGCTGCAGCCCGATGGAATTGAAACGCTATCGCGAGCAGGTAAATGGGCTTACCCAATATCGCGCCATCCCGATGATCCCCAGCGACCCGTACGACATACCGGCGGCGACCGCGCAGCAGATGCTGCCTTACTACGATCTGAAGCTCACCGGGGACGAGCAGAAGGCCTACGATTACGCGATGGCCAATTCCGAGGAGAAGGGCCCCTGCTGCTGCCCGTGCTGGCGCTGGAGAGTGTATGGCGGACTGGCGAAATACCTGATCCACGAACACGGCTTTGACGGCAGGCAAATTGTGAATGTATGGGACCTGTCCGACGGCTGCGGCGGGGGAATGTAGAATTGCCGGAGTATGCATCTTTCCCCGTTCTGTAACCGGAATCACCGTTGTCTTGGCGGAGGTTGCCGGCGACTTAACTTAGCTTGCACTCGCCAATCGTGGGCGGCGAACTCAGCCTTCGCGCTAGAGGATCATTTCCATGATGGATGGGTCAGAGGGCATGTGGTTGATGGGTGGGATTGGCCTCATCTGGATCCTGGTGTTGGTCGCCCTCGTGCTCGCGATCGCGGCGCTCGTCAAATATCTACAACGCTGACCGATTGAAGCGCCGAGACGTTGGCCGCCGCGGCGGGCTTCGGCCGAGATCAGCATCGACATGCGGATCAGGGGCTTGCCGTCACGACCCACGTCGACGACCCTGCCACGAGTCGGCAAGGCCGGCGCTCAGTTCGCACGACCCGCCAGACTGCTACGCCTTCGAGGCCCGGGCTCCATGTCGCGTGACTTTTCGGGGCGACGCTTAAGTCTGGCGGCTGTTGCATGCCTCGGTCACGCTGATCGGACCTTGTCCGTCGTCGCGCGAACATAGTTCAGGTTCTTGGTTCCGACGGCGCCGATGTCGCCGACCTTGAATCCGCTCTCGGTCAACAACGAGGCGATCCCATTCATGTCCACGTGACCATGTCGATGAAGTCTCGGCAATCTGGACTTGCGTACCGGCCTGCCGAAATCGATAAGCAACAGCCGGCCAGTGGGCTTCAAGACGCGTGCTGCCTCGCGGACGAAGGCCGATCGAACGGGCTTCGACAGATGATGCAGCATCAGTGTGCCGATCACAATGTCGAACCGTGCGTCCTTGAAGGGAAGCTTCTGCGCCGTCCCGTTGACGAAAGTCAGATCGAGGCCAGACCTTTTGGCCTTGGCGCGCGCCCTCTCGATCATTTCAGCCGATGCATCGACGCCTGTGACGCTTCCATCAGAACCCACTAGCCGCTTCGCGGCAATCGCAAGGGTTCCCGTTCCGCAGGCGACATCAAGCACCGCTTCGCCGGGCCGGAGCTTCGCCAAGCGAAGCATGTGCTCGCGAAACCGCCCCTCGCAGCCGAAGGTCAGAACGCGCGCAAGCCAGTCATAGCCCGCCGCCCGGTGCAGGACGATGCCGATCCCCCTGTCGCTCGTGCTGTGCGTGCCTTTTCCGCCGAGGCCTATGCGAGAAAGGAAGCCCCACAGCAATACGATCGCGATTGCTGCTAGGATAAGGCCGTGGAATGCCGCCACCCAGGCGCCGGCGCCGATGTAGCCCATGCCAAAATTGGCCACAAAGAGGAAGCCGGCGACGAGCGACAGTTTGGCAAGCAGGGCCATCGCGATCACGCCCTTGCGCGAATGCCGTCCGTTGCCGGCGCGGTGACCAGATAAGTGCATGTCGGCGACCTTCCGTTGCGGCCTGTCCAATATACGATTTGAGCTTCTGGACTTGGCGTATCATACTGGACACAATGTCCAGCATGAGATTCCGGACACCAGACCTTTGAATGTCCAGAAGCAGGCGCCGAACGTGGCGATGACCATAAAAATCGACCGGACGAGCGACTCAAATACCATCGATCGCCGCGTCGCGCGGACGCGCGCGCTGCTGCAGGATGCGCTTATTGCCCTGATCCCGGAGCACGCATATGCGGCCATCACGGTCGACGACATTTGCCAGAGAGCAAATGTCGGCAGGTCGACCTTCTATACCCACTACGCAGACAAGGATGCTCTACGCAGCGCGACCATCGAGGCGCATCTGGGGTCGCTAAGCCGTGGGCGCATGTCGGCAAGTCAGGAGATTGGTACTCGCCTGTTTGCATTTAGCCTTCCCATGTTCGAACACGCACTTGCGTTCCGGTCGCTTCACCACGCGCTGCTTGCGAGCAGCGGCGACACGATCCATGACGAATTGCGCGAGCGTATCCGCCGCGCTGTCCGAGCAGAACTTGTCGAAAAGCGGGTCGGTGGAGGTGGAGTGCCCGTCGAATTCGCCGTCCAGTTCATCGCCGGCGCATTTCTTGCGGTCCTCACCTGGTGGGTCGCCACCGACACGAGCCTTTCACCGGCGCAAGCGGATGATCTGTTCCAGGGAATGGCGGGAAACGGTGTCGGCGCCTGGGATATATCAGGCTCCGATTCGTAAAACGGGATTGGCCTTGGCGGCGGCAGACGTGGCGCCTGATAGCGGCCGCGAGGAGTACTTACTTATCGGGCTGGACTTGCCGAAGTGCCGATGGCGAGAAGCTCCACTCCAGCGGCTCGCGCCAGAGACGATCCGCGTGAAGGTCGGCGAGACCCTGAAAGTGCGTTTCATCGGCACCGACAACGGCTTCATCCACCCATGCACATCCATGGCGGACCCTTCGAGGTGGTCGCCCGCGACGGAGAGACGATTTCCCTTCGGCCCGCTTCCTTGCCGACGCCGTTAACGTCGGGCCGAGCCGTCGTCGGCGCTACCCTGCCATCCATGGCATCGCCACCGCGCCGCTCGCCACCGCGATACCGAGCACGAGCAACGCGATCCCCACCGTCGCCTCGAAGCGGTGGCCGCGCGGCAACAGCTTCTCGACGAAGACGACCAGCGTCAAAAGCAGCATCCAGGCGAGGCTCATGACACCGGCCGCGACCAGAACGGCACACAGCGCCCAGCAGCAGCCGAGGCAGTACAGGCCGTGCCGCAGCCCCATGCGAAGGGCGCCGATCCGCCCGTCGCGCCAGTGCTCGGCAATGAAGGCCAGTGGCGAGCGGCAGTGCCCGAGGCAGATGTGCTTGGCCGCCGTGAACTGGTAGAGCCCAGCCGCTGCGAGCGTCGCGCCGAGCGCGAGCGGCGCCCAACGCGAACGCTGAGGCGGATCGAAGCTCATCGCGATATCGCTGCCGAGCTGGACCAGCGCATACACTAGAAAGCCGGCTCCAGCCCAGACGAGGATATAGCCGGCGACGAAGATCCAGGTCGGAACTGCAAGGCGGCGTTCGCGCCTTGACTGTGCCGACGCGAACATGAAGATCATCGGCATAGCAGCAGGCAGCATCATCGCCGCCATCATCACGGTCCATACCGCGAGAAACACGGCGGCGTTGCCGATCGACCAAGGCTCGGCGGCGATGCCGCCCATCGCCATGCCGGCCATACCCTCCACGCCTCCAATCCGTCCGCGCACGGCAATGCCCATCGGCATGTTCATGCTGAGGGTTTGGTAGAGCGTCACCGCCCAGGCTGCCGCCGTCAGGAGGGCGAGGGAAGCAAGCAGGCCGAGTGGCACGCCGCCCTGCCTTCTGACAAGCGGCGGCAAGGAGAACCGGCCGATGGCGCGTGGGTCTGCCACCGCCTTAGCTCGGGCCGGTCCACTCGAACGGTATGTGCTTGCTCGAGCGGGCAGTGCCCGTCCAGTCGAGGCCGAAGCCCTTGGTGCTGACCTCGACGGAACGGCCCCAGGTGGCAACCTGGCCGGGACCGACCTCGGAGCCCGGTGGGTTGATCGTCTGCACGCGTTTGCCGGGTGGGGTAGTCGGCCCCGAAAGCGCTTCCGCACGCCCGACGACGCGGCCAGGGATCTCGACCCGCCAGGTGGCGAGGTCGCCCGCCACCTCGAAGGCGATCGGCACAAACTCCATGCCGCGCATTTCGCCAATGTTGGCGGCAAAGCCCGCCGGCCAGCCGCCGGCCTGCCCGCCGAAGATGGTCTGCAGCGCCTCGCGCTGCTTCTCGTTGGCCTTCTCATCAAGGTACATGCCCATGACGGCCTTTGCCTCGCCGGCCCAGAGATTGCCTTCGAACTCTCCGAGCGCCACCAGCGTCAGGCCGTCGAGCTTCACGTCGCCGTATTGGCCCTCACGCACGTGCCAGGCGAGCACGCCCTGGCAGTGATTGCCGGTCGGCCGCTGTGCAAATTCGCAAGGACAAGGGATGTCGCAGCTGCAGATGTCGAACCAGTCGCCTGCGAGCCGCCATCGAGGAACTGCGTTCATGGCTCTTACTCCCGAGAACTGATGGGGCAAGATTACTCCATCGGCGCTCGCGGCGCCACGTCTTACCTAGGCGGGGTAATGGGCCGCTAAGCGGGCGGCTCACTTTGCTACGGCGCTTGGGTGGCGCGCTCCGCTCGCGGGTTGCTTGGCGGTCCGTTACCCCATCTAGTCAGCGAAACAGGCGCAACGTCTGACAGCTTGTGACCTTAACCTTGCTCACCGCCCAACCCAGTGGAGTGCGGTGCACATAGAAACCGCCAGCAAACTCTGCCGGCGCATCGACGCGCGCGTTTTCGCACGGCGCACCTTTTGGGCGGCGGCCCGATGGCCACCGCCTCTGAAACCGCCCGCGGATCAAGCTTGCAGAACCTGCCCGGTAGTGGTGACCGGCGGCATCATTCCGTCTTCGACCAGGATGTCTTTCTTCCTGGCGAACTGCACGAGAACGCCGCGCGCCGTCTCCGCGTCGATCTCGCCGGCCAATGCGGCTTTACAGGCGCGGATCGCAGCCCTTTGTTCAGGGCTGTTCCCGCACCAGTCGGTGACGAACTGGTAGGCATCCACGACCGAATTCAGCTGCCTCGGGAATCCGAGTCCGACCCAGACGCGAACGGGCTTTTCGAAGGGCTGAGAAAGCATGATTTCCTCCCTCCGAAACGGTCAGGCGGCAACGCCGCCCGTCTCGCCCGACTTTGCGGCTGCCACCCAAGGCATCGCCGTTGCGACGTCCTCGAGGATCTTCACGGAGCGGGCAAAGCCGGCGAACGCATCCCGCGCGACTTTTAACGGTATGAGACCGTCGTAGGCGCGGTGACACGCGCGCTTTGCCGTTTCGTAGATCACGCCTCGCCGATGCTTCGGCCATTCGTCGAGAAAATCGAAAGCATCCTCAAGACAGGCGATCTCTTGAATGAGACCTTCCGCGGCTCTCACGAACACGGGACTCTCAAATGTTCTCTCGCTCATCGAAACCTCCAATCTTTGAACGATTTCAGGTGGTTGAGGATGGTCGCCCCAGCAATCGGCAGCAACCTGCGGAAAATATGTGAAGGCCGATTTTCGACGTCAAGACCGCATGAAGCCGGTGCACTATCAGACAAAAGTCGTCCGTTACGACGGACACGGTGAGTGCTACTCAGGCGACGGCCCGCTCGGTCCAGCCGGTGGGTTGAACGAACGTCACTCGCTTGGTCTATGGCACACGCTCACCCTCTGCGCAGAACGCGGACGAGATCGGCCTCTTCTCCTGTCCTATTTTCACGCCGCAGCCGCCCTTTTGCCGCACTGGGCAGTCCGACCCGTGGAGAAGTGGATCCGGATCAAGCCGTGCAAGACAGACAAAAGCAAGGTGTCCAGCCAGCCGGTTGTGGTCGAATTGCCGCCGCTGCCGGAGCTCGAGGCCGAGCTTTCCTGCGCACCGGCGGGCAATGGCAGCAGGAGCCAATGGTGGGCCCGGAGGGTATTCAGAAAGCCATAAAAATCAATTGGTAAGAGATCAGTGGGACTTCAGAGCATTCAAATCTTTTCCAATGTTTTTCAATGTTGTTGTCCCACTCAGAAGTGCCTCAGTCCACCAAGCCAACGCACTGAACGCCTCACTCGGAAGGGAGGTTTGCGCAAGGCGAAAGGAAGATCGCGTCGGTGTGCAGCCTTCCTGAGAAGGGTCGCGGTAGCGCCAACTGCTGACGCTCAGCGCGAAGACATCAATGTCCTGTTATGGGGCCGTCAGAGGACCGGCCGCTTCTCGCGCCCAGAAAGCGATAGCAGACATGCAACTAGGTGGTACAAAGTCTCTAGCGTGACCCTTTCGAGACATTTGCGTGCGGCGTTTGCGTCTCGAAAGCGGTTCTTTAGTGCTACCAGCACCAACGACCGTCTGCGGTCGTTCAGAACACGGGTTACCGTCTTTAAACCGGATATTGGACCGGGCAGCCGCCGGAAATTGATCGAATGGAGGTGATCGCCTGTCAGGAGGCGTTCAAAAACGACCTACGACCGCGATCTTCATCCGGCCGTTTTCATGGTGTCATTCCCGGCTATGCTGACAAGTTCTTTATGATCGGCAGCTTGCGGATCGTCTTGCCCGTCGCCGCCCGTAGCGCGTTGGCGACGGCCGGGCCGATCGGCGGCACACCCGGCTCGCCAACGCCCGTGGGCGGCTCGTCGGACGGCACAATGTGCACCTCGACGCGCGGCATCTGCTCGATCCTGAGCGGCATATAGGTGTCGTAGTTCTCTTGGTCTACGACACCGCCCGTCAGGGTCAGCTCCTCCTGGAGGATCGCGCCTAGCCCGAAGCCGATACCGCCCTCCATCTGAGCGCGGATCTGATCAGGATTTATCGCGGTGCCGCAATCTACCGCGCAGACGACGCGGTCGACTTTGAAATCATTTCCATCGTTGAAGGTGATCTCCACCACCTCGGCGACATAGGTCGAGAGGCTTTCATGCAGGGCCACGCCGCGGAAATGGCCTTCCGGCAGAGGCTTGTCCCAGCCTGCCTTCTCAGCAGCCAATTTCAGCACGCCGGCATGCCGTGAATGGTGACCGAGCATCGACAAGCGGAAGTCGACCGGATCACGGTTCGCAGCGGCGGCGAGCTCATCAATCAGGGTTTCCATTGCGTAAGCGGTGTGGGTGGAGCCTACCGAACGCCACCACAGCACTGGGATGTTCACGTCCGTGGTGGTCAGCTCGACCTTCAGGTTCGGGATCGCATAGGGCAGGTTGGTGGCGCCCTCCACGGAGGTCGGATCGATGCCGTTCTCGATCATCGCCGCAAAGGGCGAACCGCCCGCGATCGATTGGCCCACGATGTGGTCATGGAGAGCGACGACATTGCCTTCCTTGTCGAGCCCCGCCTTGACTGCGTGCACATAGGCCGGCCGGTACCGCCCACCCCGCATGTCGTTCTCGCGGGTCCACTGCACCTTCACTGGCTTGCCGGGTCCCAGTGCACGCGCTGTGGAAACAGCTTCGATAATGAGATCTGCGTCGGAGACCGCTCGGCGGCCGAAGCTGCCGCCGGTCTTCATCACGTGCAGCCTCACCTTGTCCGGCGTGGTGCCGCCTACTTGAGCGGCAGCCGCCTGATAAAGGTCGGGCATCTGGTGTCCGCCCCAGACGTCGATGGTGCCGTCTTCGTTGATTCGGGCGGCCGCGTTGAGTGGCTCGATCGAAGCATGGACAAGATAGGGGAATTCGTAGTGCCCTTGGATGACTTTCTCAGCACTGGCCAACGCTGCGGGAGTGTTACCGTCGTCGCGCGCGGTGGCCGCGCCCGGATCGTCTGCTGCCTTATTGTATTCGGCCATGATCTCGGCCGTGCCGCGCCTTTCGGCCTTCTCTTCGTTCCAGGTCACCTCCACGAGATCGCGGCCCTTGAGCGCCGTCCACATGTCCCTGCCGACCACGGCAATGCCGCGCGGCGTCTGGACGACATCGACAATGCCGTCGAGTGCCTTGGCCTTGGAGGCGTCGAAGCTCTCGATCTCAGCGCCGAACTTCGGCGGATGGATCATAACGGCCGTATTGAGTCCATCCATCTTGAGGTCGATCGTGTAGGTCTGCGCGCCATTGGTCTTGCCGGCGGAATCGTAGCGCTTGAGGCTGTCCGATCCGATCTGGGCCCACTTGTCGCGCGGCTTTAGCGGCACGTCGTCGGGAACCGGCATTCCCGCTGCGGCTTCAGCCAGGTCACCGAAGCGCGCCTGCATCCCTGAGGCGTGCGACACGACCCCGGAAGCCACTGTGATCTCGCCGGCTGGCACGTCCCACCGCTGCGCCGCGGCCGCCACCAGCATGGCCCGTGCGGCAGCACCCGCCTTGCGGTAGCGCTCCCACGACGAGCTCATCGACGTGGAGCCACCGGTTCCCTGCGCGGCCCCGCCCCAGGCGAGATTGCCGTAGAGCGCGGTATTGCCATATCCGCCGACCACGTGGACCTGCGCCCAGGCGCCGTCGAGCTCTTCCATAACCAGGGTGGCGATGCCGAAATAGGAGCCTTGTCCCATCTCGAACTGCGACGAGTGGATGACGATTCGGTTCTCCGGTGTGATCTCGACATAGGTTTGGAAGGGGTTCGCCTGGACCGCTGCAGGCGTCGTTTGTGCGTTGGCGGGCGCGGCCATCATTAGCCGGTAGCCCACGGCGAGGCCCGCGGTGGTGACGGCCGTGCCGAGGAGGAACTGGCGGCGCGTGGGCCCCACGGCATTATGCTTCGGGAGAAACTGCAACATGCCTC
The DNA here is from genome assembly GCF_040319515.1 of Mesorhizobium sp. M0909. NCBI lineage: Bacteria > Pseudomonadati > Pseudomonadota > Alphaproteobacteria > Hyphomicrobiales > Phyllobacteriaceae > Mesorhizobium > Mesorhizobium sp. M0909. Next base: position 292,041 of record NZ_JAMYOA010000005.1, read on the forward strand.
AAGTCTCCAGCCGGTTGGCGGTCTCGTGGATGGCCGCGCGGATGCGATGATAGGTGGCGCAGCGGCAGAGATTGCCGCTCATCGCCGAATCAATATCATCGTCCGTCGGCTTCGGCGCCTCTGTCAGGAGGGCCACGGCCGACATGATCTGGCCAGACTGGCAATAGCCGCATTGAGGTACGTCGAACTCGGCCCACACGGCCTGGACCGTTTCGCCGATCTTGCCCGACACGCCCTCAATGGTGGTGATCGAGGCTCCTTCGATGTCGCCGACTGCGGTCTGGCACGAGCGCGTCGGCATGCCGTTAACGTGAACCGTGCAAGCGCCGCACTGGGCAAGGCCGCAACCGAATTTCGTTCCTGTGAGTCCGATGCCGTCACGGATCGCCCAGAGCAGCGGCATCTCTGGATCGACGTCGAGTGTTCGCGCCTCGCCATTGAGGGTAAAAGCGACCATGGCTTGCTCTCCTTGTCCTGAGCTGGCTATCTCGTTGCGCCTCCGCCCGGCTAGGAACCGGACTCTTCTTGCTGAGGCATAGCGACCACAGACTAGGATCGCGCAGCTCGAGCAACAAGCCGCTAGCTGGCAATCGCGAGATCGTGAAGTGGCTCGTGTCGAAAGGCTGGAGGCAACTGAATGTCATTTTTGGGCCGACCGGCCGGTCAGTTTCCGGCTCGATGACCTGGTTGGCAGTCATTCCGCTTCTAAGCCTAAACCCCAGACATGAACTGTAGCAGCATCATAAAAGACGACATCAAGCGGCGGTTTTTCGTTGCGCTGTACCGCTAGCTCGTTCGCGTGGTTCATGATCCGCTGGTTATCCGCGGATGCTGGTTCACCATAGATGCCAGAAACTTGCCACGCGCTATGCGGTTAAGGATGTGGTCGTCATTCGTAGCGAGCGAATGGCCGAAAATGAAGAAGCAATGGCTGGCGGTCTTCACATTCGCGGTGAACTGCTTGAAGCCTTGGTACAGGTAGGCATTGTGACGGATCTTCGCCTTCTTCTGGGCGCTGGTGGGCAGATGAAGGGCGGCTTAGGGTCATGATTTCCCGCTGCAATGACCGATGAGTCACAGACGCTGCATTTCGCGCTAGACCGCAACTGCGGTATTCTCGATCATACGCTCAGCCATCCTATTCGCACCTCGTTGCCGCCGTTCGCCGCACCTATCGATCGGAGGCCTTCCAGCCTCGCGATAGCCGCGCTATGTGGCTGCACACAACCTGACGACGAACAGGAGCAAGATTGGACATAGAAGCCAGCACAAGATCGCCCTCCCCCGGTCCTTGCTCGTTTTCATGCGAAAACAATCGAACTGAGTGCTGCGGGGATAGCGAGGTCGATTTGGCCCACTTCAGAGCGAAGTCGGCCATAAGCCATTGATATAATTTTGGTGGGCCCTGAGGGTGCTTGGAAAGTCAGAAATATCAAAGGCTATTCGACAGTGGGACTGTGTTGCGTTACTATGCTCTCCGGTCTTTTCCGGTTGATTTGTCCCACCCTGATGCCGATTGCGGTCATTCGCCGCTGCCTTGGTCAATTCCCGATTCCACAAGCATCCGGTCCTGAGTGGGCAGACGGCCTTCCTAGTGGTAATTAGTCAGCGACACGTTGACCGTTCTCGTCATGCGGGTGAAATCTACGTTCGACCATATACGTCGTCGAAGCGAACGATATCATCCTCGCCGAGATAATCGCCGCTCTGCACTTCAATGATCACCAGGTCAATTCTGCCTGGGTTCTCCAGCCGATGCTTGTGGCCGCAGGGGATGTAGGCTGATTGGTTTGTCGCCAGGAACAACTCCTGCTCGCCATTGACGATTTTCGCGGAGCCGCTGACCACGACCCAGTGCTCCGAACGATGATAGTGCATCTGCAGGCTCAGCCGCCGACCGGGCTTCACCTCGATGCGTTTGATCTTGAAGCGCTCGCCTTCCTCAAGAACCGTGTAGGTACCCCACGGCCGGTGTACCGTGCTATGGACCAGGTGAGCTTCATGTCCTGAAGCCTTGAGGCCCTCGAACAGCTTCTTGACGTCCTGAACGCGGTCGCGGGATGCGACAAGCAAAGCGTCCGGGGAATCGACGATCACCAGATCGCTGACACCGACCGTGCCGATGACGCGCTTGTCGGAGCTCACATAGCTGCCGGTCGTGTCGACCATATGCACATCGCCGCGTATCCTGTTCCCGCTTTCGTCGGGGGCGATCAAATCGGCCATTGCGTTCCAGGATCCGATGTCGTTCCAATCCATGTCGCAGGCAACCACGGCAAGTTTGTTCGTCTTCTCCATGACAGCGTGGTCGAGCGAGATTCGCGGGGCGGAGCCGAAATGCTCAGGCGCGAGTTCGATTTTGGCAAAGCCTTCGCCTTGACTGAAGCGCCCGTTCTCGTAGCTGTCGGAGGCGGCCTGGATCACCGCGGGGCAATGCGATGCCATCTCGTCGAGCATGGTTTGTGCGCTAAAGCAGAAAATGCCGGCGTTCCAGAAGAAGCGCTTGGACGCGACATAGGCTTTGGCTGTGTCCAGATCCGGTTTTTCAACGAAACGGACGACTTTCTCACCATCCGCTTCGATATAGCCGAATGCCGTGTCCGGTCTGGTTGGGGTGATGCCCAATGTGGCGATCCGCCCGAGCTTCGCATGTTCGATGGCCCGGCACATGACGTCTAAAAATGCAGGCAGGTTGCCAACCATGTGATCGGCTGGGAAGACGCATAGAATCGCGTCAGGGCCTTGCGTTGCCTTGGCATGGATGGCGGCTGCCGCAACGGCTGCGGCCGTATCCCGGCCTTCAGGCTCGAGCAGAAAGGTGCGTGGCAGGACCACGGAATCTAGTTCGTCGAACTCGTCCTTGGTAAGGAAGAGGTGTTCCCCAGATGTCACGGCGACGAGTTCCACTACGCCCTTTATCGAACCGACGCGCAGCACAGTGTGCTGAATGAGAGAATGTCCATCTGCTACTTTAAGGAAAGGTTTGGGGTGCGATTGCCTCGAAGCGGGCCATAGCCGCGATCCGGCTCCACCGCTGATGATGACGGGAACCACTTTCATTAAACAACCTCGATTTCGTCTCTGGACGTCATTGCCCGCGCCCTTAGCGTCAGCGTCACGACCGCCGTCGCTCTAGGATGGTCTTGCGGCGCTCCGAGTAACAGCGAAGTTCTGGCGCGTTGCCGGACGGCCGCAGATGAATGATCTCGTCATTCTGTATTCGTGCCCTAAGGCCGTTGGTTTCATCGACGTCGGCAACAGTCCCGAATGGAGCCAAGAACTGCTGCAGTGTGTCCGGATCCTCAAGCCTGCGGATCAAGCTGAGCAGCTGCGGGACATTTAGCGTATGCCATGGCCCGCCTCTCGTGGATTGCGGTCGATGTCTCTATGCCTGTTCGTTCCATTTGCCGAATTGCCCAGGTAGCGGTCTTAATCAAGATGAGAGATTCTTTGGCTGCCTTCTATCAAAATCAAACGACTTGGGTCCTTCAGATCGAACTCAATTACCCGCGGTACGAAAAGGCGTGCATATCGTGTAAAGGCGCTCGTCGGAGGAAACCGAACTACAGTATCGCAGCGCCCGAGAAGATACATCTCAACGAGGGCGGAAATTGCGCCGTCCATCCCAAGTGCTGCAGTGTGTAAGGGGCCGTCTTGATCGGATCGGAAATGCTTGGGGACGGTGAGAAGATCGGGAAACTTGGCCGACAGATGATCCAGGATTTGCGCGCTGTCCGTGCACAAGAACAGCCGCACAGGCTTGGGGTGCGGCAACGCTTTAGCCTTATCAACCGCAGCGCACACTTGTCGAACGGCGAACTCCGGATCGGCCCAGTAGGGCGCATGGTCCATGATGTCTTCACCGTTACCATGTCGAACATGAACCCCGATGATGCTGTGCCCCTCAAAACATTCTTGGTAAATGGCATCTATGCGTGTTTGAATTTCAGACCGAGGCTTGACACTCTGGAAGACCTGCCGCTCGGCATCCTCATCGCAGCGCCACATCAAGCAAGCGTCACACACTATTGTGTTCGCTTCGACATCGTGTTCGGCCTGAAAGAGCTCGCCCAACTCGTCGCGCTCTTGGAAAATCTGCTCATCTGGGCGGTAAAGGCAGTCGATCGCTGGCCTATTCCACCACTCCGGGAAGAATGGACCCGGGAAGGAAAAGTCGTTGATCCGGTCGTCGCAAATAGCCGGTACGCCAGCGATGTCATTGATCGGTTGGAAGAACACCGGAAAGGCATTTGTGAAGGGTTGGTCGAGATAGCAGGACCCGCGCCAGTCGACGGCTAGCGTTCGTCCCGACCGCTGAGCGTAGCGCCAAGCGGCCGCCAGCGACCACAGACAATCACCGAACCCCGTACGCCTCTGAGAGACGACGAACCTGCGCTTTACCAATCCACTGACCTGCATTTTCGGAAATCTCGTTTCAGAGACGAGGTTGCATCTGACTTGGGATCTCTTAATCGATACTAGTCGACCGTTACGCCGGGCGATTTGGTAGAGGCTGCGCGTGGGGCAGAAGAGCTCCTCAGCACTGCCTATCCTTATCTCTGTGACGCTCGCAAATCTTGACGCCGGGTACACTCGCTTCCGGTTTAAATTCAGCGTTCTCTAATGCGCCCGGCGACATGTGTAAAATTGATTGCGTGAATGTGGCCCATCCATGTGATGGATACTAAGGCGTTCCTTGACCATGAGCCTCTGCTGACGTGGGGCCGCGCTTTGCTAAGCGAAACAGCCGGTCGAGGCAGTCCACAAAGTCCCTTTTTCAAGTCCAATTCTTAACTGCCTCGACGTAACATGTCATTTGCGGGCGTTTCCTGAAGGACGGATGTGCAGGACCCGCCAGCCGTCGAATGTCAGGCGCAGGCCATCCACGTCATTTATGGCCATCATGGCGTCCGGTCCCATCGAAAGATGCGACACGGCGCCCTCTGACGCTTTCAAGTGCGCCAACATGGCGCAACTCCTGCCGGATAGCTTTCGAGCCGGCTGGACTGAGCGACTGGCACGCGATGCTGTGCGACGATGGCCGGGAGAGGAATTTTGGCGTCTGCAGCCATGTGGAGGATCGTTCCGACGGTTCTGCGGGTTCTCGGTGTCAGAGCGGACACCTGTGCGAACCCGCTCTCGTCCGTTTTCGACAGGCCCTTGAGGTTCATGACCCTGTTGTTCGCCGAGATCACCCGCCAGTTCAGCGATCCAGGTGAAGATCGGCACGCCTGTCGATGCGGCGATCATCGCCTCGGCCAGCGAAGATGATGAAGAGGGCCATTGGGTCAAGTACAAGCGCCGACCAGCGTTTCGTTGCTTCAAAGCCCATTTCGGTGCCTACGCCGATACGGCCCTTGTCGAGGAGATCGCCGTCACGGCGCCCACATCGAGGACGGCAACGCCGTTCCTGATGCTCTGCCCGACAATCCCGGCGAAGTGTTTGCCGACAGCGCCGAGATGATTGCCTCGGTAGGCGACGCGGTGCGCGCCAAGGGTGGAAGGCCGCGCATCGTCGCAACCGCTATGTGGGGGCGCGACGAGGCCGAAAGCTCGACGCCTGGAACCAACCGATCCACAGAATTTGTACTCGGATCGAGAAGATCTTCGGCACCTGTAGCCGGATGCGATGGCGAGGGCTGGCAAAGGCGGCCGTTCAAATTCGCCGCACTGCGATCGCCTACAGTATGAATCACAGTTTGATGGTCGCCTCGTCCCGCCCATCGTTGAAGCCCAGCCACCGTTTTCGGGCTAGCGCGCCCGAAATTCCTTGGAGGTCAATACGTAATGCCCTACCCGGCTTTTCGCCGCCGTCTCAGATGTGCGGTTCGCCCAAAGCCCCCGACTGCCACGAACTTTGTCTTCGCGCGGAGCGAAACCTCGCGCCCACGACTTTGTGCCGCCGATGGTGCCGCGCTGCCCTGTCAAACAATCCATTTTATGGATGCACCTCATCCAAACAATCGATTTCACTGATCAAACCAATTTCCATTAGAAGACGCTGAAGCAGGCAAAGATTACTTGGTCAGCGCAAAAGAGGGATGGTGGAGTTCTAGTGTGGGTTGGACCCGCATGCTCGCCATTTTATCTGGGAACTGCTACGTGCCCTGTTGGCGCAGGGCAATACGATTCCACTGGCCACCCACTTCGTGGAAGAAGCGGAGCGGCTGGGCAACCGACTGTGCGTGCTTGAGAACGGATGTAGAATCCCAGAAGGGCGTCCTAACTCGCTGATTGATGAGCAAATCGGGTGCGACGTGATTGAAATCTATGTCGCTCACCCCGTGAGCTGAGTTCGGCACTCAGGCCGCATGTGCGACTTAGGCAGGTTAGCGGCGAGACTCTGTTTTGCTATGCCTCGAAGCAGGAGCAGGTGTGCTCGCTGGCTGACACTGTCAATGACGAGCTCCGCGCCGCATCTGTCGAAATCCTACCATAGGGTATGAGGCGGGCCGCCGGTGTGGCGAGCCAGATTCGAAACTTCAACTACCATAGAGCAGGAAGAAAATGGGCGAGAACAGGAAAGTTGCTCTGGTTACGGGCATAACGGGACAGGATGGTGCCTATCTCACGCGTCTTCTGCTGGAAAAAGGCTACGTCGTTCATGGGATTAAGCGACGTTCCTCTTCCTTCAACACGGGTCGCATCGAAGACATCTACCAAGACCCGCACGATCCCGATCCGCGCCTAATTTTGCATTACGGTGACCTCACTGATGCGACTAATCTCATCCGAGTAGTTCAGGAATCCCAGCCAGACGAGATTTACAACTTGGCCGCTCAGAGCCATGTCCAGGTGTCGTTCGAAACGCCGGAATACACAGCAAACGCCGACGGTATCGGAACATTGCGACTTCTTGAGGCGATCCGCCTTCTCGGTCTGAAGGACAAGACCCGCTTCTATCAGGCCTCGACTTCAGAGCTCTACGGCCTCGTGCAATCCGTACCGCAGAACGAAACAACGCCCTTTTATCCGCGCAGCCCTTACGCCGCCGCCAAGCTCTACGCCTACTGGATCGTGGTCAACTATCGCGAGGCCTATGGTATCCATGCTTCCAACGGCATTCTCTTCAATCATGAAAGCCCACTGCGCGGCGAAACTTTTGTGACGCGCAAGATCACCCGCGCCGCCGCTGCTATCTACCTCGGCAAGCAGGACAAGCTTTATCTCGGCAATCTCGATGCTCAACGCGATTGGGGCCATGCGCGTGAGTACGTGCGTGGTATGTGGATGATGATGCAGCAGGATCAACCGGATGATTACGTGCTGGCGACGGGCAAGACGACCCCTGTCCGCCAATTCGTCGAATGGGTTTTCAAAGATGTCGGCGTCGAGCTCGAATGGCGTGGTGAGGGAGTCGACGAAAAGGGCTATGATGTCGAGACCGGCAGATGCCTAGTCCAGGTAGACCCACGCTACTTCCGCCCCACGGAAGTCGATCTTCTCCTGGGCGATGCCACCAAGGCGAAGGAGAAGCTCGGCTGGGTGCATGAGACATCCGTGCGCGAGCTCGCCGCGGAAATGGTGCGGGAAGACCTCAAGGTCATGCAGACATCGGTAATCATGAAGGAAGCATAATGTACGATCTGAAGGGAAAAGCCGTGTGGGTCGCGGGCCACAAGCATGGTGGGCAGCGCTGTTGTAGGCCGCCTCGCGTCTGAAGACTGCAAAGTTATGGCCGCCCTGACGTTTCCCCCAAATTTTATCCAGTCTTGAGTTCGTTTCCGCGGGTGGATTTGCCCTGATGGCCAGTGGACGCGACGGGTGCTGGCGCGGAGCGTTTCACGTTGCGCAGCGCGAGCGACCGTCGCGGGTTGAAGGTCGATGCACATTCGTTGGGTGTCTGCCATCCGATGTGCGAGTGCGGACGCGCGCCGTTGTAATCGGCGCGCCATACATTGAGCCTCGCGCGGGCCTGGGCCAGGGACGTGAACCGCGTCTCGTTGAGGAGTTCATCGCGAAGGGGGCCGTTGAAGCTCTCGCGTTAGGGTCCTAGCCAACCTCCGACTGTGAACTCGCGGAAGCGATTTACGGCAAGCGCACACAGCAGCTCGTCCACGGCGCTCGTACATGAAGTTTGGAAACTTATAATACTGGTACACACCTCCATGGGGGAACATTATCTCCATATCTCAGCGATTACCGGATAGCTATCTGCCTTCACCTACCTCGGCCTAGTGCAGAATCTTGGCCGAATGAACTCGGCGCTCTTGCTGCACACCAATGGTCCGTCCCGCGCGAAGTGCGATCATACCGCCGCAGCTTACCTTCAAATCCGGCACTGGCGAGGATCTAGATCCAAGCCGACGGCGCCGGGGATCAAATAAAAAGCCGCCGACCGAAGCCAGCGGGCTTGATTGGGATGGCCCGCGCGGACGGTCAAGGCTGCGCCGGCCGACCATGGCGGAGGGACCACCTTGGTCAACGGCACGGCCCGATGACGGCGTGCCGATGTACCACAACATGCGGCGAGATAGAGCCTTCCGGCGTCGCGGAAAAAAAGCCCGCCGGTTTTGAGCCAGCGGGCAAGTTCTGGAGTGGCTGAGATCAACCCAGCATCAGTCAACGACCGGCGGAAGGGTTGGTTGCAGTGGATGCCAGCTAGCCGCAGCATGCTGTGAATCGTAGCAAAGTGAAAAACAAAACTCTGGACTTCTAGGTCGGACTCGCCCCAATATTTGTTTGGGGGATTCACATGAAAATTGGAGCACTCATCGCAAGTGCAGCCCTGTGCGTCAGCGGCTGCTCTACGAGCGCTGTCGTGTCGGACAGCGATCTCACGGGAATGAATACCGTTGCGCTATGTCACGTTCTCGCCAGCAGCACGGACGAACAGTATCGTAGCAGGGTAGCGGCCCTTCTAGTGCGCAGGGGCGCAACAGCAGAGAAGTGCACCAGGCTTGTGCAAACCGACAATGCTGTCGCGACAGGCATAGCGATCGCGGCTGTCGGCGGCGCAGCTGTGGGTGTCGCTGCCAACAACGGCTATGGAGGCGGAACATATTACCGGCCACCGCCACCACAAACCTATGGCGTCGCGTGGGACCAATTCTATGGCCAGAACTACAGCGTTATCTGGCGCTGCCGCGACCGGTCCACCGGGCGGTTCCTTGACGATTACTATTGCGCCGGCCTGCCCATGGTCGACAGCGCATGGCCGGGCTGGTCGGCGTAGCGGATGAGCAGGCCATACCGCAAATATCGATCCAATCGGTGGCAGAGACCCACCGGTGCCAAGCTGTGGCGGCGCCAACTTGCGAGCGTGCCGGCAATGCTCGGTCTTACGGCAGCGGCGGCGGTGGCCGCCTTCCTGGCGCCGTCGGGCGCGCAACGTAGCGACGATGCATCAAAGGCCAGCCCACGAAGGGCGGCGCCGGCCTCGCTTACCGGTGTCGCTTCCGTCATTGAAGGCGATACGATCGAAATCCACGGCCAGCGCGTCCGTTTCAACGGCATCGACGCGCCAGAGAGCTGGCAGCTGTGCCGCGATGCGAATGGCGCCGAGTATCCTTGCGGCCGGCGATCGGCCGAAGCGCTGTACACATTCCTGGCCGCGTCGAGGCCGCTCGAATGCACATTCGTAACGTGGGACCGCTACCACCGCTTTGTCGGCGATTGTCGGCGCGCCGACGGCGCGGGCGTGGCCGCCTGGATGGTCGAGCACGGCCAGGCGCTGGATTGGCCTCACTACAGCCAGGGCGCCTATGCGGGGCAGCAGGCGCAAGCCCAAGCCTCAAAGATCGGCCTGTGGGCCGGGACGTTTCAGGCACCCTGGGAATGGCGCGCTGCGCACGCCGACGGCGCGGCGCCATCGACTCGCCCGCTGGGCATCATCAGCCGTAAGCTGGTCGCGCAGAGCGGCTATTCTTGCGAGCCGCGGAGAACGTGCAAGCAGATCGGTTCCTGCGACGAAGCCAACTGGTACCTGCAAAACTGCTCATGGGGCGGAAAACTCGATCGCGACAAGGATGGGATCCCATGCGAAACACTCTGCTAGCTGAAATGTAACGGAGTAAGCGCTACGGCCTGTTCGGCTTTCCGCTTACACCGATCCAACGAAGACCATGCATGGGCGACGCGGTCTGCTAACCCCATTTTTTGACGAGGTATTCTATATTCTATATCTGAAGGGCAGAAAAAGTTATTGGGACAATAGAGAGAAGACGCCTTAACTAAGACTTTCAAAACCGTTAAGTGTATGCTGGCAGGCGATCAAGGCGTGATGTTGCCCTGTCGGGGGGGCGAGTAAAATGCAGACTGTGATGAGTCAAAAGCTGGCAAGCTATGGCCAGTGGACCTACCGTGGTGCCTGGGCCCTAGAGATTGCGGCCGCAGCGATTGGTCTTACGACAGGTGTAGCATTAGGCGTACAAGCGTTTTCTGCAAGCGAGTCTGTCACTGCAATGGACTTGACGCTCGCCAGTGCACCCTTTCTCATGGTGGCAATCGCGGAGCTCACCAAGATACCGATAGCTACACTGCTTTTCAGCGCGTCTTGGCTCTGGAAGCCCATAATCTTGGTCTTCCTCCTGATTCTTGCAGGCATCACTTTCGAAACTGTCTTTATGGGGATGGAGAGGGCAGGCGCATTGCGTCAGCTGCGTTATGAGGAGCTCGTAAACAAGATTGATGCCCTTGAACAGGAAGCGACAAAGCTCGCCTCTGCCGACGAACTTGGCCGAAAATCCGATCAGGTCGAACAAGCGCGTTCCGAAATTGAGCAGCTTGCGTCTCTTGCGGAAAAATCCCGGGCGACCTTTCAGTCGCAGATTGCCGAGGTCAATGCTGAATTGGAGGGAACGACCGCCCTTACTCCAGAAGCGTCGCGCGTTCGCGACCAAGTGGAGGAAAAAAGCGCGGTTCGATTGGCGTTGATTCAGCAGCGCGACGGCGAAGCAAAGGAAGCCGTTGATCAGTTCGAGCGTCAACGCGACAGCTTTGTTGAACGTATCAAGATGGCGCGCGATTCCGGCGATAGCGACTCGGCACGCCGGCTAGAATCAGAAGTGGCGAAACTTGCTAATCCACGCACTAAAATTATAGCCAAGTTCGACACTCAGATAGAGCCGCTCGACCAAGAGGTCGCCGCCCTGCGTGCAGGTTTCGATCGTTTGCGGGCAAGCAGCCCTCCTATGACTGCCGACCAGAGGCAAAAACTTATGGATAGACGCTCGACGTTGGAACAGACGCGCGACAGTGATGCCGGGGCTTGGCAGCGCCGATTGGATGACGCTGGCAAACGGCTCGCAGAAGCGCAGGCCGCTGAGGCCAACAAGGCAAACATCTCGGCCCAAAACCAGGTCAGACAAGACCTGATTGCCAAGGAACTCAGCGGTTTGGAGAAGGAGCGGATCCCCATGGCGCGAACCGATCAGGTCCGGCGTATTGCCTCACGATGGTACGGGAGCAAACCGGAGTTAGTCACCGAAGCGCAAGCGGGAAAAATCTCTGTAATTTGGTTTGGGTCCCTCGCGCTCATCGCCGCACTCGCGGGACCAATCACGGCAATGGTGGCACTCGCTCTCCAGCGAATTGCCGCCCGAGAAGAGGATAATTCGAAGAGCAAGTTTTCCACACTGCTTCGCAGAATGCTTTTGAGTTGGCGCTGGCGGCGGGTTCGAACGGTCGAGGTACCGGTCGAAGTTACGGTAGAGAAAGAGGTTGAGAAGAGGGTAGAGGTGCCTGTCGAAAAAATCGTCAAAGAGATCCTCTACGTTCCGCTCTTCACCGACGACCCCGAAGTTCTTCGAAAAGCCCTGGACCAAGATTTGCCGCCTGAGGTCGCTGATCTCGTGACTGTATCAATGAAGGACCGCAAAAGTGCTCGTCAGGCATAACACCACGCTGCTTGAACAAGCCGTCGATCTCGCCGTCAAGAGGTCGGCAATTCCGACCCTGCAAGCTCAAGCCGCGGCTCAAGAGAAAACAGCTCGAGCGACCGCCATTCGCCGAATGGCGACAGGCGGGGCCATTGCAGTGGCGGCAGTCGGGATTGGGCTGGGCATCAAGCTTGGTCTCTGGGATAAGAACGTCCCCGAGCCAGTGATGTTGCCGAGGGTGGAGCAGCCGAGCGCGCGCACAGTCCCCAACGATGATCCCGCACCTATTCCGATTCCAACTCCAAAGCCTGCGCCGGAAGAAACGCCACGGGCTGATGTGCCTGCCAAGCCTGACGTGGTGACGGTCGACTTCAACAAGTTCGCCACCAAGAATGTAGAATTCCAAGGCAGCACCTGGGAGCTTATCTCGGGCCACCACTTCAAGGATGAGAACGACGAAACCTGGGACCGGGCTTGGTGCTATTCTCGCCGAAGTGTAAACGGCGTCGAAGTGAACGTTTCGTTGGCGACTCGATCTGCCCCGAGCTCGCCTCCCATCGGACCCGGCGCTGCCGTTCAAACGCTCCAGCTGATCGGTCTCAATGATTCGTCGGCTGTTGATCTGGCAACAAAGTGTGCGTGGCTGGATGGTCGCACATTTGCGTCATCAGACGTCATTCGTGACCAGTCTCGAGAACAAGCTAGTGCGTTACCCATACAAACTCCTGCACCTAGTGTCGATCCAGATAGCGGATTTGTGGTCGTGGCAGGGTGGGACGCGATCGGAAACGACCTGCCCGATATGCCAATGAGAAACGTGAGCTCCGAACAGTGTCAAAGTGCCTGCGACAGAGACTTCAAATGTTTGGCGGTTACCTACAACACGAAATTCCAAGCTTGCTTTATGAAAGGGGACGCATCGCTCTTGGTCAAAAGCGAAGAGTCCATCATGGCTGCCAGGAAGGTCGTCGAGGGCAATTTGCGCTACTCAAATTTGGTGTTCGCCATCAAAACGGAAATTTCTGGCAATGCCTATTGGACCTCTCCGCTCCGATATCCCGACTGCATATTGCAGTGCGCAAACGACAAATCCTGCTTAGGCTTCAATTTCCGGAAAAAAGAAAGTGCGTGTGTCCTTTTCAACAGCATAACCCAATCCGCTGATAACGCAGCGGTCGCATCTGGCGTTAAGAGCGTCGCCAACTAAAGTTGAAGCAAAGCACCTATCCTCAAGGAGCGATTGAAGCCAGGCCACTTGTCAAAGAAGTGGGTAGCAAAATTCCACGATAACCTTGGGGTTAGCGGCAGGAATGTTCTTCGACCAAGCTCTAACAGAACGCAAAGTGGGGCCTACTGAGGCATCTCAGAGAAAGAATTGTCGTCGGCGCATTGCGGACACCGTCTGACTGAATGTCAAAATTTGCCGTTTCCTGCCCGGAAGGTTCCAAGCGGCGCTGACCGGTTAGCTGCCCTTCACCTAAGTCGGATGCTGCCGACTGGTCCCGGTCCATTGTCGTCATTCGACGCAACTTTCAGGCGACTTCCAGCTCGACCAAAGGCACGCGACCGATTGACTGTCTCGCGACGCTGATCCACCACTGCGATTACAATAGGGAGGACGACCATGGCGACCATTTCGATCAGCATTCCCACCGACCATGCCGGCGAGTTTCGGCAACTCTGGAAGGAGCTCAGGCTCGCTGACGCGCTCGATCTCCAAAATGATCTGGGTGATCCAATCGAGGTCGGCAACTTCGACGGTGCGAACCTTGTCCAGTGGGTCGTGGAGCTGAAGCCGATTCTGGTGCCGCTAGTGACTGCCTCGCTTACCTATCTGATCACATCGCGTGGCGAATTCGAATATGAAAAAGATGGCGAGAAGGTCCGCTTCAAGAATCTCAAGCCGTCGCAGGTAAAGGAGATCCTCGCGCTGCTCGACGCGCGCGACAAGCACTGAACCATGATCCCTCGTCCGGCTTGGCAGATAATCAAGCAGCGCCTCGGCCGCACGCCGGCAGGACGCGTTACCGCCTCCCATCGCGCTGCGCTCCATCGCCTGCGCGGTTTCCTTGCGAACCACTATTCCTGGACGCTCCACCATTTCGCCTTGGTGCCAATCAGCACTATGCAATGGTCGAGTGTCGTGATGAGCTATGAGGGTGTGCATGTCGCCTTCGTCGACATCGAGCAGGCCAATGCGCTCGAGCTACTGCTTTTGCGTGGCTTCTGGGGCGAACGACCTATCATCTCACATGTAGAATTCCTTATCCGGGCGGCCGAGGCGCTCTATGACGACGGCGATCTTGCGCTTGCCGCCGCGATGACCGAGCGCGCCAATGCGCGTCTCGCCGCTTACAGCGCAGATCAGGGGGCGGGCAATGTCGTCCCCCGGCCCAAATATTTCGATGAGCAGCTCGTCGCTATCTTGGAAGCTCAATTGCTCCTCAGCTTCATCGCCGGCCACGAGGTCGCGCATATTCTGCAACAGGTCGAGGATGCGCCATCCTTCGAGATGTTCGCCTGGATTGCGAACCGATATCAAGAACTCCGCTTCGACAACAGCGGGGATGGTCCCAAGCGCGAACGCTTCCTCCTGCCCGAGACACTCCAGAAGTTCGACGACAATGGCCGGCCCAATGGCGTCGCCACACTCGGCAGCAAGATGGGGCGGCGGATGCACGCGATGATATCGCGGCTGATTAGTGAGATCCAGGCTGACGGGCTCGGCCTGCTCGCAGCAAGCGATGCTGCGATCGAAGCCAACATCCCGGCGGATACGTTGTTCCGAATTCTTTTCATGGCACTCGAATACACCGAAATGCTGATGATGCTGCGCCGGCTGCTCCCGCGTCTGCCGCGCGGCATGAAACGTGCAGCGATCGCCTATGAAGGCACCAACCTATTTGCCCGTCAGCTGATGCTAGTGCGACTAGTGCGCGGCATTCGCGACGGCGAGACTCTGGTTCCGAAGCCGATTCGCGCCTTCTGGAAAAGCTTCGATCCCGCGGTGCTCAAGCATTACGAGACGCTCGGGCGCGAAGGGCGGCTCGAGCAATATGGATTGCGATCAGCGGTCGCGGCCCGTGGCGGAATCGAAGTCGGCCTATTCGGCGCACTCGGCCAGCACGTGCCGGCAGCGGAGCGTATCAAAAAGCTGGGGCCGCTGCTGGCAGGTGGGCTGATAGTCGCCGAAGCGCATCGGGGGTTCGACGAAGCCTACTACCGGGCGGACGAGCATTTCGCCTGGGGCGGCGCTGAGGCTGAAGCCGACCCAGTTTTGATGGGCTTTGCCCATGCCCTTCAGGATATGGCCGAACTCGTGGCGACTGAGACGCGGCCCAAACACTATTTTAGCCGAGCCAGCGTGCTGCGCGACGGCAGCGATGCAGCCTTCGTGGAATTTCTGCGCTCGACGCGCTCGCAAGTTTTCCGGACGGAGATCAATCCCAACTGGATGGCCGGGTTCGAGGAAATGCTGCGATCGTACCCATGACGCCGTCGTTGATACGTCGCGGCCGGGAGAAGATGGCTCCTGTGGGATCGAAGACGGGCTGGCGGCTCTCAGCGTCAGAGCAGCCGATAGCAGACGTTTAAGCCCGACGCGACGGACGTCGTAAGTTAGACCCGAGGTAGATGATTGCTTCTTCCGCGGCTCGCGACGAAGCAGATGCCGGGAAAGACTTCAGAACAGACCGTGCGACCTTGCGACCAGTCCCAACCCCGCCTAAGCATCGTCCATGATGTCACGCACCTACGAGCAGCTGATCCCTAGACGCCTACGCGATCCGTTCGAGAAGTCGCTCGCTCTGGATACTGGTTACGTCCTTGATTTTAACGACCGAACCTTTGCAGACTTCTTCTTCGAAGAGTTGGGCATCGACACCTCTGTCTCGAACCTCTTCGACGGCAGGGGAACGTCCAAGGCGAAGCGGCTCCGTTCGTTCATCGAAAGGGCGCCGGCGGGCGTAGTTGCGAAGGCGCTGCGCGAGCTATGGGAGTATCGCGAGTCCTTGTCGTGGCCGGGGGTCGGCATCAGAGACAGCTACTTTGCCGTTGTCGCGATATTTGAAGGCGCAAGCGATCACATCGACGCATCAGCATTTGAGGCGTTCGAACCTAGTCAAACATTGGACGAGCTCATTGCGGCGATCCGTCGTGATCTCGATGCGAAAAAGCCCCAAGCGGCGCTTGACCGTCTGCATACCTACTGCATGAAGCGGTTCGCTTCACTCGTGCGCAAGCATGGTGGTGGCGAGTGCGGGGAGAACGATGCGCTGCACGCCAGAGCTGGTCGATACGTTAAACTGCTTACTGCGCAGCGCAACCTGACCGAGATGTCGGAGCGCATAATCAAAAGCTCAATCAGCGTTCTCGAGTCGTTCAACACGATTCGGAACAACAAATCATTGGCACACGACAATCCCGACCTGATCCAACCCGATGAAGCGCGCTTCATCTTCGATAGCGTTGCTGCACTTCTGCGGTTCATCAAGGCGGTCGACGGTCGGTCGTTCGAGGACTGATCGGGGGCCGGGAGCGGTCTGCCGGCTTCAGCTCTGTTGCATCAGAAGCGGACTTCAGATCCGCGTCTGGACGATCGTCCACCAACCGCCGGATCCAGACATTCGCTTGGCGACCCTCTCAGCACAAGCTACTGATTTAAGCGCATTTGGAATTTGGGGCCAACAAAATGGAATGGGAAAAACTGCTGTGCAGCGAACGACTTGGCGACAAGCACTACGAGCCCAAGCTGAACCGTTCGATCTTCGTTCAGGATCATGACCGCATCGTTTTCTCTGCGCCATTTCGTCGGCTGGCCAACAAGACCCAAGTGCAGCCTCTTTACGAGCATGATCACGTGCATCACCGTCTGATCCATTCCGTCGAGGTCAGCAGCGTCGGACGATCGTTAGCTATGCGAATCGGTAGTTGGCTTGAGGAGACGCACCGGATCGCCAGCGGCGAGTCCAACAGCCTAGCGAACATCGTTCAGGCAGCGTGCGTCGCCCACGACATTGGCAACCCTCCCTTCGGTCACTCCGGAGAAGCGGCGATGGGTGACTGGTTCGCGGAGAAGTTCAACGATGCCAAAGGGGTGATGGCAGAGATAGAGAAGCAGCACCGCACCGAGTTCATGAAGTTTGAAGGGAATGCGCAGGGGTTTCGAATTGTTGCCCGGCTCGAGATGTACCGCAACGACGGCGGCATGCGACTATCCAAGGCGACACTTGGGGCGTTCACCAAGTACCCGGTCACTTCTGCCGCTCGCGAGAGTGTCGTCGCCAGAGGAGTTGCGCCATATGTCGGTCTCAAGAAGTTCGGCATCTTCCGTTCCGAACTCGAGCTGTTCAAGGACGCAGCGGCTTCGCTGGGACTCCCCGAGGAAGGGGCCCGAGCCGGGAACTGGTGGCGGCGACATCCCTTGGTCTTCATCGTCGAAGCCGCAGATGATATCTGCTATAACATCGTCGATCTTGAGGACGCTTTCACGACCGGGGAGCTCCCATTCGACACGGTCAGGGACCTGCTACACGAGGCTGCCAACAACCCTAATCGCGACGTGAGCGGCCTTAACCAGGCCGAGCACATCGCATTGCTGCGGGCTTTGAGCATTAATGTCGCAGTTGAGAGCTGCGTCCAAGCCTTCAAAGCCAACTACGACGCCATCATGGGCGGCACGTTCTCTAATTCCCTAGCCGATACCGGATCCATGGTTTCCGTCTTCGCTAAAATGAAGGCCCTTTCTCGTGACCAGGTATTCACCGCCCGGAGAAAGACCGAGTTGGAGGTGTCCGGTCGGCGCGTTATTGGCAATGTCATGTCAGGTGTGCTTCCCCTATTTGAGAATCTTGCCAACGCCAGGTGGGATCAGGAGAAGCTCTCCGACCATAATCGGCAACTCGTCAGGGCCCTCGATCTAGACTTGCGGAACATTGCCAATGCCGAGCAAGCGCTACACGCCCTTGCCGACTTCACGTCGGGGATGACCGATCGATATGCCGTGAGGATCGCCAGGATGCTCACCGGCATATAGGCGACGACAGGCGCGCGTCATATCTGTGAGCGACGAAGATCTTCGACCGATCATTCCACCGGCGCCGTTGGCGGTCGAATAGGTCCTGGAGGGAGCAGAAGAAATGTTCGCTAACGGACCGCCACACCCGATCCGAGCATGGCGTCCGCCTTCATTCGATCATGGGACGTGTGCGAAATTTCTGCTTGCAGGACGCCAAAATGGCAGAAGCGGACACGCGCCCGACCCGGTGAGCGGCGCAAGAGAGCTAACGCTTCTGATCATCGCCAAAGCTCCTGTCGCTTCGCTTGGAAACTCGTCGGTAGAATTGGTCGGATTCGCGACGTCGCCTAGGAGCTTTGCCGGCATCCTCTCAAGGCAGCAGTTCGGGCGAACCCAGTCTGAAGCGCGCTATCAGTGAATGAATGGCTGCTTTTGGGCAAGGCGACCATCACTTCGAACAGCCGATATTGGGCGCAGAGCCGGCATTGGTTCGGGGCAGATCAGCTCGTCTATTGTGCCCTATGTTTCGGCTTGTCGCCGGCAAATTGCTTCAATGCATTTGCCCGCCTAAAAAGGTGCCCCCTCGGACTCACTGGTCGCTGTCACTTATTCGGACCCTGAAATTGGCTGCCGCCGCGATTTCTCTGACTTGTCGACGACAGGGAGCCCTTCCTTTCTGGCCTTGGCAAACGCTCGATCGCTCTCCAGGAACTCCGCCAGCATGAACGGGATCAGTTCCGCTACCGATTCGGACTCGCCATAGGTCTGACGATAAAGCGCCGCATAGTCCTTCAGTGCTTGGTTCATGTCTGCACTTACGCTTATGGTGATCTTCGAAGGTGTCCGATCCGGAAGTTTGCCGAGTTTCAGATTGGTCATGATGACTCCAGTCAATCCGGGTACGGCCGCAGCACAAGATCCTTGTGCACGATGACGCGCAGTGGCCAACCGGGCCGGACAGTGATGGTGGGTTGGATATTGAGGTTCTTCTCGGTGATGCGCTGGCCAGCTCGACCGACGTTCTGCTGAGCGGATTCTCGGATTGCTTTGACCAGGTCGCTTTCGTCTTCCCCGAGGCTCAGCTCGGTGCCGACCCCTAGCAACGTGGCCAGCGCAACGCCTTTCATCAGCTGCCAGGTGTGGAAATCCACCTTGTCCTCAAGCCCGGCATAGCCGGCGGTGTCCGTCGCCGGCAGATTGTCGATTTCGATCGAAGAGCCGTCGGGCAGCAGTATCCGTTGCCAGACCAGCAGCGCGCGCCTTTGTCCAAAGGCAACAACGCTGTCATAGGTGCCAATCAGGCGAGAGCCTTGCGGAATGAGCAAGGTGCTGCCGGTGACTGTGTCGTGCACATTCTCGGTGACCTGTGCGACGACGAGGCCGGGCAAGTCGGAATTGATGCCAGTGATCAGGCTCGCTGCGATGACGCTGCCGGCCATCAGCTGATACGGCGAAGCCGGCGTCTGCAGTGCATGCAGATTGTAGATTCCCCTTGTATTCCGCTGGCTGACAAAATCGAGCTTGCGCTGTTGGTTGTTCTGGTCACCCTCTGCCGGTGCCACGGAAGCTCGCGCGCCTTCGGTATCTGGCTGCGGAGACGCCCCCTCAAAGGGTGGACGCCCGCCCTGCCCGTTGCCGGCGGCATCCGTTAGCCGGGGTCGATTTTCGATCCGGAAGAAGACTTGCGATTCGCGCGCCTCGATCGCCTGCTGTGCAAGGCGCTGCTCCTCCGCCGAAACCTCCTGGCCCGGCGCGATGCCCAGCTGGCGTTGGTGCTCAAGGATGGGGCGGCCGAGGTCGCCGGGCAGCGGTGGTCCAAGCGCCGGAGGCTTGGGCTTGATCCCGGAATAGTCCTTAGGCAGCCTTTCAATTGCCTCCGCGGTTGGCTTCCGCTCAGTGTTGTAAAGCTCTTCAGCCTGCTCTTTGATGCGCAGCGCCGGTCCCTGCAGCGCCATCATGGTGACGCCTAGAACGCTGCCGGAACCAACAGCAGCAATGGCGACAATAATGCCGCGCTTGAAGCGCACAGCGCGGCGAGGCGAGGCCCGCAGCTGCAGCTGTTCTGGATCGAGTTTCGGTGGAGCATCGGAGCGGGAAGTATCCGTCATGGGCCGTCCCTCACCTGCTGGAACGCGAAAAGAGCAATATCCGCCTCGGCGCTTGCCTGCCGTCGGTCCTCGTGATGCGCACCACCTGCTGCTGCTTGGCGCCGAGGCGCAGTTCGGCTGCGGCGAAGAGGCGATCGACGATGTAATAGTTGCCCCGTATGCGGTAGTTGACGAGCTGGTTATCCCCGTCAGCACCGACGATGAAGAGCGGCGGAGCCTCGCCCTGATCGATGCGGCGCGGAAACTCGATATAGACCTTGCTGCCATCATCGAAGGCGCGCGTCGGCCTCCAGGGCGGCATGTCGCCCGTAATCGAATAGCGGAAGCGAATATTTTCGAGAGCCACATTCGACGCCACTGGCATAGCAGCCTCGGCCTGCGCATTGCGCCGGCGTAGCGCGATGATCTGGTCCTCGCTGTAGGTCCAGGAGATCGCCGCCATGGCGGTCTTATCCGTGCTTTGAAGCTGCAGGTGATAGCTTCGCCGGTCCGTGGTGATCACCAGATTGGTGGCAAGTCCTGGTGCGAAGGGCTTCACCAGCACATGGGTGCGCTGGTCATCGGCGGAGCCACTGACGGTGTCGCCAATTACCCAGCGCACTGTATCGCCGGCCGACACGGATTGGAGTTTCTCGCCTGACTGCAGAGCGATATCGCTGACGCGCTCCGGTGCGGCATAGAGCTGGTAGAGCGCGCCTTCGGCAAAGGGGTAAACCTGCACCGCATTCACATAGCCATATTTGGTGGGTTGCTGCGTCGCCGCCTTGTTGGCATCGGCGACACGTTCTTCAGGCGAGCGCTTGTCTTCAGCAGCCTTGCCCGGCTCGGGCTGCAACTGGCCGGGCAGCGGCAGCGGTTTCGGCACTTCCACGACCTTGACGGGCTTCTCCGGCGCCTTCTCGATTGCCGCCGGTTGGAACTTGGCAGCATCATAGGAAATCTGAGGTGGCGGCACCGGCTTCGAGGCACAGGCGGAAATGACCGCAGCCGACGCAGACAGGATCAGCGCAGTGCGGAGCGACGAGAGTCTATTTATCATTGGCGGGCTCCTTTGGGGGAACGGAAGTTTGCGCGGCACTGTCGAGCTCGCGCGACCAGTCGATGGCGTTGATGAAGACGCCGAGCGGGTTTTTGCGCAGCTGATCGGCATTGTTCGGCGGCCGGATCACAATGGTGAGGATCCCGGTCCAACGCGTTGTGCTGGCGAGGCTGCCGCGCTCAAAGACCTGCTCGGTCCATTTGACTTGATAGGAGCTGTCGGACGCTCGAACCACGCTCGTCACCTGCACCGAGACGCTGCGCGTGCCGATCTTGCCGAACGGGTCGTTGGCCTTAGCGTACTCGTTGAGAAAGAGGGCTCCACGGTCGGTGGCGAAGTCGTAGGCCGAGAGCCAATTCTGCCGCACCAGCACCGCATCGGTGGAAACAGAGCGGACATTCTGGATGAAGCGGCCGAGATGCCAGGCGATCTGGGCATCGGTGGGCTCGTAGTCCCGGATTGCTGGAGCGACGGCGCGCGCCTCGCCGAAACGATCTACCTCGACGACATAGGGCACGACGCGGCCCTGCATCGACTGCCACAAGAGTCCACCAGAGAGCCCGGTGGCCAGAGCGAGGCAGCCGAAGGCCATCAGGCGCCAGTTCCTTGCCTGCACGCGCGCTGTGCCGATGCGCTCGTCCCAAAGTTGGGCGGCCTTCTGGTATGGTGTGACGGGGTGGGGCGTCTTCCCGTAGCGTTGAACAGGTCGCTTGAAGAGCATCTAGTCTTCCTTGTCATTGAGAGAGGGGTTGGCGCCGCTTCCACCCCGATCGCCATCACGGACGGCCTGCGTGGCGGCATGGCGATGGGCGCGCGCGGTCTGTTCGGAACGCAAGCGCCTCGCCCACGCCGGCGCGGCATTGGCACCTGACGCGGCAGGGTTTCCGGTCATTGATGCGGTCGGCGTGCCGCCCGTCGCGGTCCAGGCGGCATCGCGGCCGGCATCGGCGCTGCGCCGGAATGGTTCTGTTGCAGATCGCATTCCCCGAATCGCGGCGCCGCCAGTTGCGCCGGCAACGCCCTGCAGTCCAGCAGCTACGCCGGAGAGGCCGGACTCGGGCGATGTTGCACGCCTCATCTGCCAAGCTGTGGAAGCAGCCGATCCCATGGCCGTGCCGGCTCGAACGGCGGCGAGACCGCCGCCGGTTGCCATGCGCGCGCCGGCAAGCGCCGCACCTCCGGCAACGAGCGTTGATCCGGCGGCTGCCGCGGTGGTTCCGAGTGCGGCTCCCGCGCCAAGCTGCGGCGCGCCGGAAACAAGACCCGAGGCAATTCCCGGTCCGAAAATGCCGAGCCCAAGCAGCGCCAACGCGCCCAGTACCTGTGACATGGCTGCGGCCAAGTCCGGCTCCTTGCCTTGCAGCGCGGAAGCGAACTCGCCGAAGAGCGTGGAGCCGATGCCGACGATGACAGCAAGCACCATGACCTTAATGCCCGACGAGATCACATTGCCGAGCACGCGCTCGGCCAGAAACGCCGAGCGGTTCCAGAGCGCGAAGGGCACCAGAACAAAACCGGCCAATGTGGTGAGCTTGAACTCCAGGATGGTGATGAAAAGCTGGATGGAAAGAATGAAGAAGGCGATGAGGACCAGAAACCAGGCGAGAAGCAGCACGAAGATGGTCAGCGCGTTGCCAAAGATCTCGGGGAAGCCGACTAGCTGGCTCGCTTGATTGAGCAGCGGCCAGGCGCCCTCGAAGCCGGCCGCGGCAATGCGGCCTGGCCGCAGGAGACTGTCGGCGGACAGATTGCCGGCCGATGCGTTGATGCCGAGCCCGGCAAAGGAATGGTAGATGATGTCGGCGAGGTTCTTAAAATTATTCAGGATGAAGGCGAAGGCGCCGACATAGAGCACTTTTCGGACAAGCCGGCCAAGAACATTGGGCTCGCCGCCGAACGCCCAGACCAGGCCTGCCAGCGTGATGTCGATGCCGATCAGGATGGTGGTGAGAAAGGCGACGTCGCCCGAAAGCAGACCGAACCCGCTATCAATATAGCGGGTAAAAGTCTCCATGAAGCGATCAATGACGCCGAGGTCATTCATGTCGCCGCCTTCCTCGTTGTCTTGAAGAACTGCTGATCAGTTGCCGGGATAGGCCGTACCGGTGCCCAGGAAACGCTTCGTCGTCTCGCGGGCGGCTTCCTCGGACTGCGCCTTGCGGGCAGCATCTTCGGCTTCAGCCCGGAACTGGGTCGCGAGCAGCGTCTGGATCTGGATCTGCTGCTTGGTCGAAAGCGCGATCAGCTGATTGGTGGCCTGGCTTGCCTCAAGGGCACCTGCCGCGCCCTGACTGCGGTTGACGAGATCGGTAAGCAGGTCGCCGTCGGCCCGCACGTTCTCCACGATCTGCGACTGCGCGCTCATGGTTTGGCGGAACGCCTGCATGGCGTTTTGCCAGCGCTCGCGCGCGGCGCTCGCCACATCGCTGACCTTGATTGTGGCGTCGTAGCTTTCCGGATATTGCAAACGCCACTGGTTCTGAAGCTTGTCGAGATCGAAGCTCAGGCCGCTGGCCTGGGTCATCAGGCCGTCGATCCGTTGGAGCGAACCTGTGAGCTGGCCGACGGAAGAAAAATCCAGGCGCTGAAGGTTGCGCGCCATGTTCTGCAGCATGGTCGCCTGGTTCTGAAGCGACTGGATCTGGTTGTTTATCTGCTCCAGGGAACGTGCCGCTGTCAGCACGTTCTGCGCATAATTCGACGGATCGAACACGATTAGGGCGTGGGCCGGCTGGACGTAGTCGGCCATCGGTTTTGCGATTAGGGAAACGGTGATCAGGCTGGTGAGAAGGCGGCGCCGCATCATGACGATTGCTCCTTGTCTGGTTGAGGGAATTGCTGGAGAAGCTCGGCAGCCCAATCGAGGCCGCGCGCACTCAGGAACCGGGAGGCAAAGCTGTCCTGCCCGTGCTCTGACAGGACGCTGTCGATCAAAGCTTGCGTGGCCGGATCAGAGGCGCCGCAGAGCGCAAGAGCGATCGGGCCGAGCCCGAGCTCGAAGAGGCGGTTGCCGCGGCGCGACTGCAGATAATACTGGCGCTTCGGTGTGGCACGGGCGACCAATTCGATTTGTCGCTCGTTCAGGCCGAAGCGCTCATAGGCTGCCTGCACCTGCGGTTCCACGGCACGGTCATTGGGAAGAAAAATGCGCTGTGGGCAGCTCTCGATGATTGCCGGCGCGATCGACGAGGCAGCGATGTCTGCAAGTGACTGCGTGGCGAAAATGACGGAGACGTTCTTCTTTCGCAGCACCTTCAGCCATTCGCGGATGCGGGCGGCAAAGAGCGGGTTGTCGAGATAGACCCAGGCCTCGTCGAGCATGAGCAGTGTTGGCCGGCCGTCGAACCGCTCCTCGAGGCGATGGAAGAGATAGGTGAGCACCGGCAGCACGGCGCCTTCCTGGTGCATCAGCTCTTCGGTCTCGAAACACTGCACATCCGACAAAGCCAGCCGATCTTCATCGGCATCGAGCAGCCGGCCGAAGGGACCGTCGAGCGTGTAGGGCATCAACGCGGCCTTGAGCCCATTGGACTGAAGCAGAACCGACAGGCCCGTCAGCGTGCGTTCCTGCACCGGCGCAGTGGCAAGGCTGATGAGTGCCGACCAGATCGCCTCCTTTACGTCCGGCGTAACGGTGACATTCTCATGGGCAACGAGGCCGGCGATCCATTCCGCCGCCCAGCTGCGAGTAGCCTGGTCGCCGATATTGCTCAGTGGCTGGAAGGCAAGCGCACCATCCGCGCCCAGCGCGTGGTGTTCTCCGCCCATGGCCAGTGTTGCCGCACGAGCCGAATTGCCCTTGTCGAAGACATAGACCTGCGCCCCGGCATAGCGTCGAAACTGCAGAGCGACTAGCGCAAGCAGAACCGACTTGCCGGCACCGGTCGGCCCAACGACCAGCATGTGGCCGACATCGCCAACGTGGGTGGAAAGCCGAAACGGTGTCGACCCATTGGTCTCTGCGAAGAGAAGCGGCGGGGATTCGGTCCCAGTCACGTTGGCGAGATGCTCGTTATCCACCGGACCGGCCCACGCCGACGACAGCGGCATGACATGGGCAAGATTCAGCGTGTGAACGAGCGGCTGGCGAACGTTAGCGTAGACATGACCGGGCAACGAGCCGAGCCACGCCTCGACCGCATTGATGCTTTCACGGATCGTGGTGAAGCCGAGCCCATTGACTATGCGCTCAATCGCTCGGAGCTTTTCCGCGGCGGCCTGTCGGTCCTGGTCCCATACCGTCACCGTTGTGGTGAGATAGCCGAAGCCGACGTGATCGCCGCCCAATGCCTGAAGGGCGGCATCCGCATCGAGCGCCTTGTTGTCGGCGTCACTATCGACGAGAGGGACGGGTTCGTTGGTCACGACCTCGCGCAGGATGGCTGCGACCGATTTGCGCTTGGCAAACCACTGACGGCGCAACCGGGTCAGTGTCTTTGTGGCTTCCGTCTTGTCGAGCGGGATGAAGCGCGTCATCCAGCGGTAGGCGAAATCCTGATGGTTGAGCGCGTCGAGGATCCCTGGCCGGGTGACGTTCGGGAAACCAAGGATGGTGAGGGTGCACAGATGCTGCTCACCCAGCATCGGCTCCAGGCCGCCGGTAAGCGGCGCGTCAACCAGAACACCGTCGAGATACATTGGCGTTTCCGGCATGGCGACCGGATGGCGGTAGGTTGAGATTGTGCCGTGCAGATAGGTTAGCGTCTCGGCATCATCGAGGGCGCGCACTTCCGGCATGAAGCCGGACAGCAAATCCAGGACGCGGTCGGTCTCGTCGCGAAACCACGCCAGCTCCTGGCGCCAGTCTCTAGCCCCTCCCGAGTGATGCGAGTCGACCAGTGCGCTTTCCGCCCGCGCCTGGCCATCTGGCGCCGGCATGAAGACCAAGGTCAGATGATAGCGACTCTCGAAGTGCGCGACCTTGCCCTCGAAGGCCGCGCGCCGTTCCTCATCGACCAGCCATGAGGCAGCATCGGGAAAAGCCGAGCTCGGATAGCCCAGCGCTTCAACGCGCTCGGCCTCGAAAAACAACCCCCATCCGGAGCCCAACCTTCGTAGCGCATTGTTGGCTCGTGCGCAGATGCCGACCAATTCGGCTTCGGTCGCGCTTTCAAGGTCGGGGCCACGGAACCGGAAGGTTCGCTGGAAGCTACCGTCTTTATTGAGCACGATGCCGGGCGCGACCAAAGCGGCCCAGGGCAGATGATCGGCAAGCCGATCGGCTTTGCCGCGATACTCCGAAAGGTTTAGCATGCAAGCCACCCCGTCAGGCGAAGATGACGGACAAGCACGCTGGCGAAGTCCGGATCGCGGCGAGCGGCAAAGACCGCGAGCGTGTGGCCGGCGATCCAGAGCGCCAGTCCGGCGATCCACTGCTGCAGGCCAAGGCCTATTGCCGCGGCCACCGTGCCGTTGAGGATCGCCACCGCTCGCGGCGCGCCGCCCAGCATGATCGGCTCAGTCAATGCCCTGTGAACGGCGACTTCGAAACCCTCGATATGCTGCTCTCCGGTGGCCATCAGACGAGTGCCCCGCCGCCGAAGGAGAAGAAGGAGAGAAAGAAGCTCGATGCCGCGAAGGCGATCGACAGGCCGAAGACAATCTGGATCAGCCGGCGAAAACCGCCTGCCGTGTCACCGAAAGCAAGGGTCAGGCCGGTGGTGATGATGATGATCACCGCGACGATCTTGGCGACCGGTCCCTGCACCGACTCAAGGATCTGCTGCAGCGGCTGTTCCCAAGGCATGCCGGAGCCCGCTGCGTGGGCCGGGAGGGTGAGAAGAAACGCGAGCGCGGTGGACGAAAGGAAGCGAAGCTTCTTGAGCATGAGGTGACCTTTCAAAACTGCTGGAGTTGCGGAAGCGTGAGCGGGGTGACGGCGTAATCACCGCTGCTGTCGAGACCGGTGACCTCAGCGATCGCGTCAATGCGGCGCGAGGATCCGCGCCCAGCGATGAAGACGATCAGATCTACCGCATCAGCGATGAGGCGGCGGGGAACGGTGACGACGGCTTCCTGGGCGAGCTGCTCGATACGGTAGAGAGCGGAGCGCGCCGAATTGGCGTGAACCGTCGCGATGCCGCCGGGATGCCCGGTGTTCCATGCCTTCAGCATGTCCAGGGCTTCCGCGCCCCTGACTTCGCCCACGATGATGCGGTCGGGTCTGAGCCGCAGGGTCGAGCGCACGAGATCGGCGAGCGTGACCGACCCCCGCCTCGTCCTCAAGGCAACGCAATCCTTCGCCGCGCATTGCAGTTCGCGCGTGTCCTCGATCAGGATCACCCGCTCGTCGCAATCGGCGGCTTGTGCCAGCAGCGCATTGGCAAGTGTTGTCTTGCCCGACGACGTGCCGCCGGCGACCAGGATGTTGCGCCGCTCGCGGACCGCCTTCTTCAGCGCATCGGCCTGCAGCGGCAGCATGACCCGGTCGGCGACATAGTCGGCCAACGTGTAGAGTTTCGCCGCAGGCTTTCGGATGGCGAAGCATGGCCCCAGCACGACAGGCGGCAGCAGACCCTCGAAGCGCTCGCCCGATGGCAATTCGGCGCTGACAATCGGATTGTCAGCATGCGCCTCGGCGCGCACGTGGGAGGCGACCAGGCGGATGATGCGTTCGGCCTCAGAAGGATGCATGTGCACGCCGGTGTCGACCCGGCCTTCACCCAACCGGTCGAGCCGCAGCGCACCGTCGGGATTGACCATCACCTCAATGACGGTCGGATCGGCAAGGGCTTCGGTGATCGCCGGACCCATGGCGGTGCGCAGCATGACGCGGCGGCGATGGTCGGCTTCCGGATGAGAACTCATCCTTCCCCTCCCCTGCGATCGTCGGTGCCAAGTGACCGTTTCCCGGAAGCGATTTGGCGGCCGACCTGTTCGACGAATTTGTCGAAGCGCTCCTGGGCAATCGCTTGCGTGGCCCTGTCCGGCACCGGCGTGTGAGCATGAAGCGTGATCGAAAAGCGGATGAAGAGCGCCAGGCTCTCCAGGATCATCTCGACATCGCGCCTGACATGTCCGAGGTCGCGGGAAAGACGGTCGAGCCTCTTGCCGTAGCGCTGGTCGAGTTCATTCTCCCCACGCCGCTCGATAAAGGTCTCGACCGCGTGCGCCACAATGGCCGATTTGGTGGTCGATGGATTGCGGCTGAGGTTCTCCAGCTTCTGGCTCAACTCGGGTTCAAGCAAAAACTGGTGACGAATGCGGTGGGGCTTCATGCTGCTCGTTCCCTCTGACCGGCGCTGATGCACCGGCGACGGGAACGAGCATCGTCGAGATCCTCGAAATCGCTTACGGCCGTTATCTACGCTGAGATGCGCCCGCGTATGGCGCGCCGTTCAGAAGCCGGGCACGATGTCCTTGTCGTCGCCCATTCCCTCGTTGAGGCCGTACGCACGTGCGGCGGTGGAAATCCGATCCATGACGCGCTTGTCGGCGAGCGTCTCGCAGTCATCGTCTGCGGGCGTGAACAGATCGCCCTGATCAGGCTCCTGGACGACGAGGGTCCGTTCTTCGCGCAGGCCCGGATGGCGCTGCTGCTGGACACCTCCGTCTTCGATTGCCGCGCCGGCACTGTCGTCGTCGCCAGCAAGACGCCGATCCACGCCGCGCACCTGTCCGCTCCAATCGTCCGGGCGCGACGTGGGCCGATCCGCGTAGGCACCGTCGCGCAGCACCGGCGAAGGCAGCACTCGCTCCGTGAAATTCGGATCCTGGTAATAACGCAACTTCTTGGCGCGAATCGGCGGCAATCCCGAAACCAGGATTAGCTCGTCAGCCTGCGGCAACTGCATCACCTCACCCGGCGTCAGCAGGGGGCGAGCGGTCTCTTGGCGGCTTACCATGACGTGGGACAACCAGGGCGCCAACCGATGGCCGGCATAGTTGCGCATCGATCTGAGTTCCGTCGCGGTACCGAGCGCGTCCGAGATGCGTTTGGCCGTGCGCTCGTCATTTGAGGAAAAGGCAATCCGCACATGGCAATTGTCGAGAATGGCGTTGTTCTCGCCATAGGCTTTGGAGATTTGGTTCAACGATTGCGCTATCAGATAAGCGCGGATGCCGTAGCCTGCCATGAAGGCGAGCGCAGTCTCGAAGAAGTCGAGCCGACCGAGCGCCGGAAATTCATCCAGCATCATCAGGAGCTGATGCTTGCGGCTCTTCTTTGGATCCCCCTCCAGGCGCTCGGTCAGCCGCCGGCCGATTTGATTGAGCACCAATCGCACCAGGGGCTTAGTGCGCGAGATATCCGACGGCGGCACGACCAGATACAGCGACATCGGTCGCTCGGCATCCACAAGGTCGGCAATGCGCCAGTCGCAGGCCGATGTTGCCGCGGCCACCGTTGGATCACGATAGAGCCCGAGAAACGACATGGCGGTCGAGAGAACGCCTGAGCGCTCGTTCTCTGACTTGTTCAGCACCTCACGAGCCGCCGAGGCCACGACCGGATGGACCTGAGGCTTGTCCACCGTGCCGAGGTGGTTTGTGGTCAGCATCCGCTGCAGTGTCGCAGCGAATGAGCGTTGCGGGTCCGACAGGAAGGTGGCGGCACGGGCGAGTGTCTTTTCCTCTTCGGCGTAGAGCACGTGCAAGATGGCGCCAACTAGGAGTGAATGACTGGTCTTCTCCCAATGGTTCCGCCGCTCCAGCGCGCCTTCCGGATCGACGAGAATGTCGGCGATGTTCTGAACGTCGCGGACCTCATCTGGACCTTTGCGCACTTCCAGCAGCGGGTTGTACCGCGCCGATCTCGGATCGGTCGGATTGAACAAGAGACAGTGCGAGAACTTCGACCTCCAGCCAGAGGTCAGCTGCCAGTTCTCGCCTTTGATGTCGTGAATGACGGCCGAGCCGGTCCAGGAAAGAAGGGTTGGAACAACGAGTCCGACGCCCTTGCCCGAACGTGTCGGCGCAAAGGCCATGACGTGTTCCGGTCCGTCATGGCGCAGATAGCGATAATTCAGTTCGCCAAGGAAAACGCCGGCCGGCTGAAACAGCCCCGCCTTCTCGATCTCCAGCTTCATGGCCCATCGTGAGGACCCATAGGTGGTGACCAACCCCCGCTGCCGTGCGCGCCAGAGGGACCCAGCTATCGCGGCGGCACAGCCCAGGAACCCGCTGGCTCCGGCAAGTATGCCAGCCTTGTCGAAGACTTCAGGCGCATAGGCGTCAAATTGGAACCACCATTCGAACAGTTTCCACGGCTGGTAGATCGGCCAGCCGACTGTCACAAACCATGGCGCGCCCAGTGGCGGCTGATAGGAGAGCATGTGGGCGCACCATTGGGTTGCAGTCCACACGCCAAGAATGACAATTGCGAATACGACAGCGATCTGCCCAATCAGCAACTTCGTGGGTGTCAATGGCTTGCTCCGCTCTTCTGGGCAGACGGACCAAACATCGCGCCGAGCGATGAGAATTCGAACGGCCGCTACGTGCGACTAGGTGCGATGACAAGGTTGATAGGCATTGTTCAGCTGCGAACAGCAAAAATCCGCCGCAGCAACCGATCGGCGGTGCCAGGTACGCGGTTTGGTCGCAGAAGATGTTGGGGCTTCAGGCGCGGGCACATTGAAGATGTGCTGACAGACAAACCTTTGGAGCCGACGCGTTTGTGCGATTAGCGAGCTGAAGGGCTCGGCGAGAAGTCGTCGTTCTCAATCGGGCGACGGGGATACATCGGCGAAGACGGCATAAGGCAGGATGGGCCAGACCGAGCCGACGGCAAGGTCGTAGCCAAGGCCTTGGAGCGCATAGCGCCTGGCCGGGAGGCCGCCGCCAGTCAGGCTTACGCGGCGCGTCGTTGAGCGAGGTGAAGACCCGAACGGGCTCGACGAGGGTCCACGGCGGTCACAATGTTGTGGTGGTGATCGCAGTAGACGCGATCCGGCGAAGTTGGCCCAGCACAAAAACGATAACCGCCAGGTACAGAAGCGTCTTCGCTCACCGGGAAGCGGCACTGATAGAGGCCTAGCTGAATGAGGGGGACGTCTCTCGAAGTTGGTCTGATATTTTCAGGATTTTCAGGCATGATGGTTTCCTAGTTCGTAGCAATTACCAGCTGACGGCCGCAGTGCGACCCGTCGGGACGAGCTTCTCTCGTTTTGGAGGGCTATGGGTCACCATATGGTGTTGGTAGCACCATCAATGAAGCCCTACGCCCTGCTTCTGAAGCCAATAGTTTGCGACTTAAGGCCACACGCGGACGCATTAGCAATCTACCATCGTGTCCCCGAGGCACTCGCCCGCCGCGGTTTGCCGGCGGCGGGGTGGCACTGGCTTGTGGGGCCCTAGGCCCACTCGCGGCGCTCGCACTCGATCTCGGTGCGGGTTTGCCGTGTCTCATCGCCCTGTCAGCGCCTTGCAAATGAGCGAAACCAAGCTGTCGCGCGCTCGCTCGTGGAGTGCGCCTTTCGGCCGCCATGCAAGGAAATCATCAACGCTCATCCAATCAGCCGGGTTTGTGTCGGCGTCTGGCTGGCTGAATTCCACATACAGATGCAGTTCGTCCGGCACGAAGACGACCCTCCACGATCCTTTGATGTCATTGGCAAGGTTATAGGCGAGGACGGCCATGGCGGGGCACTCCTTTCGCCGTGGAGCGTGCCTATCTCACGGGAAAATTCCATCGCCAGAAGTTGGTATTGACGCTCCCGCTTTCTCAGAAATCCAACGTCCGCATGATGCCGAAAGGTGCGGCTAGCTTTTTGTGTATCCTGGTTGGAACACGGGACCGCCGCGCAAGTTCGGTGCACGCAGCCATTCCTCCCCTCCAGGTATTGCTGCAGATCGGTATCCCGATCGGCCCGCGCTCCCCCGCAAGGGCGCGGGCCTCGGCCTGTGGTGCTCATGCCATCTACTTCGATCCGCAAGATGGAATATGATCTGGATAGAAGGACCCTCTCGGTGTGGTTCGTCGCCAGCGGCAAGCGGTACGAGTTTGAGGGGGTACCGCCGGAAACCTTTGCCGCGTTCCGGGCCGCGTTCGCCAAGGGCCGCTATTTCAACGACCACATCCGCAACAATTTCCGGTACCGTCTGGTTGCGAGCGATAGCGACCCGGGATGACTTGACCTGCCGGCGGCTCAATCGTCCTGTCGCTCCAACCGGCGGTTGTGGACGCGTTGCCGCCGTTGCGCTTAGGGTTGGTTACGGTCCGCGCTCACTTGGCAAGCCCACCCCGCATCCCCCCGCCTGGTGCAAAGCGTTTGATCGGTCCCGCCGTTCTGGCAGTGCGGCGGGACTTTTTTGCGGTCCAGGTGGAACATCGGCGCGCGGGGAAGGCGCGGTGCACGCAGCACCCTTTTCTCATCCAACGTACGTCGGTGGCGCGCTGAAGGGTCTCAACGTCGGTCTGCCGCCGGAGCTCAACTAGCTGGACTATTGCTCGACCGGAAGCGGCTCGTGCTGCGGCTCAGCGTGGTGGAACACCTGTCCAAGATCGCGCGCGTCGAACGTTTGGCCGCAGACTGGGCAGTAGACCAAGTGCTTCGACTCGTCCTCTACCGGCCCGTCATGCGGCCTGCCCTCATAGCCTGTCGCGATGTTGTCGGTTCTAATCCGGGGCAACGACAAGTGCCTTTCGTCGTTTTGGCGGCCGATATTTCTCCATTAGCCGGACCTTGTCACGGTCGACCGTGACCAGCGGCCCGAGGTCGATAGTCACGGTGTCCTCGTCGATGCGCGTGACCTCGCCTTTCAGGTCGATTTGCTGGCCTCGGTTCACCTTGGTGTGGTCGATGATGGAATGTGGGAAGTCGTAACCTGGGATCGAGACCCTTACGCGGTCCTCTGTTACCCGCGTCAGAACCCTGGCCGTAATCGCCACCTGGTCACCAATGCCTATTCTCCGAGCCATGCCATGGATTCTGGTGCGGGCAGTGTCTTCTTCAAGAGGCCTCTAATATACGCCGGCCATCCTAAGGCTGACCTACGACCAGAGTTACAAAAGTTGAACTTCACCGGGGAACACTCCTTCTGTCTGCCTGTTCAATTTGCCAGGCGCATCCCGCGCATTCAGACAGGAGAAAGAAGATGAAACGCATCCTTTTGGCTTCGGCCGTGCTGGCGGTGTCGGCCGGGCTTTCCTTTGCCCAGACGACGAGCGGAACTTCGAGCGGAACCTCGACCACCACAACCATGCCCAGCACGACGGATCAGGGCACCGGCACGACGAGCAGCGGGACCAACATGTCCGGCGATCAGGGCACCGACACGACCACCACCAGCGGCACCACAAATCCGAACTCGGCCAGAGACTGCGCGCCCGGCCAGCAGACTGGCAGCGCTCAGCAGGCGGCGCCTGGTCAGCAGGACACGACAGCCAACACCGCCGCGCCGGGCCAGGTGAAAAAGACCGACGAAGGTTGCTGATTGGCACATCGGCTCAGGTTGGGAATCACCAGCGTGTGGCTGGCTGATCTCCCCCGACCACCGCCTGAACTCAACTCGGCTGGCGAGCAAGTTCCCGCCAGCTCAACGTTCTGATGCTGAAAATACTGGACCAGATCTATGCGGTCTCACCGTTAGCGCCAGCGAAGCGACGACACCGGGGCGGGACAGGCGGGGCCGCTACAGCTCCAGGCTTGTCTTCCCGGTGCGCACGGCGTCGACGACTTCGCGCATCGAGTCGAGGACGAGCTGCCGACGATCCGCATGCGGATCAGCAACTCAGGGTCGATCGAGGGACGGCCGACCGGGCAGGCCGCACCCTAATACCCAAGCGGAAAGGCCACGCCCACGCCTGGACACGGCCAGTGTATATCGGCGGGCTGCTTGCCAATGAGCTCTAGTGATGTCGAGCGCCCGCTGCGCCGATATGAGCGTGGAGGCCACGAACAGGCGTATCAAAGGTCTGGCCTGATCGCGCCGGCTGATGATGCGCATAAAGGCCTGGGGGCCAGGCATCAGCGGCTCGGCCGTCGCCACGATCTCGGCCTGCCGCCACTTGTAGAAGGGCGCCAGATACTGGCGGATGGCCTTTAGCGTAGCGTCATGCTGGAGCGCCAACGGATCGGGATCGATGCCGTCAAAGGCGACAAGACCAAGTACCCAGGACGGAAGCCAGCAGCGATGGGGAAGCGCGACAAGATCGTGAAGTTGGATGCCGAGGGCATGACCAGAACAGCGATAGCCAAAGGAACTGGGGGTCAGTGAGCGGAGCGTTTATCCGGCGCTTCAGGGGACCGGTGAGCGCCTATAGGTGACCACTAGGACTACGAGGCGAATTAGGCCCCACCAGACTATGAAACGCTCCTCTCCTAAGCTGACCCGCGCTCTTCCGTATCTTGACCCTCAGCTTCAGACGCCTGTCGAGGAAGTGTTCGACGCTGGCCATCACCCGTGCGCCCGCACGCTCGCTGCGAACATAGAGGGCAGTCGTCGGCGTAGCGAACGAAGCAGTGCTTGCGTCGCTCCAGTTCCTTGGCGAGTTCGTCCAGCATTCCGACTTTGAAACATGGCTGATTTCCACACAGTCGCGGCGGGGCAAGACCGGCTTTTAAGCGGTTGAGACGGATCATGGATGGTCGCTGGCTCTGGATGACGGAAACGGATCAAAACGACGGCTGGATGCTCTGCATAGCCAACGAGATCACAATCTGCGGCTTCGGAAGCGAGGCTAGTCTCCATGACGTCAGGGCACGCCGCCGCTTCCGGTCTGCCAGTCTGGCGCATGTGTCAACAGTTCCGAGCCGAAGCACTGCACCGCCCTCCCAGCCAAAGAAAGTTGGCTCGCCCGACTGGCAGAAGAAGGCCTCGATGCTTCGCGCCTTCGCGGGGCCGTCAGCCAGACCATCGCCGGTGAGCCGCCGAAGGAACGTGGCATCCTTGCCGCGCTGCGCCGATCCCGCTGCCGGAGCCGATCTCCAGGTCAAGATCTGATGCGACATCTGCTCGATACAAACCGCCTCGGAGCCCCTGCTCTAAAGGACGGCCCAACGAAACGACCATAATCTTTTCATCTCCTCCCTCACAGCCGTCGAATTCGTCGCGGTGTGCTTGAGAAGCCGTCGGGCAAGCGGCGTGACGAGCTCGAAAAATAGTTCGCGGCGTCGGACGGTGCACAGATGCTTTTTGCCGGCCGGGTCCTGTTGTACGACGAGAGGATGGTCCGGCTAGGCAAAGTGCCGGGCCCAAGGAGAGCCAGCTCAGCCTCAATCGAATCGGCCAGCGGTTCTTTGAATTCGCGGTAATCCACATTCATGCAACCACTGCCCTTGTCTTCGCGTTTAGCTGCGTTCAATCGTGGGGAGCGACAAGAATGCGGGCCTTCAGTCCAATTACAATCTGCCTCAATCGCAACCTGACCGTGGTCGCGTCCATAGCCGACGCAATGAAGGTGCTTCAGCAACCATGGCCTAGAATGGGAAAGCCGGGGCGGCTCAACGCGATCCGAATGGTCGAGGAGTCCCTCGCCGGGCATTGCAGCCAGCAAGCTGCGCTCGAGGCCTTCAAGGCGGCGGCGGCTGAACAGGGACTCCTTAGAACAAGAGGGACCACCGCAGGTCTGGGGAAAATTGCGCGGATGGTTGAAGATCTGATGTGAGGTCATGCCGGCCTCGCTAACACTGAAGAGCCGCCCCACTTGAAGCCCGAAATACTGCCTTCTCCCGCGGCAGCCGAAACGCCTCAAACGGGCTATTAGCCTGG
The DNA here is from genome assembly GCF_040319515.1 of Mesorhizobium sp. M0909. Classification (NCBI taxonomy): domain Bacteria; kingdom Pseudomonadati; phylum Pseudomonadota; class Alphaproteobacteria; order Hyphomicrobiales; family Phyllobacteriaceae; genus Mesorhizobium; species Mesorhizobium sp. M0909. Next base: position 327,675 of record NZ_JAMYOA010000005.1, read on the forward strand.
ACGTGAGAAGGCCCTGGCTTCGTCCGGGACAGCCAGGACCCAAGTCGCGGCGGTGGCAACTAATCTGGTGGTGGCCGTCAGATGGTTCAGCCAGGTCGGCACGAGAACCGAAGATAACCGGGACTGTGCCGGCGTCGGCATTCGCAAAGAGGGGCACTCTGCATCGTTCTCGATGGCTAATCAGCAGGAAGGAACGTCTTGGCCTCTTTGGCAGCAGCCTCGAAGGCCTGACGGACCTCCACCGGGGTCAGCCGCCCCTAAAATGCGTCGGCGCAGGACTGGATCGCCAGCTTCCACTTCGGTCCCCTCTTCGGCCACTTCATGTTCCTCGGCGGCTCCCTTGACGTGGCTCACCCCGTAGGTGAGCCCAGGTCGGTTGGCCCTGACGTAGACCGGAGGGGATAACCAGTAAAGTGCCATGAGGGGGAACTTAGGCGGGAAGAGCCCGTTGACCAACCCAGCTGTAGGCGCGGATAGGGGAACGATGTAGGCCCCTCGCGGGTTTAGAGGTTGCAGCGGTCGTTCTTCGGATGTGCAGCCGCTGTGGCGGGGGTCCGTCGCCTCTCCTTGCTGGCGGCGGGCTCCGCAAAGCGCGGTGTTGGTCGGAGACAAGGGAACCTTATACCGCAATCCAACTTAGCTAGTTGTAATGTCCCCTCCTCTTTTGCAGCAGCCAGGAATGCCCTGCAGGCCTCCTCCGGCTCCATCTGACGCTGCCCCCAGTTTCTATCCATTTTTGAGTTCCTCAGCCCTCCAGGAACGCCAGAAGCGCCGCATTCACCTCGTTGCTCTCTTCGCGTTGAACCCAATGCGTCCCCTTCTCGAAAGTCTGCAGGCGGCCATCGTCGCAAAGGGCGAGACTGCGCTTGGCCAGCCCGGATTCCAGAGCCTGGTCCCGCATCCCCCAGATTACAAGAGTGGGCGTCGTGATCCGCTCCTTCAGGCTCGGGCGAAAGCGCAGGGCGCGATACCAGTTGAGCATGTTGGTCAGCGCCCCCGGCCGCTCCCAGGCCTGCCGATATTCTGCAATCTCCTCTTCTTCGAAGGCGCCTGCCCGGCTGGATGTCCTGAGTGCTCGTGCGAGCAAGGCCGAGCGGCGCGCACCCAAAACGGCTTCGGGCAGCAAGGGGATCTGGAAGAAAACCGCGTAGCTGCTCCGCAGAAACTGCGTCGGAGATCGCTGGGCATGGGTAAACAGCACCTCGGGATGGGGCGCATTCAGGATGACGAGCTTGTCCAGGCGATGAGGCAAGTTTGCCCCGGCGGCCCAAGCGACGATGCCGCCCCAGTCATGGCCGACGAGGTGAAACCTTCCGATGCCGAGCGCGTCGGCCAGGGCGACGACATCGCCGAGGAGCTTGGGGAGCGTGTACTCGTGGATGCCCTCGGGCTTGTCGCTGGTGTTGTAGCCCCTCTGGTCGGGAACGATGACCCGATATCCGGCGGAAGCGAGCGTACGGATCTGCCGTCTCCAGCCGATCCAGAAGTCCGGGAACCCGTGCAGGAGCATGACCGGCTTACCCTCGGCAGGCCCGGCCTGAACGACATGAAGCCGAATGCTTCCGGCGTTGACGAACTGATGTTCAGGCGCGAGTGAGATCATGGCTGGTAACGTGGGTGTCGTTAAAGTGATCCAGCGCAATGAGGATTTAGATCAGGCTGCGTCGTCCCGACAACATGCACGCTCAGCCGTCGCATCCTCCGCCAGATGGGCATGGGAGCCGAAGGGCCAAGTGGGGATGGCGCAGGTGTTGGTACAGGCGGCGGATCTTTATTTGTAAGCGCAGGTCTGCACCTGCATCCTTTGGCGCTATTATACGTTTGCCCCGCGAAGAAGATGCTCCGGACCGGCGGCCATGTCGAAGAAAACAACCGAGGACGCTTACGAAGGTCAAGTGCAACTTGAGCGGCGGGCCGAACGGGAGAGCCGCGGACGCAATGCCGAATGGCCGTCAGAGATTCCCAGCCGCGGCTGGAAGGACGTGCTGTGGCGGGTCTTCGCTGAGCTCACCGAGGACCGTGTTATGCTTATCGCGGCCGGGGCCGCATTCTATCTGCTTCTTGCCCTCTTTCCAGCACTTGCCGCCTTCGTGTCCATCTACGGTTTCGTCGCCGATCCTCAGACCATCGCTGAGCACATTGCGTTCCTTGGCGGCGTACTGCCTTCGGGAGGTCTGGATATTATCAGATCTCAGCTTGCGTCCTTGGCCGCTCAGAAGGCTGGCGCGCTCAGCTTCGGCTTCATCTTCGGCCTTGCCGTCGCACTGTGGAGCGCCAGTAACGGCATAAAGACGCTATTCGAAGCCATGAACATCGCCTACGAGGAGAGTGAAAAGCGCGGCTTCATCCACCTGAATCTCCTGGCCTTGGGCTTCACACTTGGCGCCATCCTCATTGGTATCGGCTTTATCATCTCGGTGGGGATTGTGCCGGCCATGCTTGTGCTGCTGAACCTCGGCGGCTGGACCGAAGCCCTTGTGCGGATCTTTCGGTGGCCGATGATGCTGATCATGGTGGGCGTCGGGATCACGCTGATTTACCGCTACGGACCCAGCCGGGAAAGGGCAAAGTGGCAATGGGCGACATGGGGCGCCTTCCTCGCCGCTGTGGTCTGGATCGCAGTCTCGATAGGCTTCTCCTATTATCTTGAAAACTTCGCCAACTACAACGCCACGTATGGAGCTCTTGGGGCAGTCATCGGCTTGATGATGTGGACTTGGATTTCTGTGATTATCCTGGTTGTAGGTGCGGAGCTGAATTCCGAGATGGAGCATCAGACAGCGATGGACACCACCACAGGTGCGCAGCAGCCGATGGGTGCGCGAGGTGCCACGGTCGCCGACACACTGGGCGGACCGGCCGATGCCGCCGACCAGCAGTCGCGTTTGGACGAGCGCAACGCGTAGCGCGCAGATCAATTTGCACGCCATCGTCAAGCGGCTGCAGCCGAGCGTGAGCAACGGCTCAAGGCGCTGGTCGCCCGGCTTGCCCAGGTGACTGGCGATCTCACCATCCAGAAGCAACGCAAAAGCATCGTCGCCGATGCCGAAACCTCGCCAGCCTCGACGAGGTTCATTGTTCTGCTCAAGCGTCAGAGCCGCCGACTTGAAGGGCGAGATCGCTCGCTACTCGACGACGATCCGCTGTGGGCCTGTCTCGATCAGGTCTTCGGTTCGGTCAAGGGCCCCGCGTACTCCTGATGGCCGAGTTGTCCGAGATTGACACCTTTCCAATAAGGCCATCGCCAAACTCGTGGGCTTGGCGCCGATCGCCAATGACAGCGGCAGACGCAGCGGTCGAAGACCGGTGCGCGGCGGCCGTAAAGGTCCGCGCTCCATCCTTTTCCTCATCGCGCTCACCGTCGCCAGATATGATCCCCCCGCGCCTTCAGACAGGAAAGGAAAAGATGACTATTCGCATTGCGCCCGCCCGCAAGCTACCCATCATTCCCAATGCAAAAGCACGCGATGCGCGCCACGAGTTCGCAAACGCAACTTGACACCCCAGATAGTCACTCATTGGGAACCAACGTGCCTTACCTCCGTTTGCTCCTCGAATGGAGGAAACCATGAACAACCGGAATTCTGAACGGCGTCCCCCGACTGCGGTAAGAGCTGGTGACGGTACCTCGGAAGACATAGGAGCGACCGTAAGCGGCACGTTATCCAAAGCGTCCGACATAGCGCAAGGGGCAGCGGAAACCGCCAAACGGGCGGCCGTTGGTGGCGCGTCCACCGTGACCAATCAGGTGAAGGAGATGTTGGACCGTCAGGTCGGCAGCGGCGCCGAGGTGATGGGCCAACTGGCGAGTTCGACCAAGCGTGCGGCCGAGGACCTCGACGCAAACGCACCGATAGTCGCTGGGGTCGTGCGCACCTTCGCGAATAGGCTTGATGGATACGCAGACGACCTGCGAGACAGGTCCGTCGATCAGCTGGTTCTTGCAGCGTCCGATTTGGCGAGGCGCAAGCCGGGTTTGGTGTTTGGGCTGGCCGCCGTAGCGGGCTTTTTGACGTTCCGCACACTGAAGAGCGCGCCTCCCGCACCAGAGTCCAACAAGGGAAGGCGGCAGGGAGCGAACTGATCTGATGGCACAGGAACAACTGAAGAATTCGCCTCTCCCTCAAGCGCTGTCGGCAGTGTTGGCGGACGTCGCGGACCTCTTTCAAAAAGAGTTGCGCCTGGCGCATGCGGAGCTGTCCGCCAACGTCTCAACGAAGCTCCAAGCAGGTGTGTGGATGTCTGCTGCTGGCGGGCTGGGAGTGGTCGCCGCTCTGCTTCTAGTGCAAGCCCTCGTACTTGGAATAGCCAGCTTAGGGATGGCCCTGCACTGGTCGTGTCTGATCGTCGCGGCCGCAACGGCCCTCGCCGCTGGTTTCGCCTACTATCGGGGCCGCGCTGATGCGCAAAAAGAACTTCTGCCGACACACTCCATAAGCCAAATAAAGCAGGATATTGCGACAACCAAGGAGCAATTAACATGAGCCGCAATTCACAGGTCCAGGATTTTGGAACGAAAGAATGGCTTCTCAGCTCCGCTAGGAACAATCCCGAAGGCCTTCTGCTCGTCGCAGCAGGGTGCGCGCTGCTAATGCGCAGCCGCAGTTCAAGTGCCGGGCATCGCGAGCAATCCCGTGCAACCGACGGGCGCCAAAATGCTCCGCACGTACGCACCGCCAGCGGCGGGGCGTCCAAAGCGCAGGAAGAGGCTAGCGAGACAGCAGAGGCCATGCGCGACAATTTAGCCGGCATTGGGGAGAAGGTGAGTGAAACCGCAAGTCAGTACGCATCATCCGCCGCGTCATACGCAGAACAGGCCGGTCGCTCCGTATCCGAGAAGTCAGGGCGCGTGGTGCAGCAAGCCCAATCAACGTTGCAAGACACGATTGGCCGCATGGTGGAAGAACAGCCATTGGCTTTTGTTCTGGCCGGCTTCGCAGCTGGTGCCGCTATAGCTGCTGCTTTGCCGGCCAGCGATGTCGAGAGGCGCACGCTCGGCCCAGCAGGAGAGCGATTGACGGATGCTGCTGAAAAAGCTGGGGAACGCTTGAAGTCCTCGACAGCAAAGGCGGGCGAACGGCTCAAAAGCGCCGCCGAGGAACATGGGCTGAATTCGGACGGCCTGAAGGAGGTCGCAAGGGACGTTGCGGGCGCCTTTGGAAGCGCCTTGTCAGAAGAGCAATCAAGTGAACCCGTGCAGCCGCCTTCGCCAAGCCCAAGTGGATCGAGCGGTTCATCCACTCCGGCCGCCAAGCTGCAACCGGGCAGCGCCCCCCCTTCGGAAGGAATAACGGCCAAATCGCAGCGGTCGGGCAACGCTCGGTCGAGCAAACCTGCCCGCCCCGGTGGCAAGAGAGATTTATGATGGCCGATCCGCAACTTGAGCATCTTGAATACGAAGTTGAGGCTGCCCGGGCTAAGCTCGCCGAGGACTTGTCGACACTTCGGTCGCCAAACACGCTCTCCGAATTTACCGATGATTTGAAACACGAAGCGCTTGAGGCAAAGGATGCGCTGGTGGAGAAAGCAAGAGCCTCAATGCAATCGGTGGCGCAGGCGATTATTGACGATCTCAAGGCCAAGGCGGCTGCCAATCCGAGCGCTGCTTTGGCGATTGGGGCCGGTTTGGGGTGGCGTTTCCTCCGCCATCCGCCGATCGCAACTGCACTCGTCGGAGCGGGATTAATCAGCTTGTTGCGGACCAATTCAGCCCGGCCACCCAGCGAGCAGCAGGTTGATCACCTATCGTACGCCAAGGAGCGCCTGAAGGAGCAATCTAGCGATTTGGCGGAAAGCGTCAGTGATTTCGCTCTTGAAACGGCTGGCAAAATAAAACGCGAAGCTGCCGAGTTGACCGGCGTGGCCAAGGAAACTGTTAAAGAGAAGACAGAACGTCTGGCTGCGGGTATCCGCCATAGCGGCGTTGGGCCGCACCAGGGCGAGACTGTCGCAAAAGCATCCGCACCCTTCGATGAAGCTTCGTTAGCTGTTCAAGACGCATGGGGCAATGAGCATACCGAGGACAAACTCCTTCTGGCGGCGGCGGGTTTGGCAGTCGCCGCGGCTGTCGGCTTTGCCTATCAACGACGTCTGAATGAGCAGATGGACACCGACCGAACTGGATGAGCGTAGACAGAGGTCATTGCAGAGAAACAGTCGTCCTGAAGGCAAAGTATGATGCCGCGCTCACATTTATCGAGTCCCGACGAGTTCAGCCATCGGATTGCATATTCTGGAACCACGGACGGCGCGATGACGATGCGCACGGCGGAGAAGATCGGACAAAGCGGTCAACCCCTTCGAGCATGATGATCGTCGGCCGGTCGGTCACGGCCTTCAGCGAAACCGCCAGCGACCGGCTGAAGCGGAATTCACCCCGAAAACCGTGCAAGTGCTGCCGACCCCATAACGTGAGCGCAACGGCGCGCTCTGTCCGCTGTCAGGACGAACTTTCTTCGATCCGGCTTGGCGCTGCCGGTGCCCGCGCACGCACTGCTCAGTGATCAGGGACGAGTGTTCTCGGGCATTCCGCTATCGCGACCTCGTTTCGAACGTTTTAACACGCCCCCTCAAGCTTGATCTCGCCGAGCGCTGCGCTAGCCCTTCCGATCTTGGCTAGTGCCAATGCGTATTCGACCAGGCTTGCGCAGACGAACGCTTCAACTCTCTAAGTGACGACGCCGCAATATTAGCATCGCTCGTCGTTGCAATTTCTCGAAATGCGCAGCTCGACGACCGCCTGCTAGGCGTGTTCGTTGCCCAGCGTTCACGAAGGGGGACGCGCTAGCGGACGAATCCCGATCACCCAGTTCACGGTCACTACGTTCCTACCCGATCACCGCTTGGCGCTGTCGCTGTCCGCTTCGGCCCGCGCAAGGAACTGCTCGGTCGTCGAGGGAAGACGGGTTTTCAGCCAATCCGCCATCGCGACTTCCTCTCGCAGATTCTCTTCGCAAACCCGAAGAGCCTCCGTTTCGCCGAGCGATCGAGCAGCGGCAATCAGGATCGTGTAGGAGGCGATTTCCATGTGCTCGAACGTGTAGCTCGCGAGCGATCCTTTCATCACCTCGTCTCCAGCGAAGACGCCGCTCAGCGATTGCGCCATCGCCGTCAGCTTACCGCCAGCGTCCTTCATCGTGGATGAACCCTCGTCCATCTGATCGAGACAAGTCTTCAGCCGGGCAGCCTGCTGCTTCGTCTCGTCGAGGTGCTGTCGGATCCGGTCGCTCAGCTCGGGATAGTTCTCGATGCGACCCAACTGCCCGTTCAACATCGTTTCGGCCTGCTCTTCCATGGCATGGGCATCTCTAAGCCATTGGACAAACCATTCGCGGCTTTCTGACATCTCGAATCTCCTTTGCGATCTAAGGAAACTTTCAGAAGAGGACATTGTTCCGGAGTAGAGCCCGCCGAACGGGCCTTGACCGTCGCAGAGATCAGCGTCGTGGCGGGTCTCAATTCACCTCGCGAAAATGCTGCAGCGATGCGTGGAAAAGGCCAAGATCGCGGAAGATCGGCGCAAGGAAAACGGCCCGTGGACGCTCGCCGCTGCGCCGCTCCATCACAAAGTCCAACTGGCACTGGCCGCTTCCTGGCCATCCGACGCGGCGACATACGGCGACATATTGAAGGTCCCGCATGGCATACTGCGACCGCTGCATGTCGTTCCTGGCAAGTAAGAACGGCAAGCAGATGAAGCTACCAGCGCTCGGCGAAGCTGAAGTGGATTCTCGACGAGGCGCTGATCGCGGCCGCTGGCGCTCCGCATTGAGCCTTGTGCCTCACCGCGCCACCGCAGTCACAAGGAACGCGACGGCCTCTCCGCTCATTGATTGCTTTTCGACTCGAGCCGCCGTCATGAGGTTCTAATATACGCCGGCCATCCTAAGGCTGACCTACGACCAGAGTTACAAAAGTTGAACTTCATCGGGGAACACTCCTTCTGTCTGCCTGTTCAATTTGCCAGGCGCATCCGGCGCATTCAGACAGGAGAAAGAAGATGAAACGCATCCTTTTGGCTTCGGCCGTGCTGGCGGTGTCGGCCGGGCTTTCCTTTGCCCAGACGACCAGCGGAACTTCGAGCGGAACCTCGACGAGCGGAACCTCGACCACGACGACCATGCCCAGCACGACGGATCAGGGCACCGGCACGACGAGCAGCGGGACCAACATGTCCGGCGATCAAGGCACCGACACGACGACCACCAGCGGCACCACAAATCCGAACTCGGCCAGAGACTGCGCGCCCGGCCAGCAGACTGGCAGCGCTCAGCAGGCGGCGCCAGGTCAGCAGGACACGGCAGCCAACACCGCCGCGCCAGGCCAGGTCAAAAAGACCGACCAAGGTTGCTGATTGGCACATCGGCAAAGGTTGGAATCACCAGCGTGTGGCTGGCCAGTCTCCCCCGACCACCGCCTGAACTCAACTCGGCTGGCGAGCAAGTTGCCGCCAGCCGAGCATCAGTTGAGGAACCTTTGCGCTTGCTTGTGCTTTCAGTGGGCACGCCTGGCTTCTGTTTGCTTTCGGTCAGATAGATATCCGCCTGCTCGCGCATCTTGCCTGAAGGGAGCTGCGGCCGCGCTCAGAGGAGAGCCGCGCTGTATTGCCGATAGCGCTAGAGCGAAGAAGCCCTACGGCAACCGGCAGTTGGACTGACACCAAGTTGGCTCCGAGAGCGCTGGGAACAGCCTGGCACGGCACGTTGCTCAGTTTGGACCTTCGCAAAGGATGCATGGAATGGCGAAAGACGTTTCTCGCGAGGAAGAGCAACGCGGCACCGGAAAGGTCCTCATCTGGGGCGCCGCGATCGCCCTTGTTCTCTTTGTTGCCCTGCTGGCCATATTCGTTCTGGGGTAGTCCTGACTGCTGCAGCAGGATCTAACTTGGGTGCACGACGTTCTGAGCCTAGAGAGCTGCAGAGCCTACTTGGATCTTGAGCACCGTGGGGTTGAATGCAAGCTCCCGTGTGGTGCAACTGACTGCTAGGCTTTCGCGGTTTTGGTGTCCTCTTCGGTTTAGATGCCGCGGGCCGACGTCACAGCAAGTGCGGCCTTCAGGCGCTGCTCCCGAAGCCGCGGTCTTTGCGTCTCGTGCCGCACGCTCAATGTCGGTCAATCCTCGTGCAGCATCCGAGGCGCGCTCGTCTCTGGCTTGTCTTTCTTTCTCGGTAGGCAACTTCCTACACTCCGATGTGCCAGCACAGTCGGCTGTCGGCACCCAACCATGGTCGCCATATCGTATTCCACGCCAACAGAAAAAACCCGCCTCGACTGCCGCTGAGCGCGCGCATCCCCGCCTCTGGAACGCTTCAAATACTTTGCCGTTGTTAAAGGCACCTGCAGGAGCCAGGCATGAGAGTATTCCAACGAATTTTGCCGCTCGCCGTGTTCGCGTTGCAACTCTTTGCCGTGCAGTCATTTGCTCAGACCGAGCAGCAAGAATTCCGGGGCAAGGCGCATCATCGACAACCGAAGATGCCGAGGATGTCGGCGTCGACGTTTCGCTTGGCAGGCACGAAGTGAAACAGCAGATCGCACGGGAGCTTGGAATCTCTGAGGTGGAAGTGCCTCTGGCAGTTCATGTGCCTATCGAGCTCGCCAAGCGGGTCTCCGAGAAAGAGGTATTCGACGCACGCGCCAATGTGAACCGAAGCTGCACCGCGACGAAATACATCCCGGAAATTGCCGAAGCAGCACGAAATCGTCCGCAAACCTCTGCCGTTCCGGAGCAATAGGCGAAGACGAATACTATGGGATAAAGAAGGGGTGCTTGGCTACTCTGGGCGATCGACAAAGCGCCGCCCCGAAAGTGTGGAGCGCTTGCGCGTAAGTTTTCAGGCAGCGTCGATACCGCTTGGCTTCCCCAGAGGATGAATCAGTTTGGGGCCGTATGCTTCGACAAAAGGCGCACACCAGATTGCGAAGGCAACCTTCGACCGGTAGAGGCGGACACTGCTTGTTAGCAGCATCTTGATGATCGCCAAACTGACGAGCTTCTCTGGTCAGCATAGTAGCTTTTTGAGACTCCCGGCCCTTTTAGGTATACTTTCCCCTGACTGTCGGCAATTGTTAGGGCGTCGTCAGCTGTGAGCGACCATCGCGCTTCCGCCCCGATCGGGAGACAGCGCAGATGGAAACCTCGTTCAAGAACGAACTGTTGCGGCGCCTGAGCGCGCCGGATCTGACATTGCTGCAGCCTCACCTCGAAGGCCGTCACTTGGGACTGACGACGCACCTGGAGCAGGCCTCGGTCCCGATTGACACCGTCGATTTCTTCGAGAGCGGTCTCGGGTCAATGGTGGCGAAGCTTCGGGCTGAGGTCGAGGCCGAGGTTGGCCTTATTGGCTTTGACGGTATGACCGGATCAGCCCTGGTCGTGGGTGAGGACCGGTCCCCGCACGATTGCTTGTTCAATTGAAGGCTGAAGCTATTGCTATAGACGCGCGTTGGCGGATCGTTCTTATGGGCAGCCCGAGGCGGAATACATCCGACTGATCGGGACGCCCCGTTGCTCATGATGTCACCCGTGCTGCCCTCTCTCCCGTCGCTGACCACATTCGGGAGGTGGCGATTGGCACCTGTCAGGACGTTCTGGCAAGGGTTGTCCAACGGTATGAAACCGCAGTGTCGATTCAGGACAGGATCGTTGAACATTGCAAGGAGGTCGGATTAACACTGCAAGCAGATGAAGCTTTTTTGCAGGCCTTGTGGTTGTCGCTGGCGAAGGCCAGGACGGCCTTGGAGCGTGAGGTCCCCCCGGCACCGCTGCATGCGCACCTGGCCGGCCGCTCTAGTCCTGGACAATTGCCGACCTCGTCGCTGGTCAGCATGCCAGAATGTCGATGCCGGAAGCCATGAGGACCCCGATTGAATGTTCTCATTCGTTTGTGATCGGGGGTGCAAGGCAATCCGGCTCCAGCGCATGTTGGCCTCAGGAACAAACCGCGGTCGCATCCGTTCAGCATCGCGAAGGACGAGACGGCTGTCCACGGCCTTTCCGGTACTGCAAAGGAGACATGACGTGCTCGGTCCGCAGAGGGGGTTTTCGAAGACCATCTAAGGCTTCGCGCCGCTGGCGACATCGAGGAGGATCTTAGGCGCAACTATGCTGTGGACGTGGTCCCCTTGACCGCGAATTCGAATTTAGAGGCCATGATGCCGTCCGCCTGTCGTCCAAACGCCTGCGCGAGCAGCTGCCTCAAGGTGAGTTCAACTACATCGCAAAACAGGTCCGCGGCCCCTATACACTGCTGATCTGGTCGGCAACTTCGTCCAGGTTCGACGCCATTGAGGGCGCCGACAGTTCCGTCATTCAGGACGGCAAGATTGTCTTCCAGTCCATTCACTACAGGTTGCACCCCAAGGGGGCTGGGGAAGCCGGCGGGCTCTTCCACTCACCGCATCCGACTGGTCACAAGCTTTGTTCAGTACCGGCGCCATCCACCAGAAACGTCCTGATCACACATGCGGCGGGATTTCCTCGAAGCGGCCGAAAAGCAGGACTGCGGCGCAATTCACCCACACGTCGATCCTGCCGAAACGCGACACGGCAAAGCTGCGCATTCTCCACGGGCCGCATCGTCCGCCATATCGGTGGCAAAGGTCAGCGCCTCACCGCCCAAGCCGGCGCACTCCTTGGCGACCTTGTCGAGTGCATCCGCGTTTCTTGAGACCAGCACTAGCCGTGCGCCTTTGCGCGCCAAACCCAGAGCAGTCGCTCTGCCGATGCCGCTCGAGGCGCCGGCGACCACGACGACGGCTCCCCGCAGTTCGGCCATTCGTCAACCTATCGGGATAATTCCGGGCGGGAGTTGAGATCCTCACCCTCTTCGGGATGGACGCCTACCCTGTGTTCGTAGACAAGCGTTCCGCCTTTCCAGCCGGTGTAGACGAGCAGCAGAACGACAATCGTTGATAGCGCCAGGCCCCAGGGCAAGGCGCCCTCGGCGGCACCGGCGCTTAGGCGCAGCATGAAGCTGGCCAGCGCCAGCACCACGGCCACGACATTGCCGACCATATGGTGCCACGCTGCATTGATGGACCGCACCCTTGAATTTCCAAGAAAATCGGTAAAGCCGGCCAGCGCCGCGGCAGCGCTCATCAACAGGACAAAGCCGGGCAACCAGAAGGATGCTTCGGCCCAGAATGCATTTCCGGTGGACCAGATGCCGCCGACGCCGTGCAAAACCGCCGGCCCTACTTGTTCTTTTTGAGGAGACGAGCTTCCCTCAGGATTGAGCCGCGATCGAAGCCGACCAGCGACATTATCTCGCGTATGTGGTGTTCGGATACGCCTGACTCTCGCGCGAGCTCGCTGACGATTTCAGATTTCGGGCCGAGCCGCCCTTGTTCTTCCGCCATTACACCAATGCCTCGTATTGGGCCAAGAGTGCGACAGTCGCTCCCAAGCGTCAGCGGCCATGTTGTATTGCTGACGATTTGCTATTGTACGGTTCCGGACCAATTCTAGCCAGGGGATTCGCTCAGGTCTGCACTTGCCGTCCAAGCGCCTGCCGGGAAGCCGACAGTAGTTCTTCCTCGTCCACTAGTCCGGCCATGTAATTTGCAATGATCCGGGACGCCAACGCCTTAAGCGCTTCTCCAACCCTCTCGAACTCCGAGAAGAGATCGGGAACCTTGATCAGGTGCGGGCAAAGGTCCGTTGCGAAAAATGCGGCCGCAAGGACTCGATGACAGCGGAAACCCTTCAGGCAGACGATCCTCATTCCGGAACTTCCGCAATGGAGCGCAGCCGAGATGCTCAAGCCGCTGCTGGCGCGGCGGACTGAAATCAGCGGTCAACCCGACCGTCGCTCGCTGTTGGCTGCCGGTGTGCCGTCGCCGAAGGAACAACAAGAGACTGGTCCAGTTAGAGCCATGCATGCGTCGATAGAAATGAAAGAGGAGATGACAATGGCGACGAAAAAAAGCTCTCAGGGCAGCTCCAAGGGCTTGGAAGACCTTTTCTATGATGGTCTGAAAGACATCTACTACGCCGAACGCAAGATTCTGACGGCGCTCCGGAAAATGGCAAAGGGCGCGGAGTCCGAAGAGTTGAAGGCGGCGTTCGAAAAACATCGTGACGAGACGGAAGGTCAGATCGAGCGTCTGCAGCAAGTTTTCGACGCCTTTGGCAAGAGAGCCCAAGGGAAAACGTGCCCGGCGATCGACGGCATCATCGAAGAAGGACAGGAGATTTTGGAGGAATTCGAGGAGGCTCCGGCATTGGACGCGGGTCTCGTGGCTGCAGCCCAGTCCGTCGAACATTATGAAATAGCGCGCTACGGGACTCTTGTCACATGGGCCGGGTTACTTGGCTTGAAAGACGCCGTCCCGCTACTCGAACAGACGCTCAAGGAAGAAAAAGCAACCGATGAGGCGCTCACCCGACTAGGCGAAACAGGCGTCAACGAACGGGCGATGCAACAGGCCGCATAACTTCGGATCGAATCGACGCGACCGCGGCCCCCGGCAGACGGGATTGGAGCTTGGTTGTATTCGCCAATCCAGGCACACGTGTACACCGCAGCCGCCGAGCCGTCGACGTGGTGGTGGCCGACCGGTTTCGACTAGGCCACCGGAACTGACAATGGGGGACTGCGAATGCGATTACTTGCCCACGTCTTGGGCGACAGGATGTTGGTATGAACGAGGATACCGCTCGTCGGCCCACGGCAGGCTCTTCCGGGTTCGACAGCTTTTTCATGGCTGGTTTCGAGTGTTCCTCCCACAGGCGCGCCGACGGGGCCCGTCTTGATCTGATCCGCGCGACCTCACATGACATCCATGCACATGCCGACTATCGCCGTTGTGCCGAGCTTGGGCTTCGCACGATCCGCGACGGCTTGCGCTGGCACCTGATTGAAACAGCGCCCGGAGTCTTCGACTGGTCGAGTTGGACGTCGGCGATCGAAGCAGCCCAGGCGGCCGGGGTGCAGATTATCTGGGATATCTTCCACTATGGCTCGCCAGACCATATCGACCAAGGTGGCCCGGGGTTTATCAAGGCCTACGTCCGTTTCGCCGCGGAAGCTGTTCGGGTTCATCGCTCCGCTACCGGGGTGGCTCCCCTGGTGTGCCCGATCAACGAGATTTCGTTTTTTGCATGGGCTGTGGAGGTCGGCTATTTCCCCCGCGTCGGGCCGAACAAGCGTGGATGGTTCAAACGACACCTTGTCAGGGCAGCGGTCGCCGGCGTGAGGGCCATGCGGGAGGCCGAACCCGGCTGCAGGTTCATCTGGGCTGAACCGCTGATCCATATTGCTCCTCGTGACCGTACTCACCCCGAGCGGCGGCGCGCCGAAAATGCTCGCCAGGGCCAATTCGAGGCGTATGACATGCTGATCGGGCGCGTGGAACCGGAGTTGGGCGGCAGCGAGGACGTTGTGGACGTCATCGGCCTCAACTTCTATCCGCACAACCAATGGTACTTGAATGGCCCAACGATACCGATGGGGCACCACGAATACCGTGCACTTTCGGAATTGCTGGTCGAGGTCGCCGAACGATACAAGAAGCCGATGTTCATCGCCGAGACCGGCGCCGAAGGTTCAGGGCGGCCAGCCTGGCTTCACTACGTTTGCGACGAAGTGCGCGATGCGACGAGCCTCGGTGCACCTGTTCAGGGTATATGCCTGTACCCGGTGACGGCCTACCCAGGTTGGGACAATTCGCGCCACGCCGAAGTCGGCTTGTTCTCCACCATTCATGCGGACGGCTCGCGCACTGTTCGCAAGCCACTTGCGGACGAGTTGGAGCGCCAGCGCCAATCGTTCTCGGCGTTTGAGGAACAACAAGCAAGCGCGCTATAGCCTCGCTGATACGAACAGTGCGCGCTTTTCAGCTGCATCAACAGCACAGCATATCTAGAGCTGTTCGCCGAGAAGCCGAGAAACATCGTTGGTCTCTTTGGCCGTGGGTCGCCCGACGCCGGTCAGGCCGGCGCATCATTCACTCGGCCGCCTCGCGCTGCGTCGGCGTGACGAGCATCCCGTTTGCTGGCAGGCGTGTCTGAATGCGCCCGAACGTAGCCAATGCCTGGCCGACCACCTGATCCATATTGTAATAGCGATATGTTGCAAGACGTCCGACGAACCAGACCTCCGGGCACGCCGCGGCCAAAGCTTCGTATCGTTTGTACAAAGCCTCGTTTTCGGCCCGCGGCACCGGGTAATAAGGATCTCCGACGTCGGTGGGGTATTCGTAGGTGAGGCTGGTCTTCGGACTCTTCTGTCCGGTCAGATGCTTGTACTCGGTGATCCGTGTGTATTTTTCCGTCTGCGGATAGTTGACGACGGCGACCGGTTGAAACTGCTCGCAATCAAGCGTCGTGTGCTCAAAGCGCAGCGAACGGTAGGGCAAGCGACCAAGCTTCCAGTCGAAATACTCGTCGATCGGACCGGTATAGATCATCTGCTGGAAGGGGATCTTGTCGCGAATTTCGCGGTAGTCGGTCTGCAGCATGATCTTGATCTTGGGACTATCCAGCATGCGCTGAAACATGCGCGTATACCCGCCTGCCGGCATGTTCTGGAAGCTGTCGCCAAAATACCGATCGTCGCGATCGGTCCGGGTCGGGACTCGCGCCGTCACTGACTTGCTCAACTGGGAAGGGTCGACACCCCACTGCTTCCTCGTGTAGCCGCGGAAGAATTTCTCGTAGAGCTCTCTGCCTACTGTGCTCACCACGACGTCCTCGGCTGTGCGGACTTCCTCCACCGTCTCTCGCCGGGAAGCGAAGAACTCCTGCAGCTGCTCGGATGTCAGCTTAAGGCCGTAAAGGCGGTTTATGGTGTCGAGATTGATCGGTATCGGCAGCAGCTTTCCGTCGACCAGGGACAGCACGCGGTGTTCGTAAGACCGCCATTGGGTGAACTGCGACAGATAGTCGACGATCGATTGGGCGTTGGTGTGAAAGATGTGAGGCCCGTAACGGTGAATTAGTATTCCCGCCTCGTCGTAGCAGTCATAGGCATTGCCGCCGACGTGATTTCGTCGGTCTATGATCAGGACGCTTTCCTGCCGTTGCGATGCGATACGCTCGGCCAGCACACTGCCGGCGAAACCGGCCCCTACGATCAACCAGTCGAACACGCTCACGCCCTCCTCAGGAATGGGACGACGCTCTTCATCGCATGGGCGCGCTCGATGTGGGCAGCCATCGCGCTCCAGGTCTTCTCCCAGGACATGTCGGCGAGGTAGGCGTCGGCCTTCTTCACCAGGAAATCGCGGGGGTGGGCCAGGATCGAGCGAAGCTTGGCCTCGATGTCCTCCGCCTCGACAATCTCGACAAGGCCTTCGACGCCGTAGGTACGCACAACGTCGACGATCGCCGTGGACAACACCGGCAGTCCTGCCGCAAGAAACTCGGGAGTCTTGGTCGGGCTGATGTAGCGGGTCGCTTCGTTGAGCGCGAACGGCATCCAGCCGGCACTCCAATGCCTGAGATAGTTCGGCAGGTCTGCATAGGACTTGCCGCCCAGCCAATGCAGGTTGCCTGCCGTGGGAAGGCTCGCCCGATCGATCTTGACGACAGGGCCGAGCATGACAAAATGCACGTCTGGCATTGCCGTAGCCGCATGCGCGATAAGTTCAAGGTCGAGCCGTTCGTCGATGACCCCGAAGTACCCCACCCTCGGGTGAGGTATGTCGGCCTGATCGAACGGGTCTTCACCTGGCGCCCTAGCCTGATGGAAATGGGTAACGTCGATGCTGCTCGGGAAGGGAAAGATCGCCCGATGCAAGCTGCGCTTGGCCTCGTAGAGGCTCTGCCCGCCCGTGAAGACGACATCGGCACGTTGCAACAGCGCCTTTTCCAACTGCGTCAACTCTGCGGGAGCGTCTTTGAACGCGGAGAGTTCATCCATGCAGTCGTAGACGCAGACGTCACAGGCGAGATGATCGCTGAAGCGTAGCGCCATGGGCGTGTAATACCAGGTCGTCAATCGGTCATGCGGCGTGGAGGCGAGGATCTGATCGACGAACCTGCGCTGGATTGCGTCCGCCCTGGTCGCGGAAGTACCAACTGGGATCAGCGGCGTCACTATTCTGATCTTGGGGGTAATATTGTGCACCCGCATCGAAGGGTGGCGCCTCTCATCGAAGATCGGCTCTTCGAAGTAAATTAGCTGTTGCTGTTTTGACGCCAGGGTCAGAACGTGTTGTGGTCTCTGATATACGAAGTTCCATCGGAGGTGTGAAAAGCAAATTAAAATAGACGGTTGTACAGGGTTTTTTGGTGTTTTGGCCCGGCCCGCCGCCATTTCCATGTAGATTATCCTTCGATATAGTTACAAAATGCCTCGACTAACAAAAGTCAATCGAGGCAGCTTTGACATGAAGTTCGCAGCCTTCTATATAACTTCCATCCCGATAAGTTGTTCCATAGCTCCAAACTGTCTCGGGCGAGACCAGCCGTCCGCTCCACTTGCGACGGCTCGACAGAGAAGGGGCGAGCCGGCCGCCCCCATTCGATCCACATGATGAAGCCCCTCGCGTCAGGTCGGGCTCCCCAAATGTGGCCCTTTGCCACAGAGCGGTTCAAATCCTTCAATCGTTCAACAACCGTTCATCAGCGGAGCTATAAATACGCTTGGAATCGATTCATCTGAGTCGCGCCGGTGGTTCATTTGAATGGAGACCGAGACGAATCGAGGGATGGCTGGCGAATGAAGATCGACTTTGAAACCAACGTCTTTCCATTGTTTCACCCGCAGGTTGTGGATGATCTGAAGGACCCTTGTCCGGTGTTCGACGGCACGCTCTGGCACGTCTTCGGCTCCAGCGGCACCGTCACAACAGAGAGCTGGAAAATCCTCCACGCCACAGCGCCGGATCTTTATGGACCCTGGACAGAGCACGAGGCGATCGTTTTGCCGGTAACCGGATCTGGCATTGCGGCGCCCGGCGTCATTCATGAGTGCGGCGTCTTCCACATGTTTATCCAGACCGAATTCATGAAGTCCGGCGGACGTTGCGAGCACGCGGTGTCCAATGACGGCTTTCATTGGGTGGTGCTCAATCCGGCGATATTGTCGCTGCCCGACACCGATGAGGACGGCATCTACGATCCCCACCCCGCAATCGTCGGAGGCAAGCGCTATATCGTCTATTCAGGCATGCCCAAATTCACCAGGGTGCCCCAGCCTGATGTCTATCTGGCGCGCAGCCAATCCGATTCCTGGTTCGGGCCATGGAAACGTCTCGGCAAGATACTCGATCATCTCGACGTGCCACATCACAATGCGCGCGAGCACCCCGATTACGAATGGGGGATCGAAGGCGCGCAGCTCGTCGAGCTGCCGGACGGTCGTGTGCTTCTCAACGCCACCTGCTTCCTCCCCGAAGGTCCGCGCGGCAGCCGGCAGCGCGTCTTCTTCGCCATCGCCGATGACGTCAAGGGTCCCTACGTTTCCGTTGGCCCCGTTCTCGACCCTGGTGAGCCCGGCGAGAATGGCCATTCGACGGTGATGATCGACGGCCGGCAACTGACCTTGTTCTACCAGAGCAGGCGTGAGGCTACGAACCATCGCTGGCGGTTCGGGTTGGCTAAGTGTGACCTGGATCGGCATATACTTTCGAGAGTTGCCTAGATGGTAAGTTCCGGCATTTGCCGGAACGGAGGATGCTCTGGCTGTTGGTTGGTGGGACGGATCCCTTTGTACTGGTGATTGAGGGTAGCAGGGGATTCGCGGCCAGTGGGCAAAGCTTGCGACGAGGGATCTATACACGTCAGGCAAGCCGGTCGCCTCATGGACGGCGGTGCCAGCTGCAAGCCTAGCCTAGCAATGAACTGTAACTGAGCGCAGCAACGCGGCCAGTCGATTCACGCGGTTTTGATCCTGAGCAGGATGTCCTGATCGTAATTTCCAAAGCCCTTGCCGAAAATATTGATCCCGCCGGGGCGTTGGGCGTCGTCCTTAACGCCGATACGAATACGGATTGAATGATGGCTCTTCAGATCGAGTGCAACAAGGCCGGTTTCGGAAATCCTGAGGCCGTCGACATAGGTGCCGTCATTGGCAATTCGCCAGTTCTTCAGCTTGCCGTATTGCGAGCCTTTGAGCTTCCACCAGGAGGGCGTGAAGACGCCGCGCTTGTCGCCGAAATCTCCCGGTGACGTCCATGTGCCGACATCGACGCCATTGATCGTCAGCGTGATGTCCGAGGGCCAATCGGCGCTGGTGCCCGGCACTTCCGAGGACAGCTCTATCGCCACTTCGAGTTCGGTGATCTCGGCATTGGCGAGCTTGGCATTGTTGGGGAACTGGTATTCGACAAAACCGCGCGTGAACCACAGCAGCCCGGCCTTCATGCGGTCCGGATCGAGGAAAGTGTTCGGCACATCGAGCAGACCGATGATGCCGTCCGGCGAACAAAGGCCGCAGGGCGCGGTAACCTCGAAGCCGGTATAAAGCCCGATCGGCATCGACACTTCGATCGCGTCGTTCTTGACCGCACGATATTCGCTCTTGAACACGACGAGCACTTTTTCGGCGGTCGGATAGCAGATTTTCCGGTTGCCTTTCTTCGCTCTCTCGGTGCGGATCAGCCCCGCATCCTCCAGCACCTGGATGTTGGTCGAGACGGTCGACTGCGGAAGCGACAGCACGGCAGCGATTTCGTTGACATTCATCGGCCCCTTCTCATGCAGCAGTTTCAGCATCGAGATCCGCGCCGAGGAGGCAAGCCCCTTGAGCACGGCAATGCCTTCCTCAGGTTCGATCACCAGAAAATTGCGATTCATGAAATCGCCAGTCTATGCTCGTGACAGAGGTTATGGCTTCGCTCATTGCAACGGCGCTGACCGAAACGCCGAGCCGTTGATTTGGTTACATTAAGCCCTCGACCGTCAGTATGCATCGCAAGCCGTACCCGCAAGGATGGTGCGACATGTCTACATTTGTTCTCCGACCGCCAGCTCCTTGTAGTGCGGGGGTGCTTGTCAGTCCGTGGCCTCGATTTGCAGACGACTAGATGCTGGCAGCCACAAAGAGAGGCAGAAGCCGAACACGGAATTGGGGCCGTTCCCCTGGCCAAATCCCCAAGATACGGGACCTCGACGTCGATGTTAGCCGAACCGGCGCGGATGGATGCACAGGATGCGGTTCGCTGAAGTGCGTGCCGCCGTGAAGTAAATCATCGGATTCGCCACCCGATAGAGTCGGGACGGGGTTCTACCTATTGCTTTTGAGCATGATCTTTTCCGAAAATCGCGATTCCACTGTCAAACGGCTTCCAAAACTGACCCCCGATCGGCGTCCAATTTTGACCCCCTATGTAATGCGCGGCGGTCAGCGTTCGCCCGGGCGGCGCTGGTCCGGGTTGCGCAGCCCGGGCGAACGCGGATTGCGCTTGGCACCTGATGGGTGATCAGGCGCGGTTCTTGAAGCGCCAGGACTCGTTTCCGGTCTCGATAATCTCGCAATGATGGGTGAGACGGTCGAGCAGCGCTGTCGTCATCTTGGCGTCGCCGAAGACGGCGGGCCATTCGCCGAACGCCAGGTTGGTGGTGACGATGATCGAGGTCCGTTCATAGAGCCTGCTGATCAGGTGGAAGAGCAATTGCCCGCCGGCTTGCGCGAACGGAAGATAGCCGAGTTCATCGAGCACGACGAAGTCGAGCCGGGTGAGGTAATCGGCGATACGGCCCTGCTTGCCGCCGCGGTGCTCGGTCTCGAGCCGGTTGACGAGATCGACGACGTTGAAGAAGCGGCCACGTGAGCCGTTGCGGATCAGGGCGCGGGCAATGGCGATTGCCAGATGCGACTTGCCGGTCCCGGTGCCGCCGATGAGCACGGCGTTGCGCTGGTCGGCGACGAAGGTGCCGTTGGCAAGGTCCCGGACCAGCACCTCATTGACCGGCGTGCCGTCGAAGTCGAACTCATCGATGTCCTTGGCGATCGGCAGCTTGGCGACAGTGAGCTGGTATTTGATGGAGCGGGCCTGCTTCTCGGCGATCTCGGCCGACAGCAGATCGCCGACGATCCTCGGCGGCTCGTGCTGGCGCTTGATGCCTGTCGCCATGACCTCGTCATAGGCGCCGCGCATCCCGTAGAGCTTCAGCGTCCTCATCAGTTCCAAAACCTGGGTGCGTTCCATCAGCTTGCCCTCCTGAGGCTGTCGTAGCGGGCGCAGTCGGCTTGCGGCTCGTGTTGCAGGCGAAGAGCGTCCGGGGTGAGAATGGTGACGGCCGGCGCCGGATCGCGCCGCCGCGCCAGGATGTTGATGATGACGGCGGCGGAGCAGACATTCTGATCGAGCGCTTGCTGGCAGGCAGCCTCCACGGCATCGATGCCGTCGATCAACACCGTGGCCAGGATCGATACCATCTGCCGATCGCCGTCATGCGCCGCCTTCAATCTGCGTCGGATACGCTCCATCGCCGAGGGCAGAACCCAGCCCTGGAAGGGCGCGCCGTTGCGCAGTGCACCGGGCTTGCGGGCAAGGACCGGCATATAATGCCAGGGATCGTAGATCGTCTCCCCGCGCCCGAAGGAGCGGGCATGTTCGGCGACGATCACGCCGTCCTGGCGGATGACGATCTTGCCGGCATAGGCATGGATCTCGACCGGGCGGCCGACGGCGGTCGACAGCACCGAGTATTTGTTGTTGTCGAAGCGAACCGTGCAGGTCTTCGACACCGAGGCCGGCACCGTATGGAATCCGTCGAAGGGGCCGCGGTATTCGACCAGCTTGCCGCGCTCCTCCTCGAACACGTTCCAGATCGTTCGTTCGGGCTGTTCAATGTGACGGTGCGCCTTGGCGTAGGCGACGCACTTGTCATGCAGCCAGGCGTTCAGCTCCTCATAGGTCTTGAAGCGCAGCCTGGGCGTGAAGAAGCGCTCGCGCACCAGCCCGACCTGGTTCTCGACCTGACCTTTCTCCCAGCCCGACGCCGGCGTGCAGGCGACCGGCTGCACCAGATAGTGGCTGCACATCTGCATGAAGCGGCGATTGTATTGTCGGTCCTTGCCAACGAAGATCGTTTCCACCGCCGTTTTCATGTTGTCGTAGATGCCGCGCGTGCAGGCGCCACCGAAGAAGGCGAAGGCCCGGTCGTGGGCGTCGAACACCATCTCCTGCGTCTCCCGCGGATAGGCCCTGACGAACATCATGCGGCTGTGGCACAGCCGGACATGGGCGACCTTCACGGTCACTGTCACGCCGTTGATCAGGACGATCTCGTGGCTCCAGTCGAACTGGTAGGCCTCGCCCGGCGCGAAGAATAGCGGCACATAGGCGTCCGCCATCGCCGACCCCTGCGCCTTCGCCCAACTCTTCGCGTATCGGCGGACGGCGTCATAGCCTCCTTCGTAGCCGAGGCTGCAAAGCTCTTCGTAGATCCGGATCAGTGTCAGTTGCTCGCGCGCCGCCTTGCCACGGTTGCCATTCAAAAACCCGTCAAGCTCATCCTGCCACGGACCGATCTTCGGCTTGGGCTGCCGCTCGCGTTCGTAGGAGAACGATGTCTCATCGGATCTAAGAATCTTGCGGACGGTGTTCCGCGACACATGCAGCTCGCGGCAAATCCGCTTGAGCGACCATCCCTGCACATGGAAGGCGCGCCGAACCCGGGCAATCGTATCCACCGACTTCATCCCCACACCATCCGCTCGCCACGACGAGCTGATGGTCGCAAATCAAAGCATCAGGGGGGGGCAAAATTGGACGCCGATTCCCCGGCTTATGGGGTCAATTTTGCACGCCGATTCACATTCCACTTCTTCGGGATCGCGCCAGTGCCGGCCTACTTCACTGCTGGCCGCGGCAGCGACCCTGTCCACCATGGCGAGAACAGCTAGCGGTGCGGTGTGGTGGACCATGTGGCCGGCCTGCGGGATGATATCGACAAAGGAACCAGGAATCTCCGATTGTAGTCTAAGAGCCTCGGCTTTCGCATCGAACAACCGGTCGCCGGCCCCGGCAATAATGCCGGCAGGCATCAACAGGGTGAAGCGGCCGCCGGCCAGCGCGTCGGCCAGCATCAATCCCGATTCGGCCGCGATCGACCGCAGCTGTGAGGCCAGCTGGCGATGTCCTTTGCCGACGAAGCAAACCCCGCAGAGACGATGCCGGGGCGAAATACTTGCCCATGGCGAGCGGCCAGGTGAGCAGCACAAGCAGCGGCAGCAAAATGTGGGTGAAAACACCACCGGCGACAGGCAAGGCCGGCAGCCCGCCAGTGCAAGGCCCAGGCGCGGCGGCAAGAACGGACCGATGAAGACTCCCGATCGAATCGTCGTCCGATCGAGCTCATCGACTCGCCCGCCTGCCATCGAACCCAAATCTCAGGCGCTGAGCGGCCGAGTAGTAGATGCGACTTCGCTGCTTCATGGCTCACACTCCATCTTTCAGAAAAGAGCGTGTGTTGCTGCGATCAGTTGAATCCGCCACCCAAACCGAACGCGGCTGCTAGGCAGGCCGAAGCTTGTGCAAGTACAGCTGTGCGTCACAAGGCAAGTGAACTAAGAAGCTGCACGAACCGCGGGTGATCGCGAATGGCGTCGAAATGACTTCGTGACGGATTCGTTCCAATACGTTCTGACTCACGCTTCCTCCGACGGCTCTTTCCAGGTACCGCACCGCTTCCTCCACTTCCCCGAGCAGGGAATACATGCAAGCGGCGTTGTACTGCGTCACGAAGTCGTCCGGATCGATCGCCAGCGCTCTGGCCAGCCAGGAACGCGCCTTCTTCCGCTCACCGATATACGCGAGCGAGGGCGCCGCGATGCAGCGGTGCCGCATTTTCAGGATGGCGGCCAGTTGAGCGTTCGGCGCGCTCGAAACAGACCCTTGGTTCGCGAGCGGATGAAGGCGATCGCGCAGGAGCGTCCCCCCGTGTAGAGTTGCCACCCTGGATCTCGCCTTGGGCCGGCTGCATTCCTGGCTGTGTTCCCTAGGATACATTGTCGAGCAGGGTCGACTTATCCAAGCCATGTGTCGGCTCAGGCGGCCATTCACCATTCGGCGTCATCTCGTTGACTGTCTCGGGTAGATCCCGCGCAATCCTTCTGATTAGCTCGTCGCGCGAAAGACCCGTGTGCATCAAAATGGACGTGAGTGTACCTTCGTCCATTGCCGCTTCGACGTCCCTTGGCTCGATCGGTTGGTTTGGCCCGCTGCCAACCCACGAGTCGACCTTCGATCCTGCCCCCACCTCCCTGAACCGGTCGAGGATCTCACCAAGGTCAGCCCTCGACACACCATTCGTTATCTGAGCCAGAATTCTGCGTTGCGGGTCGTTTGGGTTAAGATACCCCGCTCCCGGAATCAATTCACAGAGCTTGTCGCGATTTTGGTATGCCAGAACGCCAAGCATGGCGATCGCCAATCTTCCCAGATTTGCCATTTGGTCTCCTCCACGGTTGAGCGAATCGAAGCCAAGTCTCGGCGGATGCCGACGCGTGTGGGCTCGAACAACTTCTTGCCGGTCGGCTCGCCGGCGGAGAGGGCGCGTCCCCTCGGGTACTCTTTTCCATCTGACGTCTTCTCCTGACGCAGAACTTCGGGGCGCTTGGCCGCTGTCGCCTGCGCCGATCGAACGCCCTAACCCGGCGCCTTCCGGGTTTGTTCCGCTTGTCAGAGTTTGTCGGCGACGGTAGGGGGCATGACCCGACGGGTAACTCTACCGGCTCGAGAAATAGAGTCTGCCCAACTTGACCATACTTCAGAACGACGGCGGCTCGGTTAGCCTCAGCTACCTTGGACTGCCGCCGGCTCGCGCACAAATTTCAATTTCGGCGGGACGGCGAACACCCTGAACCGCTCAGCCAGGCTGTCAAGAGCGTGACGCATGCCCACTCCCGCAGCAGCCGCACCGTGTCCACTGATGACCATCCGCGGGTTCAGGGCAGCCAGGTGCTTCACGGATCTTTCCGCCGCATCCCAGTCCGGCGTGAAGTAGCGCGGCGGACCGTGCATCTCAAGATCCTGAACGGCGACCTCATAGACTGACTCCTGACCGGTGGTGATGAAAGCGTCCCCTACGATCAGCGAGCGGTCCTCCTCGCGCCAGAGCGAGATATGCCCAGGCGCGTGCCCGGGTGTGTGTAGCCATCGCCATCCGGGCATTCCGGGGATCGATCCGTCGGCAGGTAGGAGTTCCAAACGGTTGCCAAGATCAATTGGCCCCCGTGGAAAAAGCGGCGAAAGCAGCGCCATCAGTCCACCCCCGACCCACGGATCCGGTGGCGGATAGGACGCGGTTCCGTCCAGATAGGGGCGCTCGAGTGGATGCGCGAAGACAGGCACGTCCCACCTATTCGCGAGGTCTAGAACCGTTCCCACATGGTCGAAATGGCCGTGGGTCAGGATGATCGCGGCCGGCCGTGCGTTCGTGCCAAACCGCTTTTCCGCGACCGCAAGAATGCTGCCGCGGGACGTCGGCAACCCGGTATCGATCAGCATCCAGTTCCGATCTCCGCTGCCCGGTGCGCCGAAGAACACGACATTGACGATTGCTAGGCGCAAATAGCCCAAGTCCGGTGCGATGCTCCAAGCGCCGTCGCCACGATCCTCGCGCCTGGCGTGGTCGATCTCGGAAAGTCGAATCTGAACGGTCATGTGATCCCGTGCCTCTCTTGTTGCTGAGCAGCCGCTCGAGTCGATCGGCGGCGGTGGTATATCGCCCCGAACTTGGCACGGCCCTCCTTGTTCCTCCTTCGCCACCCAGCTCCGGACAGTCCACCACAGGAACAAAGGCTCGACCAAATCGGTTCGGCATTACCCGGTCGCGCCAGGACGAGCTGGACTGAGCAACGAAGATGGCGCGCGCCCCATTGGATGCGGTATTTCGCCAACGCGGTTCCCGGTCCTAACAAGGCGGCCGAGTTCGAAGCCGACTGCTGAAAGAAGACTTCGAATGAGCGAAGTGGGGCGTATGGACGAGCACCAGGTGGAGGCTCCGGTTCCGCAAGCTTCGCCTATGACTGGTCAAGTTGGGCGCCAATGGTCGAGGCGGCCCGATCGGCAGGTGTCCAGGTTATCTGGGACATCTTCCATTGCGGATCTCCAGACCATGTCGATCAGCGATCGCTGCATTTCATCGATGCCTATGCCTCGTTCGCGGCAGAAGCCGTGAGCGTACAGCGTTCGATCGCCGGAACACCGCCTCTGTTGTGTCCCATCAACTAGATCTCCTTTTTCGCATGGGCTGTTGAGGTCGGCTATTTCCCGCGTGGGGCCGAACAAACGTGGATGGTTCAAGCGGCATCTCGTGAAGGCTGCCATCGCGGGTGTTCGTGCAATGCGGGAGATCGACCCCGCCTGCAGATTTGTCTGGGCCGAGCCCCTTATCCAAATCGCTCCTCGTGACCGGACCCGCAGCGAACGGGGTCGGGCCGAAAACGCCCGTCAGGGGCAGTTCGAAGCTTACGACATGTTGCTGGGCCGCGTCGAACCTGAGTTGGGCGGGAGCGAAGATGTTGTCGATGTCGTGGGCCTGAATTTCTAGCCGCACAATCAATGGTAAATAAACGGGCCGACGATATCGATGGGACACCATGAGTACCGCGCTTTGTCGGAAATGTTGCTCGAGGTTGCTCATCGGTACGGTAAGCCGATGTTCATTGCCGAGACCGGCTCAGAGGGATCCGGCGGGCCGGCTTGGCTCCACTATGTATGCCGCGACGAGGTGCGTGCCGCTATGGGTGTCGGAGCATCGATTCGAGGGTATTTGCCTGTACCCGATAACGGCCTACCCGGGCTGGGACAATTCGCGTCATGCAGAGGTGGGGTTATTTTCGGCCATCCACCCGAATGGCACACGCCGCCTCCGTCAGCCCGTCGCGGACGAACTGGTGCATCAGCAAGATCTGTTCACGGCAAACCGGACGCGCTGATTGTGTTGCGACACACCGCAAGGGCGAGCACCGAAGACCAGGGCAAATTACGGTGTATTCCTCAGCCAAAATCGGCGCCACGCGATCCCAAGTGGCATGGGTGCGAGGATGACCGTGCAGCATCAGGAAGCGGTGGCCCCTTCCACCAACCCGCACTCTGAGCGTCGCTTCCGGAAGTTTGATCTGCTCCAGCGAGAAACCTTCAAACATGCAACTCCCTCCATTCGCAACATTTGCCAAACGTGTAAACGGAGAGGCAGTTCAATGTCGGCTTCCGCGGGATCTGAACTTGCCTTGTATTCCGCGAAGAGGTCGTGAGCCGAACGGCGGCTTTAACTGGTCCCTCGGCAATAACCGGACGGACAGCAAACGGCCCCCAAAAAGCCGCCAGGCGGCGACGCGCCTGATATCGCACTTCGAGATCAACTCTGCCGTTTCCTGTTAGCCGAAGTTGCAAACGGCCCCGCTCACAATCGTGGTTGCGCCTTTGGGCATCGTGGTTCAGACCGCTGGCGGATTAGAACTCATATTGGCTTTGCGATCGGCTCATCGCTGCCGACTATCGGGGACCTATATAAAGGGGCATGTCCACGCGCCGTAAAATCAATGCAACAGCGAAGCTGATTGGAGAGTGGCCTTTAACCCCGGCTGCAACGTTTGGATCGTCCGTCAGAGCGAGGGGTATTTTTCTCGAAATACGCGCCCGCCTTCCAACGGACTTCAGGAAACTGCTCCATATCGAGTCCCGCGTGCTTACCCTGCGCCTGTCTGAGGGCGCCGAGAATGATGTGCAGGTGGTATTCGGGATCGTATCCAAAGCACTGCAGAATATCGAAGACCTGCCCGTAATCCCCCGTGAAATCGAGGACATTCTGACGATCTCGACGGCCGAACGGCACCGCTGGCTGAAAGATGGTCGCTTGCAGAGCGCCGGGACGAAAACGGTGAAACTCCGCGGGCGGGCAAGGAACATCACCTTTCACGTGTTCGACCCGCAGCACGTGGAGGATGTGCTTGACCGCGACCTGGTAACGGTCTGGCGCGAACAGGACGCAGCGACAGCTGCAGAGAATAGGCGGCGAGCCGCGGGGAAGGCCGCTATGAAACGTGCTCAAAGAAGCGGTCGCGAAACTGCAGCTTCAGCTGGCTATGGCCACGATGAGAACTCGCACTCCAGTTTGCGCGGCTGGGAAGATTTTGAGAAGGACGGACTCCTGCACTGATAGGCCGGGCGCACAAGCAGGTTAGGACGTTTGCCTGCGCCGTGCGAGATGCGCAAGGAGAGCCGTCAAACGCATCGCGTTCAGGACCCGCTTCGCAGGAACACCGCCCTTGCGCGCCATCTCGACACCCCAATGCATGTGGTCGAGCTCGCGGATCGAATGAGCGTCCGGATTGATGCTGAAGATGCAGCCCTGATCGAGTGCCTTTTGATGCCAGCGCCAGTCGAGGTCGAGTCGCCAAGGATGTGCGTTGATTTCGACAGCGACGCCGTGTTTCGCACACGCTTTGAGGACTTTGTCGACGTCGAGATCATAACCGGGCCGGCGCAACAGCTGGCGACCGGTCATGTGCCCGATGATTGTCGTCCGAGGATTTCCGATCGCCTCAATGATACGCTCCGTCTGTTCCTTCTTGGGCAACTTGAAGCGGCTGTGCACGCTCGCGACGACGAAATCGAACGTCTCCAAGATATCATTCGGGTAATCGAGCGAGCCATCCGCCAGGATGTCCGCCTCGATGCCCTTCAGTATGCGAAATTTTCCATTGTATGCTTTGTTCAGCCGGTCAGCTTCGCGGTGCTGTTCAACAATCTCCTGCAACGAAAGGCCGCCTGCGTAGTGAGCGGACTCCGAATGATCGGCGACACCATAGTATTCGAAACCGCGCCTGCGCGTGGCTTCAGCCATTGCCTCAAGCGTTTCGGTGCCATCGGATGCGATCGTGTGAGAATGCAGGATGCCATGCAGATCTTCATCCCGAATGAGGGCGGGTAGCTTCTGCTTTGCCGCTCGCTCAATCTCGTCCCTGCCTTCGCGCAATTCAGGCTCGATAAACTGCAAGTCTAGAGCTTGGTAGATTTCTTCTTCTGTCGCTGACGCGATCAGCTTTCTCCCGCGATGAAGCCCGTCGGCGTTTAGGGTGAATCCCTTGTCGGCCGCGAACGTCTTCAGTTGTTCGAGGTGGTCTGCCGAACCGGTTGCTTCGAGCAGGCTCGCGCCAAAGTGCTTCCTGTCCGTGACAACAAGCCTGAGCGTCGTATCCTCGATTTCAGTCGTCGACTTTCTGCCCTGCGCTACCAGGGCGAAGTCGGAAACGAGCTCGCAACCGCGCCGGAAGTCGCCTGCAATTTCCACGCGCGAAAACTCTGGATGCTGTTGCTTCACCGATATGACCGCATGTTCGAGAAGGGCGGCGGCCTTGTGCAGGTGAAGTTGCGTTTCGCCGCTTCGCACGATGGCCAGGTTCTGCAGCAGCTTTGTCTGAAGCGCGGCGCCGAGGCCTTTGATTGGGCGTATGCGGTCTTCTCTTGCTGCGGCCTCGAGCTCCGCCAGCGAGTTCACGCCGAGCGCCTGATGAAGCTTCAGTATCTTATCGGGACGAAGCCCGGGTATGGCAAACAGCTCCATCACGCCCGCTGGAACATCCTCGCGCAGCTTCTCAAGGCTGGGGTGCGTGCCGGTTTGGTAAAGCTTGGTCACGATGTCTGCGATCGCGTCACCGATCCCCGGGATCTTGGTGAGGGCGCCGGCGGCGATGATCCGATCAAGCGGCTGCGACAGCGCCGTCAGACTGTCTGCCGCGCGCAAGTATGCCTTTGTGCGATAGGGATTGTCGTCGCGCATGGACGATCGTTGCGCGTATTCCCTCAAAAGACTGGCGACGGTCCTCGGATCGATTTTTGCCATGGCTTCAGCCAAACGAGGCCGATCTCCGCAGGTTCCAATCAGGCAAGGCCATGAGCGCCGCGTTGCCCTTTGAATCCGGGCTTTACTGCCTCTTCCCGCGTCGGACGCTACAGATTGGGCAAGGATTGGTCAGCGCGACCCCATCCCGCCAGAGCTTTGGAGGCTGCGCGTTTCTTTAATTCAGGAGCATCGCCCACGTGGAAATGAGAGGGCGCATCTATTGTCTTCATCTCCGCCCAGGTGATCGGTGCCGCGACAGGAGCGCCCGGACGTGATCTTGCGCTGTAGGGCATGATCGCGGTCGCCCCGCGCTGATTGCGTAGATAGTCCACAAAGATGCGACCCTTGCGGCGCGCCTTTGACAACACGGCCGTGAAATGAGCCGGATCGCTCTGGGCGACCGCCTGCGCCAGGCGAGACGCAAAGTCCTTCACCTCTGGCCACTCGGCGCCAGGGGTGAGGGGGGCGATGACGTGCACTCCTTTGCCTCCCGTCAGCATCGGGAAAGTCGTAAGTCCCAGCGATTTAAGGATAGCGCGAAACTGAAAGGCAGCGGCGCGGACGGCCTCAAAATCGAGGCCTTCATCGGGGTCGAGGTCGAACACGAGGCGGTCGGCCTTTTCGACATCCTCGATCCGAGCCCCCCATCCATGCAGCTCGATCGTTCCCATCTGGACGCAAGTCATCAGTCCGTCGGCATCGTCGACATAGAGATATGGTTCCTCGTGCCCGTCCTTCTCCGTGATGCCGACGTGGTGGACTTTGTCGCCAAAGCTGCCGGCGTCGTGTTTCTGGAAGAAGCACTTCTTCGCGCGGCCCTGTGGGCATCGAACGAGACTGATCGGCCGGCTGCCAACCCAAGGAAGCATGATCGCCGCGACCGCTGCGTAATGGTCGGCGAGCTGTCCCTTGGTGATGTTGGACTCCGGATAGATGACGCGGTCACGGTTACTTATCGCGATGGCGGTTGTCGCAGACGCGGCGAGATCGGCTGCATGACGTTCCGTCTCGAGCACGACCGCCTCCGGCTTCTTGTCTTCACGGAGACCAAGATAGCTCGGATGTCGTAACGTCCCTTCATTTGTCATTTCGGTGAAGGCAATCTCAGCGACCAGTTTCGGACGGAGCCAGTGTGCGCCGCGCACTTCGGCGCGTGGTGCGTCGACGGTCGCGGCCTTCTGCTCAAGCGGCGCCATGATCCTCAAGAGACGAAGAAGTTCAGCGGTATCGAAGCCGGTGCCGACTTTCCCGGCGTAACGCAGCTTGCCGCGGTCATGAACGCCAAGGATCAAGGACCGAAACGCGCGGACCTTGTCGGACGGCGTCCAGCCGACAATCACAAATTCCTGCCGCCTGATGCATTTGATCTTCAGCCAGCTTGCGCCGCGGGCCGCCACATAACTCGAATCCGCGAGCTTTGAGATGACGCCCTCAAGGCCGGCTGCGCAGAAGCGATCGAGCAGCTCTTCTCCGCGGCCGAGGATATGGTCGGAGTAACGAAGGACCGGATTTTTCGCAGGCAAGATCGCCTCCAGCTTTGCTTTGCGCTCAAGAAGAGGAAGCCTTGTCAGATCTTCGCCGTCGAGCTGCAGCAGATCGAACGCATAAAAGTCGATAGTCGCCGGGGCACCCTTCAATGCATTCTGAAGCGCCTGGAAGTTAGATCTTCCTTCCGCATCGACAACCACGGCCTCGCCGTCAATCAGGGCGGAGCGCACCTTGAGCTTGCGAGCCTCGGAGAGGACCGAGGGAAAACGGCTAGACCAGTCCAGACCAGATCGTGTGTAGGCTCGCGCCTCGCCTCCGCCGACGGCAACGAGAATACGATAGCCGTCGTATTTCATTTCATGGATCCAACGATCGCCGGCAGGGACCGTGTCCACGAGCGTTGCGAGTTGGACCGGCCGGAAAGCGGGCGGCGCTAAAGTGACCTCGTCACGAGCGGGCGACTTCGCTTGACTAGCGTTCGACCCATTGATTGCCTTACGCGACGTTGGCTTGACCACTCTGACCTAAACCATACTCAGAGACGAAACAGCGTTATCCGCCGTCCAACGCGCGACTACTTCTTTAGTTTCGCTGGCGGCCGTATTGAGCTTTTCGCGATCATTGCCGACCCGCTTGGTTAGCGCCTCGGCCTGAGGCCGTGCTTCCTGCCTCCGGCCCTTCCATTCCCGATTTTCGCACACAGCTCACAGGCAATAATCAAGAGCAGGAACGGGCCCTCAAATGCCGCCACAGCGTATCCGCTTTCTGCCATCGGCTTTAGAAGCCTGACATTCCGGTTCCGGTCCCCTGTGCGTACGGTTTTGATCTTCTCGTCGAACCCCATGTTTCGATTGATGATTACTCGACGTGCCCCATTGACGCCAACTACCTCGCCCAGAGCAGCTCCGATGCCAGTTTCAAGAAGTGCAAAATGGCCATAAATGCGCCGACCAGAGTGAATGCTCTCGTATCCGGGTCTATTTCGAGCAGCGCGGACTTGGTCAGCATTAGACAGCCTAACGGGTCCTTCCCAACATAGCCATGGGCACCGGCCTGCTACTCACGCAGCACCCTCTCCTCCTTGGCAGCAGCCTCGAAAGCCTGACGGACCTCTTCCGGAGTCACACGGTCCTGAAGGGCGTCGGCGCACAGTTGCACAGCCTTCCTCCACTTAGGTCCCATCTTGGTCCACTTCATGAGTTCCTCGGCGGCACCCTCGACGTTGTTGCACCCGTAGGTGACCCCAGGTCGGTCGGTCTTGACGTACACCGGAGGGGAGAACCAATGGGTTGCCACGACAACTCCTACTCAGGGGAGAGATACACGTTGGCCTCCTTAGCGGCAGCCTCAAAGGCCTTTCGTATTATGTGGGGGTCAATCGAATCGCCCTCCAAGGCTGACAGGCAGAGGGTCACCGCCTTATGCCAGCGAGGCCCTCGCCGGGTCCACGTCTTGAGCTGCTCAAGGGCTTCCTTCGCATTGTTGCAGCCATGCCTGACACCGGTTTCAGTCTTCACGAACACCGGAGGGACGAACCAATGGGTTGCCATGATACCTCCTACTCAGGGGAGAGATACACGTTGGCCTCCTTGGCAGCCGCCTCGAAGGCTTCACGGACCTCTTGGGGGGAGGCGCTGCCCTGGAACGCGTCGACGCAGGATTGGACCGCCTTCGTCCACCTCGGGCCCTTTGTGTCCCATGCCAGGAGTTCCTCGGCGGCTCCCTCGACGTGGCTGACCCCATTGCGAATGCCCGGACGTTTCGTCTTCACGTAGACCGGGGGAGCGAACCAGAGGGGACCCATAAGAGGGAACTTAGAGCGGGAAGAGCCCGCCGACCAACCCCGCTTTAGCTGCA
Organism: Mesorhizobium sp. M0909; assembly: GCF_040319515.1. Lineage (NCBI taxonomy): Bacteria > Pseudomonadati > Pseudomonadota > Alphaproteobacteria > Hyphomicrobiales > Phyllobacteriaceae > Mesorhizobium > Mesorhizobium sp. M0909. Next base: position 360,769 of record NZ_JAMYOA010000005.1, read on the forward strand.
GCTAAGGGAACGATGTAGGCCCTCGCGGGTTTAGAGGCGGCAGCGGGATTACTTCGTGGATGTGCAGCCGCTGTGGGGGGGTCCGTCGCCTCTCATCTCCATGCTTGGCGGCGGGCTCCTTTCGCGAAGGCGGTGTTGGTAAGAGACACCTAGAACCTTATACCGCATCCAATTTAGCTAGTCGTCATTGGGGGGAGTAATGTCCCCTCCTCTTTTGCAGCAGCCAGGAATGCCTTGCGGGCCTCCTCAGGTTCCATCTCGTCGAAAATCACGGCCATGCAAACGCGCACCGCGAGGTCCCAGCAAGGGCCACGCTTGGTCCACTTCATCAGCTCCTCGCCGGCTGTCTCGGCGTTGTTGACATTGTGGATGATCCCGGGACGCTCGGTCTTGACCGGGACCGGAGGGTTGAACCAGTGGAGAGCCATGCGGTCACTCTTTGTCGGCCCGATCAAGTTCCTCCAGCAAATACTTTTGCTCAGCCCAGTTCCCGTTCTACAGGCAGAGTGAGCAGGTTGCGAAGGTAATTACGGATTACCTCTGACTATTGAAATGGCGCAGGACGGCGCGCTTCCGTTGCGATGCCACAGCGGCTGAAGTTGGCTGACAGCTACTCGCCACCGTCGAAAGCCACGCAGAGGCCCATGGCAGTTGCTGCCTCGACGATCGCCTCGGTTAGTTCTTCGTTGGAGGCCACCAAATAAGGCGCAGTCTCCCGAGCTTCGCGTAGTGCCGCTTTGATCGAGACCGTGTCGCCACGGTCCGCCCTGTTGAGGAGGCGGTTATTCGCGAAGATCGAACCCGACGAACAGCCCAAAGGCTGGGGCAACATTGACAATAAGCTCCACCAGCTCGCAGTCAGTTTCCGCCAGATGTGGCCCGTCTCGGCGCACCGCTGCGATAGTCTCTTTGACGGAGATGATTTGGCCGCGACGGACTTGTAGGATCAGCTCGTGAACAAGGTGTTCGGCAGTCACTTTGTCGGGTCGGCAGTTCGTCCAAACGTTCATACAAGGCCTCCCACCTCAGCGAGAACCCAAGGGAACATTCATGACCCTCTGTCGAGAAAAATCAAGAAGAATGTTTGATAACTTCTGAGTGGGAATCAGGGGGACAAGCCACGAAGCGAGCCTCTATACTCTTTGACCTGACGCTCAGCCAGCCCGCTAAGGGACTTCTTCCGTCGGCCCCTCTTTGGCCCGATCAATAGCCGCAAGTAATGACTGTAGGGTTAGCGGCAGTTCTGGTTCGACCTCCAGATTTAAGAACGTTTGTACGTGATGACGATAGCCTTCGGAACGGATCAGTTTCCGAAACGCTCCGGAGACAGACTGATGGTCTGCTTTGTTGCTCGTTGTCATGTTCGGGAAGTCCGTCCCCAATGAGCCGTAACTCGCCCGCAACGAACGGGTTCCATCAGGAAGTCGGAATATTTTGGCTGAAATTTCTGAGCGGGAGATCGGCTAACTGGCTCGCGCGAAGACCCCCGTGCCCCCTTCGATCCGCCGAGCATAAATCCCCGCTGTTTGAACAGAAGATCGTGTCGATCTAGCGTCGGTGTTGCACATAGCGACCGTTGAAATGCTTCTGTCCAATGTTTGCTCACGCTGTGATGCCAACAGGGCAGGCTCTTGCGGCAGGGTGCCGCAAGGTCGCGACGATGAAACGCCGGCCCAGTTCAACCCGCGCGACGTCCTTCAAAGCTGGGGGGATCGATCTTCACCAAGCGGTCTGCGGCCTCGACCGCAGTTCGTATCCTGCTGCACAGCGCGAGATTTTCGGCCAGCATTTCTTCAGTGCGTTGAAGCGCGAGCTCGGTCCGGCGGATGCGCTGCCTGGCATTGGCAACTTCCGATGTCAAAATATCGGCCGCCATCCCGTGGCCGTGGGGTTCCATAGTGTCCATGGGTTTCTAATACATGCGGCGCGATATCGTTCCCTGATGTCGGGCGAAACGGCGGGCCGCAGAAAACCGCGATGGGCCGAATGACCAATGCGCGCCCTGTCAAAACAGCGCCGGAAACAGGCGAACGGCTTCGGCCGCTCTACATCCCACGGGCAGAGGCGATCACGGTCCAGAGGGCCATTGATCTGTTCAGGATCGCCCTCTAGGCCGCCGGCGTCGAGTTCATCCCGGAGAACGGCAGCCGCGCCGGCGTGAGGCTCCGCAAACCTTAGGCCGTAGACTCGTTACTGCGCAGCCACACACCTGCTTTTCGCCATCGGACGAAGCGGTTGCAACAGGTGGTGCGCGGGCCATAGCGCTGAGGCAGGTCGCGCCATGGAGCACCGGAGCGCAGCACCCAGAAGATGCCGTTCAGCACGCGCCGATCATCAACACGTGGCACACCTCTTGGCTTGTTGGGTAGACGCTTTATTCCATTGCTGACCATTGTCCAAAAGCGCTGTTAACCAAATTTTCTCACCCGCCAATGCTTATTCGCGCGACTGAAGGGGTGAGGTGATTGATGTGTGATTCAAACATAAGCGCGTTTCCGCTGCATCGGCGGCGGAAGTTGGTCGAAGGGATCGCCCGGGTCCTGGAATCCAAGAACGGGAAGGACGCGAACGCCTTCTGGCGCAACACCGCCAAGGCAATTCTCGTTCAACTGTCCGAATCAGGAATTGCACCCGGGGTCGCCGAACAGGAAGTTGGAACGCTTCTTCATGCTGTCTTGGGCGATATCGCCACCCGCAGTGCTGCGAAACTTGCACAATAGCATCGGCTCACGATGAAGGATTGCCGCATAGAGACGCCCCGGGGCTCCACAAGCGTAGCACCACTGCATCCGTCAAACGCAGGTTTCTCACTGCGGATGAAAAGATAGGCGCGTTCGTCGAAATCATGCGCGCGAATGTGCTCTCGGGCGAGATACGGCTCCGCCTCGCCTGTCCGGCGGTCATCGACCAAATCGAGGTAGGCGATGCGGAAACCCGCATTCACGGAAGGCCGACGGAGCTTTTCCACGAGCTGAACCCGCAAAAACCAATGAGCCGCCGTTGAGTTCCACACTGCCATTTATGCGACTTTCGAAGCACAAATCACGAACATGGATTAGGCCTGAACTCGCTATCTCAAGGTCGGCTTTGCGCCTTAAAATCGCCCGTTGCGCGGAGCATAACCGGCAAACTTGTCGGACACATGCTTCCCTAGGAAGACCGCTCGGTGTGGAGATTTCCATCGTCCGAGCCAATTGGCTCATAATCCGTGCGAACGTATTCAAGACGCGCTCCCGGTAGATTGAGCCCCCAGCGACGCGCAACAAAAAATTCAAGCGCCTTCCGCGTCTCGATGCTGAGCAATTCGCCGTCGAATCCGTACTCACGCCGGACAGCCTCGGCCTGTTGTTCGCTCAATGTTGACTTGGGTCTCAGCCAGACGCGCGCGCGCGCCGTCCATTCTAGATCGGCTGGTAGCTGATCGCATCTGGATCTTCGCTCGAAAGGATCGCTGTCGCCAATGCGGATAGGCAGATAGTTTCGATACTCTTGGTGCTTATAGCTGAAGGCTCGGACGTAGACGCTCTCGCCGTCTGATAAGAAGTGGCGGGGTGCAATCCACTGGCCACCATCTTTGCCCGAGGTCATCGAGGTGTAATGGATATACACCTCCTCTTTGGCTAATGAAGCTTGGTATAGCTGCGCGACGATGTCTTCGTCTGCGCGCCTCTCAGGCCGCGGCAGCACGTTCGATAGGCCCGTTGCCTTCTCGAGGAAAACGTCCTGGAAAGCCTCTGCAATCGGCGCGGACGCAAGTGACCGGTGCTGGGGCGTGACAAAGTAGGCGCGCCGTACGGGATCGTAGACCGGGCCGTGCTCTCCTGCGCGCTGGAGATAGAGCCGGAAATCCAGCGCAGCTTGAGCCTGCGAGATCGCAAAGCGCTCGATGAGATCGCGTCGATTGGCCATTCCTCGCCACGTCAAGCAGCGGTCGAGAAAAATCAAGCGCTCGCGCTGCGAATGTCTGAGATCGTCGAATATCATCGCTTGGCAAATCTAGCTTGACTCCCGGAGCAGAGTCCATCTAAGAATCATACGTCTAATAATTATATGGTCTAAAGTGATGAAGATTCTTCATACGGCTGACCTGCATATAGGTCGCCAATTCAACGGTCTCGGGTTAGATGCCGATCATCAGGCAGTACTCGATCAGATCGTCGTCGCCGTTCTCGCCCATAAACCAAACGTACTAATTATCGCTGGCGACATTTTCGATAGGGCGTCACCGCCGGCCACCGCCGTGCGACAGTTCAATCAGTTTGTGACACGGATCGCACAGGAAACAACAACGGCGCTCGTGATGATCGCGGGCAATCATGATTCAGGCGACCGGATCGGCGCGATGGCCGTTATGACAGATGTTCGGCGCGCGCTGATCCGCGGCCCGCTTCATGCCAATGAGATCCCGCTGGTCATCAACGATGAGCACGGGCCGGTTGCATTCTCTGCCCTGCCCTTCGCTTACGAATATGCCGCGCGCGAATGTTACTTGGATGAGTCGATCGGGCAGCCCGAACATGTAGTCCGCGCGCAGATCGCGTCTGCCAGGCGTCATCTGCCGGATGGTGCTCGTTGGGTCATTGTCTCACACGCCTTCGTCGCGGGCGCGCAAACGAGCGAGGGCGAGCGTCCCCTCGCTCGCGTTGGCGGCATCGAGACGGTGCCACCCGACGTATTTGATGGAGCGCACTATGTCGCTCTTGGTCACATCCATCGCCCGCAAACCGCGGGCGCAGATCATATTCGCTACTCGGGCTCTCCTCTCGCCTTCGGCTTTGACGAGGCAGGCCATGAAAAGTCCATGTGCCTTGTCGATCTCGATGCCTATCGCGCAGTAGCAATCACGATGATCCCCTTTGTTCCCCTTAGGTCTGCGCGGGTACTTCGAGGACACCTGGACGATCTCCTCGCGGGAACGCCATCGAACGATATCATCAAAGTGATCCTTGCGGACGAAGTGCCGCGCATCGATCCGATGAAGCGGCTGCGGGAGATTTATCCCCACGCCTGCCAGCTCACCTACGCCCGCGACGAACGTCCTATTCATGCGACGCTTCCCGAACCTATTGATTTGAAAGCTGCTCAACCAATGGATGTGATCGGTGATTTTCTCCAGCAGGTCCGCCGCGCGCGCCTGTCCGCTGCCGAACTTCCGCTGATCTCTTCTGTTCTGCACGAGTTCGAGCAAAAAGAGGCCGCGACATGAGGCCGATCAGGCTCACGATGCAGGCCTTCGGGCCCTATGCCGGCCGGGAGGTTGTCGATTTCCGCGATGCGGTGACTGCTGGGTTGTTTGGCATCTACGGTCAAACGGGATCGGGCAAATCCACGATTTTCACAGCCATGCATTTTGCGCTGTTCGGCGAAGCGACAAGGTTCGACCAAGACCCAGCTTCGTTTCGCTCCGATCACGCGGATCTTGAATTGTCGACCGAGGTCGAGTTTGTCTTCGATGTCGGTGATCGGCGATATGTTATCCGTCGCCGGCCCGATCAGACGCGCCCTAAGCAGCGCGGCACCGGCGATACGCGCGATCCGCATGAAGCTTGGCTTTTCGATGCCAGTGGACTGCAAGTCGACGACATATCAGAGGCAAACTGCGGCCGAGTGATCGCCGAACGCAAGACCGGGGTTGTGCGCGACGCTGTTGTTAATCTTCTCGGCTATGGTTCCGATCAGTTTCGGCAAATCGTTCTCTTGCCGCAGGGCAAGTTCGAAACGTTCCTCACGGCAAAGACCGAGAACCGCGTGGCGATCTTACGCGAGCTTTTCGATGTATCGCTCTATCGGCAACTTTCCGCGAAGCTGCTCGACGAAACGATCATCGTTCAACGCAAGATCCGTGACGATCGACAGCTCTGTGCCGGCCGATTAGAGGCAGATGGGTTTGGCAGCGTCGAACTCTTGAGCAGCGGCGTTATGGACGCTGAAGTAGCGATCGTGCAGCAAACCGAAAGGGAGAGTGAGGCCCAGACGGCTCTCGCCCAGGAGCGCTCGCAACTTGAAGCAGGGCGTCAGCGTGAAGCTTTGTTTGTTCGCACTAAGACTTCTGCCGAGGCTTTAACTGCAGTGTTGGGTCGTGAGGAGGCGATCGAGCTCGTTCGCCAGCGCATGACCAATGCCAGACGTGCCCAAGCGATGACGGACGTCCATCGTCAGCTTGGCGAGATGCAGAATGAACTCAGCGAGGCCGACGGCATGCAAGTCAAAGCGGTAGAAAGTGCCCGGATTGCCGCGACGCTCGCCCGGACCACGGCTGAGACGCTGGCAAACGAGAAGGCCCGGGAGGGCGAAATTGAGACGCTTGCGCGCCAAGGTGAGACGCTCGATCGATACCGCCAGATCATCGAGACTTCGGCCGCTTTGACGGAGACGGCGCAGGCGTCGCGCAGGGCTTCCGTGGTTGCGACGCAGAAGTTGGGGTCCCAGGATAAGGCGCTCACCACACTGATGGAATCAAGGCGCGATGCTGAACTGCGGCTGAGGCAAGCGCGGGAGGTCGAAGGCAAACGCCTTCAGCAGATCGTCAAACGGGATGCGCTGGAAATTCTTGGCAGGGCGGCGGCTTCATTCGAAACACTCGAAAAGGGGCTCAGCGACGCGCGGACCATTGTTGAACGTCACCGTGTGGACCATCAGGTCGCTGTGTCGCGGATCGGACTCGCTCGGGCTGCCTTCGAAAAAGCGGAGGCTGATCTCGCCGCAGCGCAGGCGCTCCACCTAGCCGCGAAACTGACCCTTGGAGAGCCCTGCCCTGTATGTGGCTCAACGGAGCACCCTTTCCCTGTTTCAGGTGACGTGCAGCATGCCGGGCTCGATCAAGCGTTCCGCGAGGCCCGATTGAAGTTCGAGAGCGCCCAAGCCGAAGAAGCGGGCAAAGGACGACAGCTCTCGTCCTCGGAAGCAACCGCCATAGAACGCTCGGAGCGCTTAGCGGACGCGGAGAAGCCTGGGCAGTCGACTGCGGAACTACGGTCCGAATTCTCGGATCTCAGTACCCAGATCAATAGCCTTGGTCCTCCGGTCGATTTCCCAGCTGCCGAAGCTACTTTAATGAAACTTGAAGAGACGATCGCCGCAGAGACGTTGCTGCTCAACGAGGATCGGACGGCATGCGATACAGCGCGGCAGGAAGAAGCAATCGCCAGCGATCGCCTGGTCCAATCACTCTCAGGCATTCCTGAGCCTCTTCGAGGGAGTGAGTCGCTGCGACGTGAACAAGAAAATGTTCGGCGCCTGCATCAGGCCCACCAAACAGCGCTCGAGAATGCAGAAAAAGCTGCGAGTGCTGCGCGCGAAAAAACACTGACTGCAGAAGCTGCTCTCATCGGTGCGAAGGAACGTTGCGGTGAAGCGCTCGCGCGACGCGATCGGGCTCACATTGCTTTCGAAACGCGTATGGGTGAGCACGGACTCACAGTGGAGACGTTTGAGGCTTTCAAGATATGGATCGCATCGGTCGACGAGGATGCAAAGCTTATCGAGGACCATAATCACGCCCTCGGCGTTGCCCGCCGCGAACAGGATATTGCGCAGGCTGCGATTGTAGGCGTTGAGCGGCCTGACTTGGTGCTGCTAGAGGCAAGTGTTCAAATCGCCGAGGCGGCGCTGCGTGCGGCGACAAGCGAGCTTGCCGGTGCGACGCACCAGCTTGATCAGTTGTCGAGACTTCATCAGTCTATCGCGAGAGCTCTTGAAGCAATCGAGAAGCTTGAAACCGAATCGGCGCCATTGCGTGAATTGTCGCGCATGTTCAATGCGGAAAATCCTCAACGGCTTGACCTTGAAACCTTTGCGATCGGTGCGATGTTCGACCAGGTTCTGATCGCCGCGAACCTACGTCTTGAACCGATGACGTCCGGTCGGTACACGCTTCAACGCGAGATCGAAGGAACGGGTGGCCGAGCCCGTCGTGGACTCGGAATCAACGTTTTTGATACGCACACCGGAAAAGCGCGCTCCCCATCGACACTGTCGGGTGGTGAGACTTTCATTGCGGCATTGGCTTTGGCGCTTGGCCTATCGGACGTGGTCGATAGCCTCTCTGGCAAGGTGCGCCTTGATACGATTTTCATTGATGAAGGTTTCGGCTCGCTCGATACCGAGAATGAGTCTGGCACACTGGATATCGTTCTGCAGGTGCTGACACATCTCGTTGGTCAAAATCGCACCGTGGGCCTGATCTCACACGTCCCGTTGGTTCAGGAGGCGGTACCAAACGGTTTTTATGTCCGCAAAGAGGTGACCGGTAGCCACGTCGAACATCGAGGAGGTCTATAATGTCTGGCCAGTGGATCAAACGCCGAGAACATACGCGTCGTCTCGGTTGTGGTCGCTGGACCCGTGTCCGTGAGACACGTGTCTTTTGCGACGCCGCCGACAAGCGATCGAATAGCTATGTCCATCCGTGCCCTACGTGTGGCGCGCCGATCCTCAGCATTCACATGAGGAACGGCGGATGGTTGCACGTTGGGGCCGCTGTTGGCCTACGTCGCATCAAGCACGCTTGCATGCACCTCGGCGAAGGCCTTTCGCGGCGACGCGACGATAATACGCTAGACCTTTTTGAAGTTTAAAAATAGCGGTTGCGCGCCGGCGGCCATCGGTGTCGGCGTTTGCCGATCACACCGTGCTATAGCTCGTGGCGATAGAAAACAACGGAACAAGGGCCCCGAAATGTGAAACACCTTGGCCTCTGTTCGCAGAACCGTATTCTCTCATGCAGTAATTTTATTTGGCGGAGAGAGGCATGAGTATTCCGGGAGAGCAGCCCAAAAGAGAGCAGTATTTCTACGTCTCAACCGCCAAGTTTCTTTTCCATCACCCGGAACATGGCACAGTGGCCGTACGGGATTCCATAAGGCTCGAGGATGCGGAGCAGCAGGCGCTCAGCCCTCTGACAATCTATGGGCTGACCGTCGCCGGCCTTCCTATCCGCTGGTTGACATTCTCTGCCATCAACGAGCGAATACCATTCTGTGAGGTGCTACAGACTGCCTGGAAGAACGCTGAGGGCTTGCGTGGGCTTCCGGATATCCTTCGCGTGAACCGCCATCTGGCACAGGCCGATCCCGCGCTAGTGGCGGACATGGCGCGAGTCGGCATTCAGCTTGAGATCGCAGACGCCAAGGACAAGTCGCTACCTGCGTCTTTGCGCTCGGCACAGGATGCCGCTCGGTGGTTGTTGAGAAGGCACTATCCTGGTACCCCGTCTCTGATCGAAGCGATCGACGCTTTGTGTCGCGATGCGCGAGAAGATCACGAACATAGTTCCCGGCGCGGCCCTCGCGGATTGAGTAATCGAGACCTCGAAGATCGAATTGAGCAGTGGTTGTCGCTGCCAATGTGCCCGTCAGCGTCAATTCCCGTCGAGGGCAGAGATTGGAAGGCCGGTCCATGGCTGTCGTCCTGGGAAGCGTGCTGGCCCAACCCTCCGAAGGAAATTGCCGCAGCGGCCGGCACTACCCTACGGCAGCTACAGTGGTTTATCTCGGAGCAGACCACCCTTGACCGATCGACGCGCTTCGGCCTGGAGGGCCTCCTGGGAATACAATATGACGAGGAACAGGGCAGCTACACACCGGCAGGACCATACGTCCTGATCGCCCGGAAGCCTCAGGCACTAAACGATATCTATCAGGAAATCTCCGGGGGCGGTGATGCTTGCCCTTGCGAGATCGTCCCCGTTCAAGGACCTGCCGATCCAAGCTGGAGATATGTCCTGATCAATGCGTACGGGAGCCCGCCAAGCATTGTTATTGCGCCCCGCGGTGCGCGTATCACGGACCGCATCCCCGACTTGATCTTGAACTATGAAGGTGTCCGATCGGTCTCCCTCCCCCTTTACAGGGATGTCGTGTCAACCTGTGCCCGAGCCTGTCAAACACCCGCGGCCAACATGCGGGAGATGAAAGACTTCGCAAGACGATATGAAAAGAGATGGGCTGATTGCGTGTGGCTGCCGGACTGAGATTCTTGATTGTACTTAGGCGCCAATGTCTCATCGCGTTCGGACATACCAACCGGCCCACACTCGCCATCAACGCTCTTCGGACGAAAAGCGAGCAGGACGAACAGAAGGGGTTCTCGAACTTTTGAAGGGGCACGTTTGGCATGTTTCGGAATCGGCAGTGCACGAAGCCAAGGTAAACTGGGCGATCTCGAAGGACGACCAGGAAGACCTTCTTTCGCTTGTATCGCTGATCCATCGCCGGATCGACGCCGCGACAATGCAGCCAAGGGTGTAACGAAAGTGCGCGTTCCGACCTTGTTCGAACTCATGTCCTGCACATCCGAGGGGAAGCGAACAGTAGCGGAATCTGTCGATACAGGCGAACCAGTCCACATCGACGATGCCGTGTCAGGACTCTCCTGTAGATCCATATGCCCGGGATGCGGCCGGCAGATGGTCGCCCATAAGGGCGAGCGGCGGCGGCACTTTCAGCATGCGGCCGCTCGCGACGGCAGCACCTGTGTGTCCTCCGGCGAAACCGCCTTGCACAAATTTGCGAAGAAGACTCTTGCAGCAGCGCTCCGGCTTAAGCTGCCAGGCTTGCGGGAGAGCGACGGAAGGAACTCTCTCGACGTCGTACACGAGGGCGACTTCGTGTTCGACAGCGCGGTTTTGGAAAAACGGCATGGCGAGATCGTCCCAGATGTGGCCTGCCGACGCGCCGACCGGATCCTGCATGTCGAGTTCCGAGTAACCCACGCATGCGGACCTGAAAAACTCGCGAGGTTGCGCACAGAGGACGTCGGCTCAATCGAGATCGATCTCTCCAGCTACCGGGATAAGCCACTTGACACGCTCGCCGAGGCGATCCTCTCCGAGGCTCCGCGTGCGTGGCTGCACAATCCAAAGGTTTCAGCGGCCCGGTCGAAGCTCGCTGAGATCGAATGGAAGCGTCTCGAACAGGTTGAAGCTCAGGCACGGGACCTGCTGGCCGCGGAGGCAGACATTGCGCAAGTCGAGCGAGAGACCGGTGCCTGGGAGGAAGGAGCTCGCGGGCATGGCCTTGGATTAGCCGTCGCCGCTCACGGGTCTGCGATTGGTTTCCTGGTCCGCGAAGAAGAATGGAAATCGTTTGCGCTGATTGAGTATGGGCTTGCCGCAAAGAATGGCTTCACCAGAAAGGATGTGTTCGCCGCCATCAAAGCCAGGGACTGGATCGATGAGCGATTCGGCTTCGTAAGCGACGACGTTGCCGACAGCATGCGGCGCCAAGCAGCTCAAAATGTCAGGGCGCCATGGGAGGCCGTTGGAGATTTCCTCGCGACAATGCACAAGTCTGGACTGATCATCACGGCCGATCGTCGTGGCAACCTAGCTGGTGGAAAGTGCCTTTTTGAATCCGTTAGACAGGCGAAAGAACTGAAAGAACGCCCGCAAAAACGAGCCGTCCAACTCAGGGACGTTGTAGCGAAGATCATCTCTTTGGTGCGCGAGGATTTCCGCAATGGTTTCGACTTCGACATTTGGTTCTCGCTGTCCGGGCCAAGCGGCGTAATAGCTGCCGAAATCGTACTCGGTGACGAGGATGGCTGGCTTGAATACTTGGGCAAATTTGAGCGCCTGCGTGAGGGGATGAGCCGCCATCCACCGTTGATGACCGATAATCTCGGCCTGCCTGTGATTACGGAGATGAACGCCAGGCAGGAATCTTACCGCCTAGGAGAAGAACGCCGGTCTAGGGAAGCCGCTGAGAAGGCTGAGCGTGAAGCGGCCGATCGGGAAGCAAACCTTTTGAGATCCGTTGAGGCGGTGATGGGCAATGGCGCACCAAGTTGGATGTCGGCCAGTCAGGACATCTTGGGAGGGGTTTCTCCGGCAGTGATGGCGAGACAATCTCAGGCCGATTTCTGGAGAGCCGTCGATGCCCTCGACCGGTGGAAGGAGGACGTGCGCAAGCAGACAAAGCGGGAAGACCGACGCGACAAAGCCATTGCATCCCTTCGCGCGGCGGCGCGGGCCAAGTACAAGCGCGACGACCTCGCAGAGCTATGGCTACGACAGCCTCAACGGAGCCTGGATGGCGTGCGACCGGTCGACTACTGTATTGACGATGGCACGCTGCAGGCTTGCCTTCAGCTACTGCCCGCGAAAGCGCGGCGGTAGCTGAAGGCAAGCTTGTGATTACCTCCCGCCTTGCTGAAGGGCTGCCGCGACGGGACTGGTCCGCTCCGCTTCGTCCTCGAAAACCACGCGCAATCGTGAATTGGTCTGCCCGACGAACTACCGCTTAGATACGATCCTGCGACAGCTGACGCGATGTCACTCCGTATCGGTCTCGCCCATGAATATCCTTCGCTGTTCGGAGGATGGCTGCTCCCATTTTTCGAGCCTTTCTTGTGCCGTGAGCTTACTGCCGGTCAGGATGTAAGGCGTCGAGAAACTATAGCACCCGCCAAATCCAGAGGAATGCATGGGTGTATCGGCCCGCTTTTCGCCCGAGATCACCCAAATTGGCGTCAGCCCCTGCTTGGCGAGCAGATCAAGAAAGGCATCCTTGCGGACGAGCGCTGCACTTCGCCCACTGCCTTTGATCGACGGATCCATGAAAATGGCCTCGCCATCAGCGAGATATTCGATGGAGCGACCGTCTGAGAGGCGAGCGTTCAGTTCACGCATCAGCCATACGGCTGGGAGATGAATAGTGAGATTTTCCGAAATGCTCTCATCGTAGTTGCCCCGTTCGGCTGTGTATTCAGCTGTCGTGGGGAGGACGTCGATGCCTCTCACTCCCGGATTCCAGTCGGGTTGCCAGGACTTCACCCAATCGTCATCCTCCTTGTTCCACGCCCAAGGGTACTCGCCAAGATAGGCGCGAAGATCCATGTCGCTGGAGGGAACGGCATCGTTGGCCGTCATCAAGGAAGTGGCGATAAGTTCGAGGATACGCTTCCGATTTTGCTTTTTGACAACGAGACACGCCAAGCGTCTCCACGCCTCCACCTCGATATTAGGCTGTCCCGATCGCCACTGCTCGAAACCGCGCAGGACAAGCCAAGCGATGCCCGTGCGAGGGTCGGCGACCTCGATATTCTCTGCGCCATCGATAACATCGTCGCCGGCGTCCAGCCAAGCCAACGCTTGTTCAGGTGTTTCGGGCCCAAACCTTGGCGCGGTCGGAATCCAGAACGCGGGCGTATGGAAGTCTCGCCAACCATCGTCTGACGTACTCGAACGGAGCATGGACGGATCCATATTGCGCTGGTCGCATGGGCTCCGCTTCCTATCAGAAAGAGACGGAAGCGGTGCGACATGGTCTTCCAGGCGTGCGAGCAATTCGTATAACGCTAGCCATTGGTACTTTTTGCCGATGCGTTCCTTGGAATGGGTCATCCGACCACTGCCTTGAGCGCGATCGAACTCGCCGTGGAGCGCTTTGGACCAGCCAAAGTCATGCGCTCTTTTGCAGATCCAGCGTCGCGCCCAGCCGAGATTGAACATGGCGGGTCCGTTTGCGGGCGCCATCGTCTGATACGCAGCCAATTTGCGCCAGTATTCGGCGCGCGCACGCCAATCCTCGTAAACGGTTTCGCCGGCGGCGATGCGAAAACTCTGCCTGGCCTCAACCACCTTCGCCTCGGCGGCGCGATCATGCGGTTTAGCGCTATCCTTTGCGGAGATCGCTTCGATCAAGGCTTCATGGGCGTCGATCATTTCGGGTGTCGCGTCCTTCAGGAACTCACCCAGCCATTGGTCACGAAGCTCTTGGACAGTCGGAAAATGTTCTGCACCGCGTGGCGCCATACTCCATTTACTTACGACGCGATCGATCTGATACCGCGCGAAGTCGCCATCCATGCATGAGGAGGTGATGTCATCTCGGTGTTTGGAACCACCCTCGTAGGTTACAGTATATGTGGCGATGGTTTCATCGGAAACAGGCTCGAGTGGCCATGGTGTGCCCCCTGCGGCATCGAGCTTACCTAGATCAATGTCGGAGGGGAGCGCTCCATTGTGCTGCGCAAATCTGATGAAGCCTCTGGCATGGTCGCGCACAAGGATGTTCGCGGGCTGTGTTCCGGCCGCGAACAGTTCGGTGAAAAGATGGATGGCGAGGCGGGCCAGCAGCGTCTTGTCCCAACGTCCCTGGAGCGCCGCTCCATAAATTGCTGCAAGCAGGCGTTCGACGACATAGGGGTCGTTTGCATCCTCGAAGCGCTCCCACATCTCGATGGCTACGGCCGGACGGTCGGCCAGAATGGAAACGAGGGCTTTGGTGGCTGTATCCCGTATGGCGCGACTGCTGGTCGTCAGATGCCAAGTGAGCAACAGGGCGGTGAGCCTCGCGCGCTCAGCGGAAAGCGAGAGACGATCGATCATCGCCCAGGAGATGAAGTGGTTAGTCTGAGTGCTGGATGCGACGTGGATCGACCATACAGCATCTCGCTCCGGCATTGGGATATCGAACAAGACTTGGTGCGTGTGATGGAAATTTTTGGCGTGGCCAGGCTCGGTTGCCAAGGCAATCATCGTCTCGAGGCGCAATGCGTCTCCGCCGGCCTCATCGATCAGCGCCCAGGTTCGATCGCTGAAGCTGCCTGGCGCGCGGGTGAAGAGACTTTTCTCGAAGGCGTCGTGAGCTGACCACGCTTCGTCGCCGACAACATCGGGCAGTTCAACCCCTACACGCTCTGGGAGAAGGACTGCCATAGCTTCTTCCACACCCCAGAAAATCGGCGCAGACGCCTGCAGCAAGCGACCGTATGGGGCGTTGGGATCCGTGACGGCCCCCTTGGTTGCAAACGATCCAGGTTCTGCCTGCGTCGCGGCCCCAATGAGGTGTTCGGCGACTACGTAGTCGCTGAGGCGTTCGAAAGTGAACCGCACGATGTCAGGATCGTCGTCGGAGTATCCGGGCTGCCCGGTGAGCAACCCCTCATTCTCCAATTGGAACAAGAGGTCCCGTTTGCCGCCGGCGGGTCTGTAGATATTGGCGAGCAGCGCGTTGGCACGCATCCACGTCAGTTCACTTCGTCCGGTCGCGGCCATTTCCTCGGCAAGCGCGGCCAGAGCCTTGGGAACGAGCTGGAGGCGGCGATCGATATCGAGCGCCTGGTTCACATTCTCAGCTACCGCATTGAGATAGAGCCGGAACATGGCGGAGAGACCACGTGGCACAGTGGTCGATGCTCCGCCAATGCTAGAAACCAGCGTATCGCAAACGATGCGCAGGAAGAGGGGCGTAGAGAGTTCTTCAATAGGGTTGGGGGCGTCGGCGAGATTGACGCCTCGCTGGGCGATATAGGCCAGAGCCTGCTCAGCGGAAAAACCACCATGCGTGATCCTGGGAAGCGTCGTTTCCGAAAGGTCTGTGGGAACGACCGACGTTTCGTAGGTTGTTCGGCAGGACAGGACAACGGCGATATGCGGGAATTCTGTCAGATCATGGAGAAAGCCTGGAAGACCGGTGGGCCATATGGCCTGTCCGTTTTGCTCGTTCAGCGCGTCGATCGCGAGAATGGTGCGCGCGCCGCTGGCCTCGCCGAAGGCATTGATGGCGCCGAGGAATTGGCTGACCTGCATGTGCGGGGCGACGTCGAGGAACCGCATGATTTGCTGCCATGGGTCCCCGTCGGCAAGACTTCCGCTCGGAATCATGATCGCAGGCCGACCAGCGTCGAGTTGGTGGGCACAGGCATCGGCAAGCAAGTGGGATTTGCCGGTACCGCCCTCGCCCAGCACGAGAAGGCTCTTGTTTTGAATGAGGTCCCAGTAGGAAAGAGCGAGCTCACGGTGCGCCGCCGAGACCGCGCCTGCGAGATTTGAGACCAGACGGCGAATGTCGATAATGCCGCCCTCGACCTTTTGGTGCCAGCTCAGCACCTCTTCCAAAGCTAGGGAACCGAGGATACGAAGTTTGTCGACCGGAACAGCCCTAGGGTAGCCGCGTGCAGCGAGCTCGAGCCCACAGGCAAAGTCCCGCGCGCGCTGCAGTGCAAGTTCCGCGTCGGCCGGCATGCCCACGTCACGCCAGGTGCGATCGATGCGCTGGGCCAGAGATAGCAGCGCGTCAGCCAATAAGGGGTCATGAGCGAGCGCAAGTATGGATTTTCGGATCGGCAAATCGATGTGCGACTCGGGACTATACCGCTTGCCGAGAAGAGCCTTTGTCCGTTCGAACTTTTTCGAGAGCCATTCTGCGGTGAGCAGTTGCTCGTCAAACCAGAAAGCAATTCGACCCGCCGACTTGGGATTGCTTTCGATCAGCCTTCGCTTGATTTCGTGTGCATCCCAGCGCTCGATCTCGATCGTCCGAGCGGCCGCCGCAGCCGCAGCGATGTGCTCGCTGCACCAATCACCCCATGCCGAGAGGCTGGTTTTGACACCATCGCGTCGAGAGTCAGACAAGTCGATCGGGAAGCATGCGATGAAACGGGTCATCTTCGGATGTTTGACGAGGGCGGTTTCCAGTGACTTGCTGAGCGATGTCAGCATGCTGGGCATCAACGTATAGTACTTGACCTGCCACCCGATCTCGCTGCCATCGGCGAGCGTGGCGAAACACTCGACACCGCCATCCCCGCTCGGGCCCTTCCTGTCAAAGGCGATACGCCCATCAGCGGGCTCGTCATTAGCAAGCTGGCAGCAGAGTTCCTCAAAGGCGTTCGATTGCGCGCCGCGATGAATTCTTATTCTGGAGAAGTCGATATCGGGAAGGGACATTGAGGCAATCAACACAGTGCAATGAAAATGGTGGCGTAGTCAGCGGCGCATGGGTCAAATTCGTCGGGTGGATCCTTAAATGGATTCAGAAGGCGGACACCACGGCCGGCGAAATCCTTCACATTGCGTGTGACGAGGACGAGGCCATGAACACGAGCGGTCGCGGCCAAGGCGAGGTCCCAGCGATCTTTGTTCTTTTCCCCGAGGAGTCTCGTCCATTCGGCAACGATCGATCCATCTATTGGAAGGACGCGGTCCGAAAACGACTTCTCCAACAAATTGATACCCGCGAGGAGGGCCGCTGACCTTTCTGGATCACGGCGCTTGAGCGCTTCGGCGCCGCGGCGCTTCTCGAACAGCGTCGCGGCGCTCAACCGCAGATTTGAATCGTCGATCGTTGCCAGCCAACGACGGACATTTGCGTTACCTCGGCTCCCCGCCTCGCGCAGCACATTTTCGTCGAGCAGATATAGCGTCACGGAATTTTGCGGGGAGCCGCCTCTTCCGAACCGCCATCAGCATCGAACACCCCGAGGTCTGCCATATCGGCAAGAGTGCGCTTCAAACTTCGTGTCGTGTAAGGTCGTCCTCGCTTCGGATAGGCCTTGGCGTATTCGATGGCAGCTTCGACCTGCATCTTATTCAGTGACGGATAGTCCACCAGGATTTCATCGACCGTCTGCTCGCGCGCAAGAGCGGCAATAAGATGCGCAGGCACGTCCGTCTCGCGAATAAAGGCCTCGGACTGCTCCTTGTCGCGATCAACCCAAAGCCTGATATGGTCGAGACGCGCCAGACGGTGCTTTAGATCACTATCGATGCGAGCCAGATCGAGATCAAGCTCGCCAAGCTTTACCATATGCGTGTCGGCCGACAGTTTCCGAAGCGCCTCGTAGAGACGGCGTCGGCCGGCCGGGGTCAGATCCCGGTCAAGTTCATCGGCCAGTCGCAGAAACCGCAGCTCGGCAGGTCCAAGCACGCGCTGGACCGCATTGCCTACCTTGCGTTGCCCGGCACGGATGACGCCGGTATCGACTGCCTTGTTGAGAGTGGTAGCGGAGCGATTGAGCACATAACCTGCCTCACTCAGCGTCAATGTTTGTGCGGAAGCCATTCGCCTCTCCTGTCTCTAATCTTCCCCAAGATAGGGATGAATTAGGAAAGTGCAAGAGCCGAATGCCGCCATGGCGATCTCAATTGTTAGGCGGGCTGTGTCCCACGAACCCTTTCAATCTTACACAAGAACCTGACGGACGGGCCTCGATGCCCGTGAATCGGCGTCTCCTCATTGCAAAGTATGACCTCGAAAGCGGGGGCCTAACTTCAGTGCCCCGAGGTTTAATGTGAGAGCTCTTCCCCCAAGTGTTGGGGCGTCGTCACGCGGCCAGACCTTGACGAGTCAGATCATGAATCCGTGCGTCCAAAACCATTCGTCGTGCAGCATCGATCACGTAGCCATGGTGGGTGAACAGGGGAGACAGTTCTCAGCGAAATCGACAGACTGTCTAGATGAATGTCTGCCGCATGCAAGAAGCGCATCGTTCCCAATCTTATCCTCTCGATGCGCCTTACGTCATGCCGCGCAGCTAAATCCCAGCGGGACTCGATACCACCACAGCACAGGCACTGAACCGATTGGCTCCGCCCAATTCCAAAGAGGCGAAGCGTGCCTACTGGAGAGCCTGCACCTCGCCGTACAGGCGCCTTAGATGTTCGTCCGACATGTCGAGAATCGGCTCGTACATGAATGAATTCAGATGAATGTTCTCAGGGGTCATTAAAACGACCTTCTCAATCACCTTCAGATTCTGCCCCTCTTGCGCGAAGCGCGATCTGAACTCCCTCAATAGAGCCGACGTCTGATTTGAACCAATGCCAGCCAAGTACGCTGCATCATTTATGCGAGTGGCCATGAATTCCTCGGCAAGGAGTCGAATGGCAATCGACAAAACGATCTTGTTCTCAAAGTTCAGGCCATCCCCAGCCCCAAGACAATTGGCAGCCTCCTGATGTATCAAGTCAACGACAACGCCCTGCGCATTCACGGGAGCAACGATTACACCGAACAGTGCAGAGTAAATACCAAATAGATCAGTCTCGGTAATTGTGCGCGAATCCGCCTTCCAGTGCAGGAGTGATGTCAACTTAATAAAATCTGGGTCAGCGTCACCTTTGGTGAATTCAACAAGATTACGCATAAAAGGGATTGAGGCGACCCGCTTCTTGGCATCCGCTGCAAAATTCGGCTTCCAATCATTTACGAAAATGTTCTTTATTCCAGATGCCTGCGTTAAAGTAATCTCCGTATTCGTTTTCACTACCATTAGACAATAAGCATAAGACACAAAGCGGCTATGGACCGTTCTGAAGAAGTCGAAATTATGCGTCAACAGGATCTCAAAAAAATTCCCTCCATCAGCAATCTCTCTCAGATACTGTATTATCGCGTATTTGTTCCGATAATCAAAAGAGTCTGCAATGTCATCGACAACTAGAATCGTTTCTTGTCCAGCGGCTTTCCTTGCCTCAATCTCAAATATGATCTGGAGAATATAGAATGCTTTCTTCTCGCCAGTGCTCAGGACTTGGATCAACGCATCGCGCAGTACGGGTGCGCTCTCGTTTCCGTCCTCAAATGTGAAGCCCAGCTTAAGCACTGGCTGCTGGCCGAGCATCACGTCGATCTTATTCTGCGCTTCCAGTTTGAAAGGCACAAAAAATCGATCGTTGAAGATATCAATCACATTTTCCCATTGGGTCCGCTCAGCTGCGGCCTGGGCTTCGATTTCCTCTTTTCGCTTCTGAGCGACCTTATATTTCTCGAGAAGATCCGTGTAGAGATTGAAGTGACTGCGTATGTACGATTTCCAGACCTCCTGCTTGAAAGCAGCGGCGTTGGCCAACTTCGGCAGGATTCCATCATTCTCGGCTATGTACGCCTCAAATCCACGCATACCCGCATTCTTTTCCAAGAGCTTTCCGATTTCCGCGAACTGCTTCTTCAGTTCGGCATCGTTGGAGATGGCGTCCTTCTCCGCTTTTATGATCGCCTCAAGTTCTTTGGCATCTTTGATCTCGATGACCGTATCCGCGTTCAATCGAATGCTGTGCTTTGCTCGGAAAAAGCCATTGTCGGCTAGACTCTTTGCGATTGTGCTTGCGTTGTAGTAATTGAATGTTCCCTTTCTGAAATACGTCGAAGCCGCCAATAGCTCATTGTATTTCGTGATATAGGCCGCGATCGTATTCTTGAAATCCTTTGTGTTCAGGAACTCGATGACCTTGTCATCAAAAATGATATCGTAGCTCAGCGTCGCAAAAGGGGCGTCGGTTTGCGCGGCAAGTTCTTCGGAAAGTCGTGTCAGGGCGATGAACAGCTTCCCCCCTTCACTGGTAATTGCAAGTGACAGCTCCTGTTCGAGATCTCTTTTCGAACCGGACTGCTCTTTCATTGCTTTAAGAAAGGCCTCCTTCGCATCATCAATCTCCAGATGAAGTGCTTCGTACTCTCTTCGAAGGGCTGGATTCACGAGCAGTGTGGAGGTCCGTGCAGTGTGCCCCATTTCGACGTCATAGGGCAGCACAACGAGGATGTTTTCTGCAGCGACATCGGCACCTGTTTCGTCGGTAATTTTTCGTGTTGATACTCGGCCCGGGAAAATGCGGTCTCGCGATTGAGCACCTTTCGCCACATCCTGAAAGGTGTGGGCTAGCGACGACTTCATCGCGCCGTTGGGCGCATATACTGCGTAGGCGTTCGTCTTCGTGAAATCGAACGTCGCCTCAAGCTTTTTGATGCCGTAGCAATGCTCCAGCGCAACTGAAAGTTTCTTCACCATAGCTCACCCCCTAAATCCTTTCGAACGATATCACAGGTGGACGCCTTGAGCTCCCCTTGTTCATAGGATACCCCACCCTCAATAACGCCCTCACGGTCATTTCGCGCACGCCGAGTTCGGCCATGAGATTGAGGGGACCCCGTGGCGTCACCTTAGCCGCTTTCGCAATCATCGCCGCGGAAACGATCGGACGTGAGAGGACAACGGCCAGTTTCGAAGGTGCAGATCAGGGCGGCCGATGCTCTCGTGCAGATCGAGGATCGCCTGAGAAGAGTGGACGTCGACCAGCAACCGGTCTCGGACTTGATTGAGGAGACCAGATCGAGGCCGCCGACCTGCTTTGTGGTGACGATGGACGACCCTTTGCAATTCTTCCCGTCTCGGGTTTCAAACGTGTATTTCGCCCGGGGTTACCACCCGCCCACTCTTTCAACCATTGGATCGCGGCCTCGGAGACTTCGTGGTCGAGGGGCGGCTTTCTGTTGTCGGCCTGATGCGTATTCGTATGCTGCCGCCTTCCGGATGCTCAATGTCAAAAGCATTCGTTTTCCGCACCAGATCGCTCAGTTTTCGAAGCCGAACGTCCGCGGATCGAAATCAGAAGCAAGGTTGGCAAGCTGGGTGCCGACTGCACCGAGCAGAACCCAGCCGTCCTCGCTCTCCATCTGTGCGATGACCTCCCGGATGATTGGCACGGCCGATGAAGGTTGTTGCAAACGGCTTCGTGCTTGGTGAGGCCTCGGGCTCATTTGCCGGAGAGGACGGCAACAGGTTGTCGGTATAGATAAATCGTCGGCAGGCTTGCCGGAAGCTTTCGGGCGTTTTCTGCTCACCGAAACCGAATACATCGACGCCCTGCTCGCGGATGCGGGCCGCGAGCCGCGAGCCGCGTGAAGTCGCTGTCGGATGAGACGAGGCAGAATCCGTCAAACCGCCCACTGTGGAGCAGGTCCATCGCATCGCACCAAGGTGATATATCTGAGGCATTCTTGCCTGTCGTGTAGCGAACTGTTGCTGAGGGATGATGGCGTGCTTCGAAAGGATATCAGCCCAGGCCTTTGAACGCGTGCTCGAGAAGTCGCCATAAATGCGCCGGACGCTGGCTTCCCCCCGATTTTCGCGATCTCTTCAAACAGACCGTCGGAAATTTTGGCCGATGCGTTATCGGCATCGATCAAAACGGCGAGTCGTGGCGCCGGATGCCTCTCGCCGCGATTATGCTCAACGGCAAACTCTCGGCGTTGCGTTGGGTGCTCGGCAATGAGTGGGACATGTTGGACACGTGACGCGACGAAGGTGCAAGACGACACGTCTGGCTGGCCCAGCAGCCTATGGCATCCTTGACAGGGAAGTACATTTCCATCCCATTCGGACTCTGTGGCTTAGCATTGGGCGAGCTCAGCGCGCTCGCCGAATATTTTGAAGAATTCGTTGCGGATGTTCATGCTCAGCTAGGTTCGAAAGGTGATCGAGGTCGAGGTGGCTGGGAGAGAGAAGAGGAAAGCGAAGCGCGCCACACCGGTGCCCGTTGCCGACGCCATGTGTCGGCTCGACCTGGTGCTGAAAGCCCTCGAAAGTGAGACAAGGAGCGCTATCTGGGCGAAGGCGACGCTTGAGGTCGGAAACGCTATCGTGATGGCTGACTATCACGGCCAAACATTCGATGGTGCCGATTGCTACAATGTGCTTCGTAACAGCACTCAGATGGCTCTAGTCCTGTCGCTCTGCAAGCTGTTTGAGAGACCGCGTGGCCGTCAGGGGCAGTCCGAGGTGGCGGCCTTCAACCGCAGTGACCTGGCTTCAATCCCGGTGTTCCTTCATCTGCTTAGGCAAAAACGTTGCCGTGCCAAATTGGTCGAAAGAGCGTGGACAGGCTGGGATGGAAATTCTCTCGGCATGTCGAAGACGTGGGAGGGCGATTGCATGGCGGCTCTGCAACGCTGCGACGATACTGCACGCCGCCTGACATCGCCTCGTGGTCGGCGCGCATCCGCCGCCTTGGGTATTTTCCGCGATGACCACGTTGCGCATCTTTACGCCGAACCGCGGGCTTGGAACGCCAATCGCTACAACGAGCTATTTCTCCTGCTCGATATTGCGTCGGATCTTGTCTCGCATGCGTGCATTGCGTTTCGGGGGTGCAACCTCGATTTCAAGGAAAGGGAGGAGATTTGGATGGGTGAGGCGCGCGCCTTTTGGAAGCCGGCCTTGGCTGCTGCGACTGCGGCCGATCCATATGCGATGTAGGTTTGTCAACGTTGCGGGCTGGTGACAAAACGAAAGCCCTTTAGATACGGGCAGCCGGAGGCATTGCCGTCCCATCAAGGAGGCTTGGGCAACACGAAGAAACTGATTTCGGTGGTTCTGGCCGCCACATTTCTTACGGCGACATCGGCTGCGGGAGAACCGCATTTCGCTGACTACCCGACGAAAACGAGAGGCGTAGTGGCGCGGAGAGGGTTGGGGACGCAGAATCATCGAAAGCACGATGAATCATGGCGGCGCTTTTAGCAATAAAAATAGACAAAAAGCGCTGCGCCTGTCTTGTCAATAAAACGAACGATAATGTTGCCTTATCATTCGTTGTTTACGAGCCTACGGAGCCATGGTAGAATACACCCGAAAGGTAGAATTTTGGAGTCTTTCGTGTCCCTGAACATCAAAAATCCGGCCACCGTTGCTCTCGCCGATGAACTCGCACGCCGCCAGGGTATCAGTAAGACGGCAGCCATTCATCAGGCCCTTAGCGAGCGCTTGCATCGCTTGGGCTTTGGAGAGACCGCTCAGGAGCGTCTGCTAGCAGAATTGCGCGCCATCCGAGAAAGAGTGGCACGATTGCCTGAACTGGATAGTCGCAGCGACGAGGAGATCATCGGGTATGACGAGCACGGCATTCCGACCTGATGGTGATCGACACCTCCGCCATCGTCGCGATCCTGCGCAACGAACCAGAAGCCTTGAGGCTTGAGAAGGCGCTCGTCACCAACCCAATCCGTCTGGTCCCGGCAACCTGCGTGCTCGAGGCGCGCATGGTGCTGGTCAGCCGGCGCGGTGAGCATGCGTTGGCCGAGATCGATCTGTGGCTCCGCAAGATCGAGGCCGGCATCATCGCCGTGGATGCCGATCTCGTCGATGTGGCAACGCAGGCTTGGCTCACCTACGGCAAGGGCCGCCACCCGGCGGCGCTGAATTTTGCCGATTGCCTTTCCTACGCGTTGGCAAAGCGTGCGGACGAACCGCTGCTTTTCGTCGGCAAAGACTTCTCTCAAACGGATATCGAAGCGGCATGAGCATGACTGACGACGCTCCAAGATCATCGGCTGCTTCCGGCGATGACGACATGCCCGACATCATCGACGTCGTCATGGAGATGGGACAGCATCCACAGGAGGGCGAAAAATCCCCCTCCCCTCCCCTGCCGCCTATGCACTCACGGGGACATGGTAGCCTTCCCGGCTATCTGGAAGAGCTTGCCGGCCACGCCCGCGACTATGTCGAGGCGGCCAGTTCGGCCAACACGCGGCGCGCCTACGCCGCCGACTGGAAGCATTTTTGCGCCTGGGCGCGCCGGCAGGGTCTGGAAGTGCTCCCACCTGATCCGCAGACCGTCGGACTCTACATCGCCGCCTGCGCGTCCGGAAAGGTAACAGGGGAGAAAAAACCAAACTCTGTGGCGACGATCGAGCGTCGCCTTTCGTCGCTCTCCTGGAATTTTGCCCAGCGCGGCCAGCCGCTGGACCGCAAGGATCGGCATATCGCCACGGTGATGGCTGGCATTCGCAACACCCACGCCTCCCCTCCGCGGCAGAAGGAAGCGATCCTGCCCGAGGATCTGATCGCCATGCTGGAAACCCTCGACCGCGGCACGCTGCGTGGTCTGCGCGACCGCGCCATGCTGCTTTGGGTTTCGCCGGCGGCCTTCGCCGATCCGAAATCGTCGGCCTCGACATTGGTCGCGACCAGACCGAGGATTCTTCTGGCTGGATTGAGTTTTTTCCTGACAAGGGCGTGCTGGTGACCCTGCGCGGCAAAACCGGTTGGCGCGAGGTCGAGGTTGGCCGCGGCTCCTCCGACGCCACCTGCCCGGTGGTCGCGCTGCAAACCTGGCTGAAGCTGGCGCGGATCGGCCATGGCCCTTTGTTCCGAAGGGTAATAGGGCAAGGCAAAAGAGTCGGCGCCGATCGGCTTAGCGACCAGGAGGTCGCACGCCTGGTCAAGCGCACGGCGCTCGCCGCCGGCGTGCGTGGCGATCTGTCGGAGGGCGAACGCGGTCAAAAGTTTGCTGGCCATTCGCTGCGCGCCGGCCTCGCGTCCTCGGCCGAGGTCGACGAACGCTATGTGCAAAAGCAGCTCGGTCACGCCTCGGCCGAGATGACGCGAAAGTATCAGCGCCGGCGCGATCGTTTCCGCGTCAATCTCACCAAGGCGTCCGGGCTCTGAAAAGCCCCCTCCCTGCCCCGTTTTGTCCGCTGGCATGAGGCGGTCAGATCTCAGGCGATAACATACCTCATCGAGCACAGCGAGCGCTGTATCCAGACTATCGGCGGCCGACGCTTCGTAGTCAGGCATGATCATCAACTGTGTTATGGCACGGCCCACAAGAGGGCATCGCGATAAAAGTACGTCGCCTGCGAGCCCGCTCCTTTTCGGCTCAGCAGACCGAGGTCGCCATCGGCTGCGCCGTTCTCAACCGCATGACGGCGTGCGCACGCCCGGAGTCCGTTCGCTGCCCGGCAAGGCCGACATAGCAGGCGGCATCAAAGAGCTGATTGTGCCTAATGCCACATTTGTGCACCAACGCCTTGTGGCGCGGGCAGCCACAGGCACAGGCTACGCGGAAAATGAAAAGCGGGGCCAACCCATTCGCTTGCACACAGCCTGCGTTTTGCCAGCTCCTCAACCGCAACGTGCTGTCAATCTTCGTCTTGCCATGTCTTGAACGCCGAACTGTTCACGCCATTGGCGCCGCTTTGTCATCCCGTGCCCCGAAATGAGGCCGTCGCTCGAACGATATGCGCAGTTGCTTATCCGCCAGAAACCGGCGAGCCAGATCGGTGTCGCGCTTACCCACGCGTGACACCCAGTCCGAAAACAGGCGAACCGCGCGCCGGTTCATATGCCGCGAAGGACAGACCAGCCAGTATCCCGGAAACTCGATGACCTCGAACTCTATCGAGACCGGAACCAGAGAACCCGACACCAGGTCCTCGAATGCGATGGATGTGCTTTCCAGGACCACA
The DNA here is from genome assembly GCF_040319515.1 of Mesorhizobium sp. M0909. Taxonomy (NCBI): domain Bacteria; kingdom Pseudomonadati; phylum Pseudomonadota; class Alphaproteobacteria; order Hyphomicrobiales; family Phyllobacteriaceae; genus Mesorhizobium; species Mesorhizobium sp. M0909. The sequence goes on from NZ_JAMYOA010000005.1 coordinate 386,520, forward strand.
CCTGCACCGTCCTTCGCCAGTTGAACCGACGTTGACGAACGGTCGAAACGATAGGGATACGTCATGCGGGCGCCCTGGATACCGTTGCACGGCAGCCAATAATCCCACCGGAAATAGGCCTTCACACTGTCGATCAACCGCGCATGGCGAAGCTGCTCGCGCGGATCCGGTGAGATCGCGCGCAGTTCGGCAAGATAGGAAGGCGAGCACATCGGCAGGATCAGATCGTTGACGACGCAATCCGAATAAAGGCCGGCCCAGCCGCCGTCGCCATAACGAAGATCGAGATCGATGACCTCCGTTTCGAAATCCGAGAAATTGGGCGTGGCGTCGACGCGCAAATTCCAGCTCGGATAGCCCTTGCTGAACTCGGCCAACCGCGGCGCCAGCCATTTCTCGCCGAAGGAAGGACTGACGCGCAGGCTAAGCTGGAAGCTTTCGCGCTGCCGCACAATGGCATTACGCACCTCGCGTATGGATTCGAAAGCCTGGGTCGTGGTCTGGAAGAGCCACTCACCGTCGATCGTGAGCGAGAGATGGCGCTTTTCGCGCTGAAAAAGCCGCACCCCGAGTTGGTGTTCGAGCAGCCGCAGCTGCTGGCTAACCGCCGAAGGTGTCACCTGCAATTCCTGAGCGGCCTTTGCCACGCCGCCGAGCCGCGCGACTGCCTCGAAATGCGTCATCGAATTGAACTTGATGTCTGACCTCGTCCTCGTCGGTTAAGCTCAGCTACACAGAATGTTAAGAAACGAAAATTGAGCCGAATGTCAATCGGTCGCACAGTGGTCCCGGAAGGAGATACAGGATGGAGCCGAGTTCAACCCAAAGCTTGGGTAGCGCCGGCAACGTGCCGGGAGTTGGACAGGTATTGACCAAGAAGCCCCTGATCGAAGCTGCCAATATCGAGAAGAGTTATGACGCAACCCGTGTCCTGCGGGGTGTGAGTTTTCAGGTCCGGGCCGACGAAATCCACGCGCTCCTGGGCGGCAACGGCGCCGGCAAAAGCACTCTCATCCGCATCGTCACAGGGCTGACCTCACGCGAAGCCGGCGAGATTGGCTTCGCCTCGTCGAAGGCCGACCACAACAGCGCGATCATCGCGGTGGTGCATCAGGAGCTGGCGCTGTTGCCCGAGCTGTCCGGTCGCGGAAAACATCGGCATTGTGCATGCGAGGTCGGGCTGGTCGCAGATCAGCCGTCGCCGCACGCGCGAAACTGCGCTCGGAGCGCTCCAGCTGATCGACCCCGCGATCGGCGAAGCGATCATCGATAATGCCGGCCCGCAAATTGTCCCTCCACGAAGGCCAGATCGTCCAGATCGCTCGTGCCCTTTCCACCGGAGCCGAAGTGCTGCTTCTCGATCCCGGCGATCCGGTTGGGGAAACGCGCTGGCTGCAGGAGATCGCCAACAAGCGAGGCTTTCCGCATGGCATCGTCGGCTATGCCGACCTGTCCCAACCCGACGTCGGCGACCTCCTCGACCGCCACATGGAATATCCGAACTTCCGCGGCATGCGGCAGCCGATGAATTATCATCCCGACCCCGCCAAGACCTATCTGGCGCGGCCGGAGGTCAGTCGTACGCCCGAATGGCGGCGCGGCTTCCGGGAGCTGGCGAAGCGCGGGCTGAGCTTCGACCCGCAGCTCTACTATCCGCAGATGAGCGAGTTCCTCGAACTGGCGCGCGACTTTCCCGACGTGCAGATCATTCTCAATCACATCGGCATGCAGGTCGACGGCGCCGAGCATTTTGGCGCCTGGAAAAAAGGCATGCACCAGTTAGCGCAAGCGCCGAACGTCGCCTGGATCTCGGGCCTCGGCATGGGCGACTGGACTTGGACCACGTTCTCGATCCGTCCTTATGTCGAGGAGGCGATCGCAGCCTTCGGCGTCGGCCGCTCGATGTTCGCGACGAACTTCCCCGTCGACAAGCTGTTCTCGAGCTTCGACGCCATTTTGAACGCCTTCAAGGAAATTACGATCGCCCACCCGCACGAGGAGCGGCTCGCGCTGTTCCATGACAACGCCGCCCGGTTCTACCGACTTTAGATCGCCGGCAAACAGAAATAGCAGGAGAGTTCGACTTGTTGCTGAAGGGCAAGGCCGTGGTGATTTCGGGGGCCGCGGGCCCCCGGGGAATTGGCCGCTCCACGGCAGCGCTGATGGTACAGCACGGGGCTCGCGTTGCAATACTCGACCTCGATGACGGGCAAGCGCGTGACGCCGCTGCGTCGCTTGGACCCGACCATATCGGCCTTGCGTGCAACGTCGCGGACCTCGACGCCTGCAAGAGGGCGGCGGCGCAAGTGACAGAAACCTTGGGCAGGATCGATGTGCTCTGCAACAATGCGGGCGTCACGCAGCCGGTCAAGACGCTGGAGATCAGCGCGGCTGACTGGGACCGCATCCTCGATGTCAACCTACGCGGCGTGCTCCATCTCAGCCAGGCATTCATCCCGAACATGCGCGAAAATGGCGGCGGCTCGATCATCTGCATGTCGTCAGTTTCGGCCCAGCGCGGCGGCGGCATCTTCGGTGGCCCGCACTATTCGGCTGCCAAGGCGGGTGTTCTGGGGCTTGCCAAGGCCATGGCGCGCGAATTCGGTCCCGAAGGCATCCGCGTCAACTGCATCACACCGGGCCTGATCCAGACCGACATCACCGGCGGCAAACTGACCAACGCCATGCGCGCCGACATCATCAAGGGAATCCCGCTCAGCCGGCTGGGCGAGGCGCGCGACGTAGCCGGCGCCTATCTCTTCCTGGCTTCCGATCTGGCCAGCTACATCACCGGCGCCGTGATCGATGTCAACGGTGGGATGCTAATCCATGGCTGAGTGGACAACGGAGCTTGAGATGCCTCGCGCTGGCAGCAATGTCAGCCTGGCCGAACGAGCCTATCGTATCCGCCGACACGCCGTGCGGATGGGTCAAGTCCAGGGCCAAGGTTATGTCGGACAGGCGCTGGGTGTCGCCGACGTGCTTGCCGTCGCCTATTTCCATGCGCTTCGTTACCGGCCGGAGGACACGTTGTGGGAGGGACGCGACCGCTTCCTGCTGTCGATCGGACACTATGCGATCGCGCTCTACGCGGCTCTGATCGAAGCGGGCGTGCTGCCGGAGGAAGAGCTCGAAACCTATGGCAGCGATGAAAGCCGTATGCCGATGTCCGGCATGGCGCCATACACGCCCGGCATGGAGATCACCGGCGGCTCGCTCGGTCACGGCCTTGGCATTGCCGTTGGCATGTGCATGGGGCTGACGCGCAAGCGAAGCGACAGTTTCGTCTACAATCTTTTGTCCGACGGCGAGCTCGGTGAGGGCTCGACCTGGGAAGCCGCGATGTCGGCCGCCCACCACAAGCTCGACAATCTCATTGCCATTGTCGACTTCAACAATCAGCAGGCCGATGGTCCGTCGACGGCCATGCTCTCCTCCGAACCGGTGACCGACAAGTTCGAGGCGTTCGGCTGGCATGCGCAGCGCGTCGACGGCAACGACATCGAGGCGGTCCGCAAGGCCTTCGACATGGCGCGCGGCCTGAAGGAACCTCGTCCGCGTGTGATCGTTTGCGATACGCGCATGGCCAAGGGTGTGCCATTCCTGGAAACCCGCGACATCACGCATTTCATCCGCGTCGAACCGCACGAATGGACGTTAGCGCTCGAAGCTTTGGAAAAGGGACGTCCGCGTTGAGGTTGTCAAAGTTCGCGCCGCGCCACGCCGCCAATGCCGGTGAGCGCAAGACCACATCGGCGATGATCGCGTCGATCGCGCCCGATGGCGTACCGACACGCAATGCGCCGTTCGGGCACACACTGGCCAGACTGGCGCACCAGCGGCCCGGGATAGTTGGCCTGACGGCGGACCTCGCGAAATACACCGATCTCCATGTCTTCGCACAGGAGCATCCGGACCGCTTCTATCAGATGGGCATGGCGGAGCAGGTGCTGATGAGCGCCGCCGCCGGCTTGGCGCGGGAGGGTTTTACGCCCTTTGCCACCACCTACGCCGTCTTCGCATCGCGACGTGCCTACGATTTCATCTGCATGGCGATCGCCGAGGAGAAACTCAATGTGAAGATCGTCTGCGCCTTACCGGGGCTGACGACCGGCTACGGCCCCAGCCATCAGGCGACGGAGGACATCGCGATCTTCCGCGGGATGCCGAACCTGACGATCATCGACCCTTGCGACGCGCTCGACATCGAACAGGCCACGGAGGCGATCGCGGACTACAACGGGCCGGTCTACATGCGGCTTTCGCGCGGTAAGGTTCCTGTCGTGCTCGACGAAGACGACTATACATTTGAAATCGGCAAGGCGCGAATGCTGCGCGAGGGCGCGGACGTATTGTTCATTTCCAGCGGCCTGATGACCATGCGCGCGCTGGAGGCCGCGAAGGCGCTTGAAGCCGACAGGATCGGCTGCGCCGTTCTGCACGTTCCGACGATCAAACCTCTGGATACGGAGGCGATACTCGCTGCCGCGCGCCGTTCGGGACGGCTGGTGGTGGCGGCGGAGAACCACACCATCATTGGTGGCCTTGGCGAAGGCGTTGCCGCGCTGCTGATGCGCGAGAGAGTGACCCCAGTCTTTCGCCAGATCGCCCTGCCCGACGAGTTCCTCGACGCTGGCGCGCTGCCGACGCTTCACGATCGCTATGGGATCTCAACTTCCGAGCTCGTGCGCCGCGTCCGCATTTGGAGCGAATGAGAAGTAAGAGCTCTCCCCACACAACAGTTGAGTCATCGACCTTGACCTTGCCCCTCTTATCTAATCCGGTTTGAAGTTCGTTCTGGCCCATCGAGAGGACCAGGACATGAAACGTAGCCGCTTCTCTGAAGAGCAGATCATCGGAATTTTGAAGGAACATGAGGCCGGGGTATCGGTTGCCGATCTGTGCCGCAAGCACGGGGTCAGCGACGCCTCGATTTACAACTGGAAGGCCCGCTTCGGCGGGATGGATGTCTGCGAGGCTCGGCGACTGAAGGCTCTGGAGGACGAGAACACGCGGCTGAAGCGGCTTCTGGCCGACGCCATGCTCGACAATGCCGCGTTGAAGGATCTTGTGGGAAAGAAATGGTGACGCCCGCGGCCAAGCGAAAACCTTTCCAGCGACCAGATCGATCAACTTCAACGCCGACTGCAACGGACCAGGCGATCAAGGAAAGGTGCATCAGAAGCATTCGCGGAGCCGACAATAGCCGACGCCATTCTCGACCGGATCATCCACAACGCCCATCGCATCACCCTCGAAGGCGACAGCATGAGAAAGCAAAAAACACCGCCGCCCTTGACCGGCGCCGAAAACGGCGAAATCAATCGCAAATGACTTCAACCAGGCAACCGAGCGCCGACCCCATCCTGCTGTCCGCGAATTAGTGAAACTGCTGTCCGCGATTTAGCGGAACGACTGTCCCGTTTTTGCGAAATACGCACGTCCGACGCAGCTTGCGTTGACAGAGGCGGTTTTACGCGCAGTTGCAATAGCACTTCCGCCGGCCTATTTTTGTGGAGTTCAATTGTGGTTCGGCCAAGGGCGCTTTGGGCGCCGGACCGGCCCCGTGTAAACCTCATTAAAGAGAGACGAACCCTGCCATGGAAGAATTCTTATCGCGCATCGCCACTGGTGCCGGCATCGGCCCGGCTCTCGCAGAGAAGGCCGTTGGGTTAATGCTGGGTTTCCTGCAACGCCACGCGGCCGACGGTCCCGTTGCGCGCATGATCGCGGCCATTCCCGGAGCTTCGGAATTAGTGGCGAAGTATCATGGCAACGACCCAGAGGGCGGAGGCGGCCTCATGGGGCTCGGCCAGCAATTGATGAGTGAGGGTCTCAGCATTCTAAAGATCGCCGCCATCGCCAACGAGACGATCGCCTTCGCCAAGGAACATGCCGGCGACGAACTCGTGGACGAGGTCCTCAATTCCGTTCCTGGCCTTCCCCAGTTCGTCTGATCAGCGGCAGCCGGGGGCGCATGACCTCGTGCGCCCGTGCCGGCCCGTCTGCGCAGGTAGGCATTCTCCGCCGAGCGCTCCGTACCGATCTCGCCAGACCACCAACCGCCGGGCACGCGAAGCGAGCGTTGGAGTACTTCATTCGTCTCTCCCAAAATCGACCGCAGGCGAACCGATGTGTATAACTTCCGGCGGTAAGGGTTTATCGTGAACGCTTTCGATGAAGCCCGCGAGATAAGCAAACGTATTGTATTTCTCAAGAACCAACCGCTTCGCCTCTTGTATTGCGCCGCGACGCTCCTTCCAGAGGTCCGAGTCGATGATTTCTTGAATTTTTTGGATTACGTTCTTGTCCTCTGGGTCAATCAGAACCATTGAGTCGGAAGGGAAGAACCTCGTGATTGCCGGGCTGCCGTAATAGATCGGCATTGTTTCAGCAACGAAGCAGTCCATAAGCTTCTCTGTAAAATAGTAATCAGCACGAGTATTCTCGAAAGCTATACTGTAACGGTACGGTGCGAGTGCGTCCCATTTATCTCCAATCAGCCGAAAACCTCGGCCGAACAGGTCAAAATCGAGCTCCTCTCTCAGCCGTTCCAGAAACGCCAGCCGATATCGATGCCCTTTAAGCAGGGCGATGTTACTGGTAATCCATGAGAGCCGAAGCGGCTTGTCCACGACTTCGCTGACCAGAAGTTGGTCATATGTCTTTGTTACAGACCAAGACCGAGTGATAGGTGGAGACAAAACGAATCGGCGCTCTGCATTCTGCCGAGCAGCCAGCTCTGCGTCAGACGTCAGGACGATGGTATTTTTCCCCTGCCCTTCATGAAATGCGCGATGAGCTTTCGTCGGCGGTTCGCCGATTGCAAAAATTGTCCTGTTTGGACTCGCCTCGATATCAACAGGGAGCCCAAAAATAGAAGCAGAGTTAAAGACAATATGCCAATCGGGCGCGAAGGATGTCCTGCGTACAAAAGCGACATTGTTCCAGATTCCACTGCCCTTTGGAGTGAGATGGTGGATTGCATCATCCAAAACGCCCCAAGAATCCAGACATGTAGCAACAATGGGCGCCGGACGTTCCGTCAACAATTTGGTCGACAAAGCAGTTCCACCCCATTCACTTCCGTTGGACCGGGAGCAACTCGTGCATCGGGCGCAAGACCTCTCTGCGCCTGAAATAGCTCGCGATCCTGATCGGTATCAAACACACGATTCTGTGCGACTTCGCGATTCTGTGCGACTTCGCGCCATTCGACAACTCATCTCTAAGACCGCGGGAATCCCTTCACTCGTGAAGGTACTCAATCGCCATTTCGGACGCCATTTCGGATTGCGGTAAGGTTGGGCAGCATAAACCTTCCGGGACCCGCTGTCGAGGCAATTGTCGCTTTGCACCTAACCAGGTTCTTCCTCACTTTGTGTGGTGATCAGGCCGGTTGAGTGGCAGCATGCGTGCCCTCTAAAATATGGAAGTTGACTACATTCTTATTATAAATCGGGATATACGACCAGTTTAGAGGCGGCTCGCCTCTCACAGGCGACGTTTGCAGCGGCGACGGCAGATCGAGATATTGGCGGGTTGATGCCGGGGCTTTGTCCGAAATCTGTGGTCCGATTTCGGACGAAGTGACTGTCAAGATGTCCGAAATATGCTACGAATTTCGGACAAGCTTCACACACAAAGCGCCGCGGCTTTGCCCGATATCATCGATATCGTCATGCAGATGGGCGATGCCGACCTAGCCTCGTCCCCTCCCCTTCCAGCCATTGCCAATCCCAGCCTGCCTGCGCAGCTTGAGGCGCTCGCCGGCCGCGCGCGCGATTATATCGAGGCGGCGAGTTCGGCCAACACGCGCCGCGCCTACGCAGCCGACTGGAAGCATTTTTCGAGCTGGTGCCGGCGCCAAGGCATCGAGATGTTCCCGCCCGATCCTCAGGTCGTCGGGCTCTATATCGCCGCCTGCGCGTCAGGTACGGCCACTGGCGACAGAAAGCCCAACACCGTTTCAACCATCGAGCGCCGGCTTTCGTCGCTCTCCTGGAATTGTGCCCAGCGCGGCCAGCCGCTGGACCGCAAGGATCGGCATATCGCCACGGTGATGGCTGGCGTTCGCAACACCCACGCCTCCCCTCCCCGGCAGAAGGAAGCGATCCTGCCCGAGGATCTGATCGCCATGCTCGAGACCCTCGACCGCGGCACGCTGCGTGGTCTGCGCGACCGCGCCATGCTGCTTTTGGGTTTCGCCGGCGGCCTTCGCCGATCCGAAATCGTCGGCCTCGACGTCGGCAGGGATCAGACCGAGGACGGGCGCGGCTGGGTCGAGATTTTTGCCGATAAGGGTCTGCTTGTCACATTGCGCGGCAAAACCGGCTGGCGCGAGGTCGAAATCGGCCGCGGCTCCTCCGACGCCACCTGCCCTGTGGTCGCTCTGCAGACCTGGCTAAGACTGGCGCGCATTGCGCACGGACCGCTGTTTCGGCGCGTTGCTGGTCAAGGCAGAGCCGTCGGTGTCGATCGCTTGAACGACCAGGAGGTCGCACGCCTGGTCAAGCGCACGGCGCTCGCCGCCGGCGTGCGCGGCGATCTGTCGGAGGGCGAACGGGCCAAGAAATTCGCCGGCCACTCACTGCGCGCCGGCCTCGCCTCGTCGGCCGAGGTCGACGAACGCTATGTGCAAAAACAGCTCGGCCATGCCTCCGCGGAGATGACGCGAAATTATCAGCGCCGGCGCGATCGTTTCCGCGTAAATCTCACCAAGGCGTCCGGGCTCTGATGCCCCCGTTTTGTCCGCTGGGATGAGGCGGTCAGATCTCAGGCGATAACAATTACCTCATCGAGCACAGCGAGCGCTGTGTCCAGACTATCGGCGGCCGACGCTTCGTAGTCAGGCATGATCATCAACTGCGTTATGGCACGGCCCACAAATTCCGGGTTTAGCTTTTCCAACCGATCCTTGGTCCGGGAGACCTGTTCCGGGAATGCGCGCAGATTGAAGCGAACAAATGACGAGGTCTCTTATCCTCGACACGAATAGCTCGCGATCTCATCGGGATTTCCCTTACCGCCATAGGCAGCTTGAGTGGGATAAGCGCAGATCGGCTGGTGCTTGCCGGGGAATGCCTTGCTGCCAGCCGCGAGAGAATCCGGAGCCTTGTCTTGGTTTATCCAGCCCTCGATGGCGGCCAAAGGATCAAAGTCGTCGAAGGCTTGGCCATCGCCGCAGTGGGTCATCCCCGGGATTATGAACATGCGCACGAAACGGCGAGCCGCTTCCAAATCGCCGCCGCTTGTGACCTCGACGACTTGCTTGTACCAGCGCACCAGATCGTTGGCTGAGAAGACCGGATCGGAAAGTCCCTGAAACAAGAGCAGCTTTCCACCGTGGGCAGCGAAGCTGGCGAGATACGTGCCGGTCGCATCATTGAGCTTGGCCGTATCCGCAACGCGTGCCGGATCCTTGTCGAAGTCGAACTTCAGGGGGTCAAAATTCGGCGCCGGGGGCGTCATGAAGTAGTATTGAAGCGAGCGGGCTCCCAGAACGATGTTATTTGCATCCGACTGGGAAGTGGGGGAATTGCCCAGCTTCCACATTCTCCAGTCCGCGCCCGCAACGCCCGTATCATATGGCCAATCGCTGTAAAGCTTTTCGCCATCGGAGCTTTCCGGACCCGCGAACGCGCGGCTCATGGCCTGCACTTGACCAGCCGTGAGGCAGCTGTCCGTCTTATCGCCTTGGCAGGACAGGACCTTTGGGTCGAACCGGCACTGCTGCCAGGCGTTGATGACGCCATCCTCAATGCCATCGCGGGCATCACAGGCAGCGAGAACCGCCTTGGCGACGATGTTCAGATCCTGCTGGGAGAAGGCGCGGGATAGAATGGGATGGCCGGCCTCATCCTTGGGAGCGATGCTCATGTACTGGCGAGTATCCCAGGCTTCGGCAATGTTGGCGGCACTGAGACGAAAACCCGGGCTACCTGCAACAATGCCGTCGAACTCGAGCGGATATCGCTGAGCCGCTATCAACGCCTCACGACCGCCATTCGAGCATCCCATGAACACCGACTTTTTCGGAGCCGCCCCATAGAACTTGGCAATCACCTGCTTCGAGACCGAAGTGACTTTGCCAATGGAGGCGTACGCAAAATCAATGCGTGCGGCTTGATCGACCCCGAAAGCCGGATCGGGGCTTGGGTGCCCGCCATCCATGCTTACAACAGCGTAGCCGCGCAAGAGCCCGGGAGCCGCGGTCGAGTTCCGGCAAGGAATGGTCCCGACGGCCGGCGCCAGGAAGCCATCAACTGCGCCGCCGCCCTGGAAAAGGAACATGTCGTTCCAGGTCGTCGGAAGACGCACCTCAAACCGGGTGCCATATGATTGACCATCGACCCCCTGGCGTTTCCCGATAACACCTCGGACAAGGCAGTGCCCGCCCACTTTTACCGCCTGAGGCGAGGCGCCGGTGAATGCAGTGAAGGGATCTGCGGGGATCTCCTGCGGCTTTTGAAGGCTAGCCTCGGTAAAGATCACGCTTGGAATTTTGAGCTTGGCGATGGACCGGCACGCCTGATCCGACGCGTTTGCCGCCAGTGCAGGCGCACATACACATATGATCGCCAAGATCAGTGCCAGCGTGCACCCGCGGTCCCGCAGCTTGAGCCCGTTAGCCAAGAACATACCCATCCTCCCTGGATGCGCCTGATAGCCCGAAAGCTGATCGCATTGGTAGCTAGTTGTGAGCTTTCAGTAGGTTGTCCATCCGGTCCGAACCGGGAAAGCTGAGATTGTCGAAGCTTCAGTGACTCCAGGGGGACCGGATGAACATCCATAAGAATACCGGTCTGACGCCGCTCGGTCGAGAGCGGATTTTTTGCGCCTGGGCGCGCCGGCAGCACCTCGAGGTGTTGCCGCCTGATCCGCAGACCGTCGGCCTCTACATCACGGCCTGTGCGTCCAGAAAGGTTACAGGAGACAAGAAACCAAACTCTGTGGCGACGATCGAGCGCCGTCTCTCCTCCCTGGCGTGGAATTATACGCAGCGTGGCGAGCCGCTCGATCGAAAGGACCGCCATATCGCCACCGTGCCCGCCGGCATCCGTAACAGCCACGCAAAACCGTCTGTGCAGAATGAGGCCATACTTCCCGAAGACCTGATCGCCATGCTGGAGACGGTGCTCCGCAAGACCCATCAGGTCGCCCCAGGCCAGAGCAACCGGCTCGTCCCCGGGGAGGACGAAACGGTCGACCACTCCGCTTGTTCGACTTGTGTTCGGGCGACTATCCCGGCTTCTATGCATCGCGCTTCGGCGCGGCGAGCTTTGTCCAACGCGCCAAGCCTTTGAACCGAATCGCTGTAGACGGAAGTCGCGGCGAGCTTCGCGTTGTTGATCGGAGCATCGAACCAGGCGTCGTATCCGCGGTATCCACCCCATCGTCTGTCGCGCAATCTGTTGGCGAGCGCGTCCTCAGCCGTTCGATCGCGGCCGTCTTTGCCGCAAACTATTATATGGCGGCCGCCGATGCCATTCGGGCGCGCAATATCTCAGGGGTTGAAGGATCGTCGATCAGTTTTCCGATGTCTTGGCGGGCCGCGATGATCTGCACATGACCCTGCAAAGATTGCGCGTAGTAGGAAATACTGGTGCAACTGGTCACCCCAGGCGTCAGGATAATCGTAGAACCAATCGAACGAATGCACGCATCGCGGTTTGCCTACAGCACTGCTCTCCTGTCCCGATAGCGCAAATTCGCGGTTACTCCGGCCACGAACAGTCGGACCAATTTTATTTGTAGGTTAGACCTTCGTCCTCGGCAAGATTGGCCAAGCGATGACTCGCTGCTGAATTGCCGGCCCGCGCGTGATGAGCGCGAAGGCGTCAGGTGCCCCCGCCGTCAAGACTCAAGCCGCAACGTAATCAGGCGGGAGTGCCTTCCGCTAGGTGGGGATGGACTGGCCGCCGAAGTCAGAAGCAGCAAGCCTGGAGCATAATGGAAGACCTCGACCATGTGAAGCAGGCCGTGAAGGGCGACCTAGCCTATTTGCAGGCACCTGCCCAAAGCCGCGACATGAAGCCAGCCGCCAGCCTGCCATGTTCGACGGCAATCGTTTAGCTTGCTGCCGCCGACCGCTTGAAAACGATGGTCACCTTCGTTCCTTTGTTGGCGCTGGACTCGACAGCTAGCTGCGCCTTGGCGTTCTCGGTCAGCGAGCGCGCGATCAGCGCTCCGAGCTTGCCTGGCTTGGGCCACACCTCGCCTTCCGGCAGGCCGATTCCGTCGTCCGCCACTATAACCCGGCAGCCGTCGCCATCGACGACGCTGTGCAGTGTTATCGTGCCGCCGTCGCGCCCCCGGAACGCATGCTTTAGTGAATTGGTCAGCAATTCGTTGACGACCAGTCCCGCCGGCATGGCGACGTTTATTGACACGGGATATGTATCCACCTTCATATCTAGGCGGATCCCCTCGACTGCATGCGAGCTCATCACCGCGGACGCGATCTGGCTGAGATAGACGCCAAGATCGACCTCCTCTTTCGGCTCGTCGGCCGTTAGCGTCTGGTAGAGGATCGCCAGAGCGTCGACGCGACCGGCAAGCCGCTCAAACCGTCTCCGGTCGGCCTCGGTTGCGTTGCGGCTTTCCAGCCGGATCAGTGCGGTGATCATCTGTAGGTTGTTCTTCACCCGGTGCTGCAGTTCGCGCAGCAGTGTGTCTTTCTCGCTGACAAGCTCCTCCACCGAGCGCTCATCTCCCGCCTCGCCATGGGCCGATACGTCGACCAGGGCCACCAGTCGGAAGCACACCTTGCCGTTGTCGTCTTCGATCACGTTCGAATAAACGTCGACGATCGTCGGCTTATCCTCGTTGCGTTCCAGCCTGTAGGTGCCGACAAAATCGGTTTCCTCGACCACGGCCTCGGCAAGTGGCCGGTCCTTCTGCTCGTGGAGGCCTTTGCCCAAAAGGGCTGCCCAGTTTGCTCGTGTGAGCCTGGCGGCCGTCAGGCCTGACAGTTTCTCGAATTCCGGATTGGCGTAGACCACGCGCTCTTCACCGGTAAGGTCCGAAACAGCTATGGCGATGGGCACCTGGTCAAGGAATTTTTTGAACTGTTCGCTTTCCAGTGCGGTTGCAAGCTCAGGTGTATCAAGCAACTGCTCGACCGCCTCAGCCTTCTTTGAATCCGATGTCATTTGCGCGCCTGTTTTGTGCGGATGATATCAACAATGCGGCGCGCCTGCCATCGCCAAAACTGGAGCTGCATCTCACATTTCGCATCACGCATCTGACAACAAGCTCTGCATCGCGTAGCGGCCGCATGTCTAAATTGCGACCGGCCGAAGGAGAGCGGCAAGGACCGGCTGCGATCCAGGTGCCTGGAACGTTGAGGCGGCGGGTCAAGTGGGTACGCTGCGGAAGATCGATAGAGCAGGCATTCAGGGAGAATGAGTTCGCGTGCTGGCCTCGGCGATACGTGCCGACACTGTCAACCTCATGACCGCATGCGGGCTGAAAGAGCAGCGCTTCGCTCCAGCGGTAATTCAGGCCGCTAGCTGCCTAACTGCGGCAAGCCCATCGATCGTGTATGTTGAGACGCTATTGCCGATGCCTAAATATCGAACCCGTCATGGCAATGGTTGTGACGGGAAGCGCTCGCTTATGGGCTGTGCTGGAATGCGCATGAAGTATGCGCCTGTGCGCCGCTTCGTTGATCTCTTGGCCTTCGAGGAAGTCGTCAATCTCATCGTATGTGAGACCGGGACGAGGTTCTCCAGGTCGGCGGTCGGAATCTTTTCAACAAGATCAGACGGAGCGCCCAGATACACTGCCAAGGCGCGAACTCTGCGCTTGGTCAGCCCGGAAAGAGGAAGAATGTCTGCGGCACCATCGCCGAACTTGGTGAAGAAGCCCATCAAGGCCTCGGCTGCTTCGAAGCGACTTCTGAAAAAGAAGTGTGGGTTTGCTCTCATACCCTTTGCTGAAAAATGTTGTGATAGAGCGCATGGAATGCCACGCGCTTCGAATCGGAGTAGCCATCTGGGAAGCCTGAAGCCCCTTTGAAGCGCATGTCCGGCAGCTATTCATAGCGTGGATGACTTTGATCGAAACAAACGATTTCATAACTCTTCGGAAATCTTGCATGGACAAAAGCACGTCCGCACCGGTCACCCATCCAAAGGAGAAAATCTTCCATGCGCCCTGACGTGCAGTGGAGGTCGTGCCGAGAAGTGAGTTGCAACTGGCCGATCATGCCGGCGGTTCGACGCTAGTCGTCCCCAATGTTCCTGAGCTGCGAAGTCTTGCAGGCGAGCCAGCTGCCCAGCGCGATTCTGCTTGTGGCGGGCTTTTTGCCGCAGGCAGTCCGCTCGTTTGGGCAGCGGATTGGAGACCCGGCCGGCAGCGCTACCATACAACATCAGCGCACTTTACATCTACGCGGTATTGCCGGGCTTCCAGTCGGTGCCATGTTTGGCCGACGAATGACGCGATGCGGCCTCCTGCACAAGCGAAGGCGTTATCGGATGTGCGACCGGGAAGCAGGCGGACAGTGCAGCACATGTCACTCGCCTGTGCGACGGTCTTTCGGGGAATGAAATCGGGCCAGTTCACGGCGCGGCATTATTCGTCAACAGCCGCCCCTTCGCAAGGATATAGGCAGCCCGCGTCACAAGTTCGTGCTGCAGATGAAAACGGCATCGCCGGCATGCAAGTCAGCAGCCGCTCAAGATTCGATGATCCAGCCAAGCTCTCGGCGTCATGGAACGGCAGGCGCCACGATCGAAGCATCTCATGTTGATTCAGGCGGACCCTTATGAGGCGTTCTTTGATGCCGGTGATGCCTGACAGGCGGTTGCAGCTGCAAGCGACAACGCGGCCTATTTAGTTGGAAACGGTCTGAGGCAGGCCAATTTGGCTTGCCCGTCACTATGTGGAGAAAGAAATGCTGTGTCTAGGAATTAGCGGCGGACTTGACCAAGTCCATGAAAACCGATTCGAGCTTCGGAACGCCTTTATGCACGATGGCGCCGCGGTGCTCGTCCGAGACGGACGGGTGATAGCAGCCGTCGAAGAGGAACGCCTCAATCGGATGAAACACTCCAACAAGCTCCCAATTCGTTCGATTCAATACTGTCTGTCAGCGGCGGGGGTTCAGCTCAACGACATTGATCGTGTCGCGCTCTACGCCAGCGAGCCCTATGCCAACGCCATGCTTGAAGGTATGTCCGCATCCCACCCGGACATTCTCTCCATTCCGTTGGATGCTAAAACGTTGGTGCAGGATCTGTTAACGCGTGAGTTCGGCACTAAGTTGGACAGTTCGCGTATTTCATTCGTAAGTCATCATCAGGCGCACGCCGTGAGCGCCTTTGCAATGTCGGGCTTCGAACAAAGTCTCATTCTAGCGATTGATGGCTCTGGTGATTTCCTATCGGGCCTCTTGGCGGTAGGGTCTGGCACAGAAATTACGCAACTCGAGGCTTTCCCCGAGAACAATTCTCTTGGGCTGTTTTATCTCGAGACGATCCGCTATCTCGGCTACGGCTTGTTCGATGAGTATAAGGTAATGGGACTCGCGCCCTACGGCGACCCCGCTCCCTATCGCGAGCTCTTCGAGCAGTTCTACGAGCTCTCCGCCAACGGCGGTGGCTACCGTGTTCACCTCGACCGCATCGGTCCGGCGTTGCTCCGCAATATCGAGGTCAGGCGAAAGGGAATGCCCTTCACCCAGCAGCATCGAGATGTGAGTGCGTCACTGCAGGAAGCGCTTGAGCGGATCGTGTTCCACATTCTCCGGCATCACCGTGAGGCCACCGGCATGAAGCGGTTGTGCCTGGCGGGGGGGGTGGCCCACAACTGCACGATGAACGGTAAGCTGCTGTATTCAGGGCTTTTCGAAGACATTTTCGTGCAACCCGCGTCTCACGACGCTGGCTGCGCATTGGGAGCTGCGCTGATAGTCTCTAACGAGATGGGCCGCCCCGCGCCGTGTGAGCGACTGCAGGAGGTCTATTGGGGTCCTGATCTCGGGAGCGAGCGCGCCGTGCAACAGGAACTGAATGCATGGGCCGGACATCTCGAGGTTGAACGCTCTGATGACGTGGCAAGCAGTGCAGCCGACTGGATCGCCAACGGCGCCGTGATCGGCTGGGTGCAGGGCCGTTCGGAGTTTGGGCCACGTGCGCTGGGCAACCGCAGCATTCTTGCCGACCCTCGGCCCGCCGCAAACAAGGACCGGATCAATGCGATGGTCAAGAAGCGCGAAGGCTATCGGCCCTTCGCGCCATCTGTGCTGGAGGAGGATGCGAGCGAATTTTTCGACCTCCCGGACGGCAAGCGCGAATTTCCATTCATGAATTTCGTCGTTCGCGTGCGTGACTCAAAGCGCGCCTTGCTCGGTGCCATCACGCACGTCGACGGTACCGCTCGCCTGCAAACAGTATCGCGCAACGCCAATCCCGCGTACTGGGAGGTCATCAATGCGTTCAAGAAGCGCACAGGCACTCCAATTCTGCTCAATACGTCCTTTAACAACAATGCCGAACCGATCGTGGATTCGGTTGCAGACGCGATTGCCACCTTTCTGACGACAGAGCTGGATGGACTTGTGGTCGGGCCCTTCCTGGTAAAAAAGCGGGCTGCAACGCTGCAGGATTGGACTGCGCTTGCGGTTTCGTTGCCGCCCTATGTGTCCCTCCATCAAACCCGCGCTTACAAAGCGCCAGATCGTCGGGAGACTCACTGCGAGATCAGCACGACCCACTTCAGCAGTGACAGCGTGCGAATTTCACACGACTTGTTTAATCTGCTGATGCGGATTGAGGGCGAGGCCATGTTGGGAGATCTCCTCAATACAATTGCGCCGGATCAGGCTAAGCGTGACGCTGTGATGGAGGGCCTGCGACGACTGTGGGAGCAGCGCCTCGTTCGGTTGCATCCCTCACAAGCTGCTCGCATGGATCAAGACTGCGATCAAACGCTGGACCAGCATAACAGGCTCTCAGCGTGATAGGGATGCCGCTATCCAAGCTCGGCGAATAAAGGTGTTCATCGACGCCGCCAGCCCCCTACCCCCCGGGGGGGCGGGGACATGAAAAACACGGTTGTTAATACACATAAATTTTGAAAACCCCCCCCCGCACAAAA